>NZ_JBSFJU010000240.1:0-1033 GCF_053598215.1 Kitasatospora sp. NPDC001175 | reverse complement strand
GTAGTTAAGGATTTCGGCCGGGGTGCAAGGCAAGGGTCGAGGTACACCGCAGTGCGCGGAACGCAAGCAACGCGGCCCCGTTGGAGCAGGTGTCGACCAAGACGCCCTGCCCGTGGAGCCGCGTTGTCTGTCCATTCTGCCTCGCCGCCTGCCCTGACCACCCTCACGCGGGAAATCACCCTGGCCGCAGGGCATTTCGCTGCCGGGCACCTCGGGGGCCTGACCCCTTGGCTGCCCTTCGAGCTGGTGGACGCCGTCCTGGAGGAGACCCGTGCGGTCCAGCGGAGGCTGCGGGACCTGCCCTCGCGGGTCGGGGTGTACTTCCTCCTCGCGATGTGCCTGTTCCCGGAGGTCGGATACGAACTGGTGTGGGCCAAGATGACCGCCGCCATCGACGACCTGCACCCGGCACCGACCGCCAAGGGTCTGCGCGATCTTCGACGCCGGATCGGCTGTGCCCCGATGAAGGGCCTGTTCGAGGTGGTGGCCGGAGCGCTGGCCCAACCCCGCACCCCCGGAGCGCGGTTCGGCCCCTATCGCACGGTCTCCTTCGACGGCTGCAGTTCCATCAAGACACCCGACAGCGAGCGCAACCGGGCCTGGCTCGGGGGCTGCCCGCACCGCGGCTATCCCCAGATCGAGTTGATGACGCTGGTCGAGACCGGAACCCGCTCGGTGATCGGCGCGGTGTTCGGCCCCACCGGGGTAGGCGAGACTGCCTACGCCACCCGGCTGCTTCACCATCTGGGCCCCAGCATGCTGGTGCTGTGGGATCGCGGGTTCGACGGCAACGACTTCCTCGCCGCTGTCCACGCCACCGGCGCCCGGATCGTGGGCCGCATCAATCAGCGCCGCCGCCCGCCGATCGGAAAGGCCCTTACTGACTCCTCGTATCTGTCGGCCATCGGCGGCGTCCCGGTGCGCGTCATCGAGGCCCAGATCAGCATCGCCTGCTCGGACGGCACCGACTTTGCCGGCTCCTATCGGCTGGTGACCACCCTGCTGGACGCCCGCCGCTACCCCGCCGACCGTC
>NZ_JBSFJU010000239.1:0-1053 GCF_053598215.1 Kitasatospora sp. NPDC001175 | reverse complement strand
GGCGGTCGCGGTCGAGGTCGAGGACCTGTACGAGCGGCTGGCCGCTGCCGGTTTCGGGTACGGTCCGGTGTTCCAGGGCCTGCGCGCCGCCTGGCGCAAGGACGGCGACGTGTACGCCGAACTCCGCCTGCCCGAGAGCGAGCACGAGGACGCCGCCCGCTACGGCCTGCACCCCGCGCTGTTGGACGCCGCACTGCACGCCCTCGGCCTGGACATCACCGGCCCCGAAGGCGCTGACGGCCCCCGACAGGCCCGCATCCCGTTCTCGTGGAACGGTGTGACCCTCTACGCGACCGGTGCCGCCGCGCTGCGCCTGCGGCTCTCCGAGATCAACGAGGACACCGCCTCGCTGCTGCTCGCCGACGAGTCCGGGCAGCCGGTCGCCTCGGTCGAGTCGCTGGTCTCCCGTGAGATCGCCGCGGAGCAGGTGCGCGGTGCCGGCGGCGGCTTCGTGGAGTCGCTGTTCCGGGTGGAGTGGACCTCGCTCCCGGTCTCGGCCGCACCCGCGGGCCGCTGGGCGGTGCTCGGCGCGGACGCTCTCGGAGCGGCCGGCACCGGTGCCGAATCGTTCGCCGATCTGGCGGCGCTGGGCGCGGCCGTGGACGGCGGCGTGGCGGTTCCCGACGCGGTCTTCGCGTCGCTGGCCGACTCGGCCGCGGACACCGCCCCGGCCGTCCGGGCCGTGCTGCACGGTGTGCTCGCCACGCTTCAGGAGTGGCTGGCGGACGAGCGGTTCGCCTCCTCCCGCCTGGTGCTGGTGACCCGCGGTGCGGTGGCCGGCGGCGACGACCTCGTGCACGCCCCCGTCTGGGGCCTGGCGCGTTCCGCACAGGCCGAGAACCCGGACCGCGTGGTGTTGCTGGACGTGGACGGCGGCGACTTCTCCCGCGAGGCGCTGTCGGCCGCACTGGCTGCCGGTGAGCCCGAACTCGCCGTGCGCGGCGGCGCGTTGCGCGCACCGCGCCTGGCGCGGGTGGCGGCGGTGTCCGACACGGCCGGGCCGGTGTTCGATGCGAGCGGTACGGTCCTGGTGTCCGGTGCGTCCGGGATGCT
>NZ_JBSFJU010000238.1:0-1080 GCF_053598215.1 Kitasatospora sp. NPDC001175 | reverse complement strand
CCGGGCTGGCCGAGCTGCTGGCGTCGGGGCAGGCCGCCACCGACGAGGTGCACCTCGCCGGAGACCGGCTGCTCGCCGTCAACAACCGGCCCACCACGCCGTTCGGCGGAGGGCCCGGCAGCGTCGCAACCATCCGGGACACCACCGAGCTGCGGGCGCTGGCCGGTCAGGCAGAGGCGGCGCGGGCCCGGCTGCGGCTGCTCTACGACGCGGGGCTGCGGGTCGGCACCACCTTGGACGTGGAGCGCACCGCCCAGGAGCTGGCCGACGTGGTGGTTCCCCGGTTCGCGGACTACGCCACCGTCGAGCTGGCCGAGCCGGTGCTGTACGGCGCCGAGCCGCTCCCGGACCGGCTCGGCACCGTGCCGGGCCTGCGGATCCGCCGTGCGGCGGCCAGCGGCGTCAGCGACGACCCGTCGTTCTACCCCGTGGGCTCGCAGATCAGCCCGCTGCCCGGCACGCCGGAGGAGACCGCCCTGACGAGCGGGCACGTCGTGCTCGCCGCCGACCTGCGCCAGGCGCACTCCTGGCGGGCGCGCGACCCGCAAACCACCGACCGAATTCTCGCGTACGGAGTCCACTCGCTGATCTCCGCGACGCTCAAGGCGCGCGGTCTGACCCTGGGCACGGTCAACTTCTGGCGCGCGGGCCAGTCCGCCCCGTTCGGGGAAGAGGACGTCACCTTCGCCGAGGAACTGGTCACCCGCGCGGCGATCTGCATCGACAACGCCCGCCGCTACACCCGCGAACACCGGATGGCCGAGACCCTGCAACGCAGCCTGCTGCCCCGCGGACTGCCCGAGCAGAGCGCACTGGACGTCGCCTACCGCTACCTGCCGGCGCTGCACGGGGTGGGCGGGGACTGGTTCGACGTCATCCCACTGCCCGGCTTCCGCGTGGCACTGGTCGTCGGCGACGTCGTCGGGCACGGCCTGCACGCCGCCGCCACCATGGGCCGACTGCGCACCGCGGTGCTCAACTTCTCCACCCTCGACCTGCCTCCGGACGAACTGATCGCCCGCCTCGACGAACTGGTCGCCCGGCTCGACCAAGACGAGGTGGCTACGGGAGAAGGCGACA
>NZ_JBSFJU010000237.1:0-1097 GCF_053598215.1 Kitasatospora sp. NPDC001175 | reverse complement strand
GACATCCTGGACCGGCCGGGCCGCCGCGGTCGGACGCGTACGGTGCCGGGCCGGGTGGCGGTGTACTTCGTGCTGGCGCTGGCCCTGTTCGCCGACGCCTCCTACGGGCGGGTGTGGGACACACTGTGCGGCGCACTGCGGCAGGCGGGACGCCTGGTCGCGGCGGTGACCGAGGCCGGCCTGGCCGATGCGCGCCGGCGCCTGGGCCCGGACCCGCTACGGGAGTTGTTCGAGGTTGCGGCAGGTCCGCTGGGGCGCCCGTGCGCGAGGGGTGTGTCCTATCGGGGTCTGCGCACGGTCGCGTTCGACGGCTGCCGGTCCACCCGGGTCCCCGAGACCGGCGACAACGTGGCCTGGTTGGGCCGGTACAAGGTCGCGGCCGGGGTGGCCGCCTATCCGCTGCTGGCGGTGATGGCCTTGGCGGAGACCGGGACACGGGCCCTGCTCGGCGCGGTCGTAGGCCCGTATCGCGGTGAGGTGGAGGCCGCCTCGCAGCTGATGGGCCACCTGCGGCAGGACATGCTGGTGCTCGCCGACCGCGGCTTCGACGCGAACGCCTTCATCCGTGCCGTGCACGCCTCACGGGCTGCGCTGCTACTGCGAATCTGCTCCTCGCGCAGGCCCGCCGTGCTGCGGATCCCGGCCGACGGTTCCTTCCCGTCGGTCATCGCCGGGGTCCCGGTCCGCGTCATCACCGCGACCGTCACCGTCACCTGCGCGGACGGCAGCACCCATCGGGGCGAGTACCGGCTGGCGACCACGCTGACCGATGTGCGCCGCCACCCGGCCGAAGATCTGCTGGCCCTCTACCATGAGCGGTGGGGTGCGACACGAAGTCGCACGAGATTGAGTGAATTACCTGACAGGAGGATCGACTTGATGTCGACAGCGTAGTTCCGGGCCAGTGCTCAGGGCCCGTCCCCACTTCGACATGCGTCGCCGGTAACGGCGGGGTGTGAAGCTCGGAGGAGAAGCCCAAGGGCCCCTGCTCCATCCGGGGGCTACAGGCAAGGGGAAGACCGGACGGGTGAACGTGAGTGAACCCCTGATGATGCTTCGTGATCGTGGGCCCCGCCGATGGGTTGTTCCAGCGGGGT
>NZ_JBSFJU010000236.1:0-1104 GCF_053598215.1 Kitasatospora sp. NPDC001175 | reverse complement strand
CGACGACGATCTTCGCGGAGGTGGTGGCGCGGCTGGGAGCGGCCGCGTTAGAGCTTGCGAAGTCCACTGAGGACCCTTTCGAGCAGCGTGACGTCGGGCTGGTTGCCGGATTCACCGCCGGCAGCGGGCTGGTGGATGGCTACTAAGCCTGCCTCGGCCAGGTCGGCCACGAGGATCCGGGCCACCCCCAGGGGGATGGACAGCAGTGCGGAGACCTCGGCCACGGACTTCACCTCGGTGCAGAGGGTGCAGATCCGCTGGTGCTCGGGCAGCATCGTGGCCAGGCGTTCGGGGGCGACGCTGGCGGAGACCAGTGCCTCCAGCGCCAGTTCGTACCGTGGCCTGGTGCGGCCGCCGGTCATCGCGAACGGCCGGATCAGCGGTCCCGAGTCGTCGTCGTCCAACTCCTCGGCGTAGCCGAGCTCCTCGGCCTGTTCGGGGAAGTCCGCCGGGCCCGGGTAGGCCGGCTGGCCGGGCCCGCGCTGGGCGAACTGCGGCTGGTCGTAGACCTGGTGGCCGTACGGCTGGGGAGGCGGCTGTTGATGGTCCATCAACTGCTGCTGGTAGCCGAGTTGGCCGGGGTGCGGCTGGCCCGCGGGGTCGGGGTGTCGACCGTGGCCGACACCGGGCGCCCCGAAAGCGTCATGGCCGGTGCCGGGGTACGGAACGCCATACTGACCGCTGCGGTCATCGGGCGGGGTCACGGTTCCTCTCCTCACTTGGTGCGGCGGTGCGGTGCGAGCTCAGCCGCAGGGGCCGAGCAGGTGGTGCGAAAGCCGTACAACGCCCGGTCCCGGGACCGTGATTGACACGGTCCCGGGACGGGCCGGAGGTCTTTCGAATACCGAGAAGGTATCCGACGAACCGTCAGTGCAGGAGACTGCCCTGGAGTTCCGCGCGGAGTGCGGGGGTGAGGACGGCCCCGGCACGGTCGACGAGGAGGGCCATCTCGTAGCCGACCAGACCGATGTCGGAGTCGGGTGAGGCGAGGACCGCGAGCGCGGAGCCGTCGCTGACGGCCATCAGGAAGAGGAAACCGCGTTCCATCTCGACGACGGTCTGGTTGACCTCGCCGCCCTCGAAGATCCGGCTGGCGCCGGAGGT
>NZ_JBSFJU010000235.1:0-1128 GCF_053598215.1 Kitasatospora sp. NPDC001175 | reverse complement strand
CGCGGCTTCTTCCCCATGCTCTCCATGATGGACATCATCCTTACCGGGACCGAAGCCCCTGATCAGGGGTGTCCGTCAAAGCGAATCAAGCCCAATACCGACAAGTGGCTCCTAACCTGCCGCCGACAGACCACCCCCGCTCCCGGCGGCCTGGTCGACAAGCACACCAAGGGTAGGGTCGCCCGCCTCATCCCGATCATCGAACCGTTGCGCCCACTCATCATCAGGCGGCTCCAAGCGACGCGAGGCGACCCGGACGCCCGCCTCTACACCGGCCCGCGCGGCGGTCGCATCAGCACCGCAGTCCTGCGTGACGCCACCCACTGGGACGACGTCACCCGGGACCTCGGCTACGAACACCTGCGCCGCCACGACCTGCGCCACACCGGCCTGACCTGGATGGCCGACGCCAGCGTCCTTCCGCACATCCTCAAGGAAATCGCAGGCCACCGGCTCATCACCACCACCCAGCGCTACTTCCACCCCGACGTGCTCCGGATCCTGGAGGCCGGCCAAGCCCTCACTCATCACCTCGAGAAGCTCCAACGCGACGGCCAGATCACCCGCCGCTGGTAACACGCCGTAACTGCCATCGCCTCGAAATGGCCGCTCCCAAGCCGCTCCGATGCTGCCCGAGTCACACCACGGCAAGCAGTAGGCGCCAGAAAGGCCTTAGAAATGCCCCGATATGAACCAGTTTGACCCACTTGACCCGCGGTCGGCGCACTTGACCGAAGGTCAAGTGCGCCACCACGCCTCGCTCCAGCAAAACGGCAGGAGATCTCGCACTTCACCTTGAGATCGAAGAACAATCCACACACCAGCCACTGGAGCAACGGGTGGCGACGCATCTGCGGCCAAACCTGGGGACCATTTTGGGACCACCCGGGACCAAAAACAGGCCCCGGAAACCAGTAAGAGCGGGCCCTTGGTTTCCCAAGTGCCCGCTCTTACAACCGACTTCACTGTCGGGACGACAGGATTTGAACCTGCGACCCCTTGACCCCCAGCGGTCGAAAGGGTGTCCGGCCGACGTTCACCAGTCCGAATCCCGCAGGTCAGGGCCTACCTCGTCCGCCATGCATGACGCCTGATGACACCTCATGACGCCCAGTCCGTGAGAGGCGC
>NZ_JBSFJU010000234.1:0-1167 GCF_053598215.1 Kitasatospora sp. NPDC001175 | reverse complement strand
CTGTTCACCGGTTCCGCGGTCACCGACAAGGCCGGCACCGTCCACGTCTTCCGTATCAACCAGAGCGACGGCCACCTCACCGACTCCTACCGCCCCAAGGGCGGCAAGTGGGCGGCCCAGGACCTCAACACCAAGGCCGGGTACGACTACGTCCAGGCCGGTGCCCCCGCAGCCGTGGTCGACAACAACGGCGGTATCCACGTCTTCACCCGCAAGGCCGACGACGGCGGACTCCTGGAGACCGTCGACTACAAGGGCGACAACACCTGGGCCGAGGAAAGCCTGTCCAACCGGGCGGGTTACACCTACGCGATGAGTGACTCACCCGCCGCGGTGGTCGACAAGGCCGGTGGCATCCACGTCTTCACCCGCAAGGCCGACGACGGCGGACTCCTGGAGACCGTCGACTACAAGGGCGACAACACCTGGGCCGAGGAAAGCCTGTCCAACCGGGCGGGTTACACCTACGCGATGAGTGACTCACCCGCCGCGGTGGTCGACAAGGCCGGTGGCATCCACGTCTTCACCCGCAAGGCCGACGACGGCGGACTCCTGGAGACCGTCGACTACAAGAACGACAACACCTGGGCCGAGGAAAGCCTGTCCAACCGGGCGGGTTACACCTACGCGATGAGTGACTCACCCGCCGCGGTGGTCGACAAGAACGGCGGAATCCACGTCTACACCCACAAGGCCAACGACGGCGGACTCCTGGAGACCGTCGACTACAAGAACGACAACACCTGGGCCGAACAGAACCTCTCCAACCGGGCCGGCTACACCTACCCGATGAGTGACTCACCCGCCGCGGTCGTCGACAACAACGGCGGAATCCACGTCTTCACCCGCAAGGCCGACGACGGACAGCTGATGGAGACCGTCGACTACAAGGGCGACAACACCTGGGCCGAGGAAATCCTCAACTTCCGCGCCAACTACACCTACGCCATGACCGGTTCGGCCGCCGCGACCGTCGACTCCACCGGCGGCATCCACGTCTTCACCCAGAAGCCCAACGACCGCGACCTCATCGAAACCGTCGACTACAACAACGACAACAAGTGGGCCGAACAGGGCCTCACCAACCAGACCGGCCTGTAACCCCCAAGCCCCAAACACCAACCGAAGCCCCCGGGCAACACCACCACCACACCGCCCGGGGGCTTC
>NZ_JBSFJU010000233.1:0-1170 GCF_053598215.1 Kitasatospora sp. NPDC001175 | reverse complement strand
CGGCCGCACTACGTCGAGACATGGGCATGCGATACCTCATCTTCGGTTCACCCCGGGCGAGTTGGCTCTCCGGAGAGCACCGGCCCACCCCTCCCGGCCGTGCGCTCCGACTCCCGCAGCCCAGGGCCTGGCGTTCTGGAGCTGGTGCTCAGGACCTGCTCACGGACGACCGCTCCTCGGGCCGGTCTTCCGGCTGCACGGCGGCGGGTGTCGGCCCTTCGGAATCCGCCCGCCAGCCGCTGACGGCGTACTGCACCAGGTACACCACCAACAGCAGCACCACCGCTACCAGCCCGTCCGCCCAGAAGTGGTTCGCCGTCACCACCACGACGAAGACCGTGACCAGCGGATGCAGCACCACCAGCCACCGCCACGGACGACGCGCGACCCGTACGACGGCCACCGCCACGATCACGCACCACGCCACATGGACCGAGGGCATCGCGGACAGCTGATCCGGCACCACCCCGCCCACCCTGCCGCCGTACACCGACTGCCCGTACTGCGCCGCCAGGTCCGCGAACCCGCTCTCCGGCAGCATGCGGGGCGGGGCGACCGGGATGAACTGGATCAGCAGACAGGCCGCCGTGGTCAGCACCACCGTGGTCCGCACCCAGTGGTAGCGGTCCCGGTGCCGCAGAAAGAGCCAGAGCAGCAGCACCAGCATCACACCGAAGTGCATGGTCGCGTAGTAGTAGTTGGCTCCTGTGACCAGCCAGGAATACGGCTCGACCGCACGCTGCCAGGCCGCCTCGTCCGGGAACCCCAGCCCAAGCTCCGTCCGGTGGATCCACTCCGCCCGGTCCAGCGCATGATCCGTGCTCAACACCGAGAGATGGCCGACCAGTTGCCAGAGTGCGAAGAGCCCCAGCAGAATGCCGGCCTCCCGCAGTAGCGCGGCCGTACCACCGGCACGTGTGGCCGCTCCGGAACGAGTGGCGCGCTTGACCGCATACGCCGCTCCGAGCAGGACCACCGACGCACCGCCGGCGGTCTGCCACGTAAGGGTCAGGTTCTGCATTCGCAGAGATTAACGCAGAAATGCAGAAAGCCCCTCCCGTTTCCGGGAGGGGCTTTCTGTCATCAAAATTTGTTCGGCGGCGTCCTACTCTCCCACAGGGTCCCCCCTGCAGTACCATCGGCGCTGTGAGGCTTAGCTTCCGGGTTCGG
>NZ_JBSFJU010000232.1:0-1194 GCF_053598215.1 Kitasatospora sp. NPDC001175 | reverse complement strand
CCGCGCCCTCGCCGCTCGTTCACGTCGGAGTTCAAGGCCGAGATCGTCGAGCTGTGCCGGCGCGGTGACCGCTCGGTCGGTCAGGTCGCCAAGGACTTCGACCTGACCGAGACCGCGGTGCGCGACTGGGTGAAGCAGGCCCAGGTCGACGCCGGCGAGCGAGACGGCCTGACCAGCGACGAGCGCGAGGAACTGGCCAGGCTGCGGCGGGAGAACCGCCGCTTGCGCGAGGACGTGGACATCCTCAAGCGTGCGACGGCTTTCTTCGCGACGGAGACCCGATGACGGTGCACCCGTTCATCGAGGCGGAGAAGCAGGCAGGCCACAACGTCAAACGGGCGTGTGAACTGCTCCAGGTCTCCCGAGCCGCCTTCTACGCCCGCCGAACCGCCACCCCCGGCCCCCGCGCGGTCCGCGACGCGGAGCTGACCGAGAAGATCACCCAAGTCCACGCGACCTCGCGCGGCACCTATGGAGCTCCGCGCGTCCACGCCGCCCTGCACCGCGACGGCGACCGGTGCGGCCGGCGAAGGGTCGCACGCCTGATGCGCCAGGCCGGCCTCGAGGGCCGGCACCGAAGACGGCGCCAGCGCACCACGATCCCCGACCCCCGCGCCGCCACCCGGCCGGACCTGGTCCTGCGCGACTTCCGGCCCCACCCGACCACCCTCGATGCGCGCTGGTGCGGCGACATCACCTACATCCCCACCGAGGAGGGCTGGCTCTACCTGGCCACCGTCATCGACATCGCCTCCCGCCGCGTCGTCGGCTGGACCACCGCCGACCACCTGCGCACCGAACTGGTCGCCGACGCCCTGCGGGCCGCCTGCCACACCCGCCGCCCGACCGGGCCGGTGATCTTCCACTCCGATCGCGGCTGTCAGTACACCAGCCGTGAATTCGCCGACCTGGCAACCGAGTTCGGAGTTCGGCTGTCGGTCGGCCGCACCGGCCAGTGCTGGGACAACGCACTCGCCGAGTCCTTCTTCGCCACTCTCAAACGGGAGCTGCTCGGCGACCGCCCCTGGCCCAGCCGGGCCGCAGCACGGACCGCGATCTTCGAGTGGATCGAAGCCTGGTACAACATACGCAGGCTGCACAGCAGCCTCGGCTACCGCAGTCCCGCCGAATACGAGACCGTCCTGGCGGCCTGACCACCACACCAACGGTGTCCGTCAAAGCGGAGCAAGCTCA
>NZ_JBSFJU010000231.1:0-1200 GCF_053598215.1 Kitasatospora sp. NPDC001175 | reverse complement strand
AGGGCCTCACCAACCAGACCGGCCTGTAACCCCCAAGCCCCAAACACCAACCGAAGCCCCCGGGCAACACCACCACCACACCGCCCGGGGGCTTCCCCCTGCCCAACCACCAGAACCATCCGCCGGAGCCACCCCGCCCGGCCACCCATCAGGACGGGGCGTGCCAGCGATCTTGTGCAAGTCCCTCCGTCCCGGGTCAACGGCTACCTGCCGGTCTGGGTTGGCAACCTGGCGTACCGGTTGGCGCTCCTGCAGCGGCCGGACGATCCGGCGCAGGCCGCGGAGAGCTTCGGGCTGTACGGACCGGACTGGGACGACATCGCGGCAGACCTGAGGCGGCGGGCCGACGCAGTGGAAGCAGACTGAGACGGAAACCGCTGGTCACGGCCCGAGCCAGAGACGGATCGAGGCTACGGTGACGGTGCCGTGGAAGACGTAGGCGCGCCATATCGCTTGGCCACCGCTCTGGAACCCTTGGGCCGGTTTATCGTGCGCTCGACTTCGTTGCGCCGTTTGTACATCTCCTTGTCGAAGCCAGCGGGCCTTCCGCCCCGGCTGCCGCGGCGCGGCGGTTGGCCCTTTGGTCCCTCGGTTCCCGGATTGGATACTTGATCTGACGTCTGCGCAGGTAGCGACGGTTGAGACGCGAGCTGTAGGCCTTGTCACCACCCACATGGTCCGGCCGAGTGTGCGACGGGCGCCCCGGCACGCTTGACGCGGACGCGTTCGAGGACGGGAGTCAGTTGTGGGCTGTCGCCCCACTGGCCGGGCGTGACCAGGAAGGCCAGCGGCTGGCGATCGCCTTTCCCAGCGAGATGGATTTTGCAGGTCAGGCCGCCCCGAGAGCGCCCGAGTCCTTCGTCGGGACGGCGCTGCCGTTGATTCCAATAAGTGTTGACGCGCCTGCGGAGTGTTCCGGTTTCGGGTGTACCGACGAGCCGCGTGACGGCGTGCAGCCACGCGGCTTCGTAGCGGAGGAGAGGTCAGACTTGTCGGCGTCAGGTTCTCTCGGCTCCGCCGGTGAAGTGTGAGGTCGTGGGTGGTGTGGTCGTTTCAGCAATGCCACAGGATGATGCACCGTTCACTGACACCCACACGCTCTGCTGAAGCCCCCGGGCGGTGTGGTGGTGGTGTTGCCCGGGGGCTTCGGTTGGTGTTTGGGGCTTGGGGGTTACAGGCCGGTCTGGTTGGTGAGGCCCT
>NZ_JBSFJU010000230.1:0-1215 GCF_053598215.1 Kitasatospora sp. NPDC001175 | reverse complement strand
GAGTTCTGCCGGGACTGACACATCGCACGGAAGGATGGACCTATGGAAGACGATAGTCTGCCGCACGAGGACTACATGGCCGCAGTCGCCGAGAACGCCGAGCTAGGAGAGCCGAAGCGCGAGTACGTCGGCTTTATTCGGATCGCTGGCCAACCAGAAATTCAATTGCGGCTGATGGCTTCGTCGTCGAGCGAAGCCCGAGCAATCGTCATCGAGCAGTATGGCGAGGGGCACGAGATCTCGATATGGAACGAAGAAGCCGCCAGACGTCCCCGGTAAACTCACCTCGACCTCTCCGAGGTTCTCTCGATCGGCGCAACTGAACGGCTCCGGGTTGCATCAAGGCCCAGTGCGGTTTACTAGCGAAAGTAGCGACCGCCATACGCTCCTGCCAGGCGCGACGGACCTCTTACAGTGGCCCCACCGGATGCATTCCGGTGGGGCCACTGTGGTGTCTGACGGCTCATGTGAACCGAGGCCGAGGCGGCAGCGCAGCAGAACCGCTGATCAGAGCATACGGATGGCACTGCGCGTACCGTGAGTACTGACCGCAAGCCCTACCGGCCGACGCCCGAGTGAAGCCGTGCTGCGCCCGGACGGCGGGCGTCGGAGGCGCGGGGAAAGCGGGCAGGGAATCGGCCAGGGAATTCCGAAGGGGAATCCCGGATTTTGTTGTCCGGCATGGGGTGGTGGTGGTGGTGGTGGAGCGCCCGGCGATCGGCATGGGGGCTGCGGCAGGATTTCCTGAAAGCGGTTTCTGATACACTCTCACCCGAGTTTCGAGCCGGGCCCCGAGAAGGGCTCGGCTCGAATTCAGTAGGCCCCAGGAATTCCCAGTCAAGGCCGGATCCACACAGCCGATGCAGCGGGATCTCCTCGCAGCCTCAAACTGATACAGGAGGTGGGCCGGGATCCCTGACCCTACACAGGGCGTCAGCTGGTGCACCCCCGGCCGGGCCACCCTCCCGCTAGTCAGCCTGTAGTGACCCGGGCTCCCCCAAGGCCCGCACTCGTGAGCCTGGCTCAGCCATCGGGCCAGCGTAGCGAAGCGAAGCGGGCCGTGCGGGGCCGGAGCGAAGCGGAGGCTCCGCCAGGTCCGGCGGAGCCGGACCGGCCTGACCGAAGGTCAGGCACGGACAGCGGTCCATAAACTGACCTTGCGCTGGGCGATGGCTCTGGAGAACGCCTGGCTGTCTTCCACTGGCGGCGTGACCC
>NZ_JBSFJU010000229.1:0-1264 GCF_053598215.1 Kitasatospora sp. NPDC001175 | reverse complement strand
GGTCGGCGGGTTCTAGCGTTTGTCGCAACACCCCTTGATCATGATGGGCGTGTTGATGGCAAGGCGTGGACGTAAGCGCAGGCTCGATCTTGAGTCGGAGTACTGGCGCTTGCTGCAGTCCGGGGTGGGAACGGTCGAGGCGTGCAGGGAGCTCGGGATCGGTCGTAAGACCGGCTACCGGTGGCGGGCGGAGAACGGCGGCCTTCCTCCGGAGCGGCTGCCCGAGGCGTCCCGGTCGGGTCGCTACCTGTCCCTACTGGAGCGCCAGCGGATCGCGACACTTCGCGAACGCGGCCTGGGTATAAGGGAGATCGCGACGCGGCTGGGCAGGGCACCGTCGACCGTCAGCCGGGAACTACGCCGCAACACCCTCCCGCATGACCGCGGCATCTACGACGGCGACCTGGCCCATGACCGTGCCCGGAATCGGACGAAGCGGTCACGGAGCGGGAAGCTGTGGCACGACACGGAGCTCCGCGCGGAAGTTCAGGCCAAGCTCGACCTGGAGTGGAGCCCGGAGCAGATCGCCGCGCACCTTCGCGTCATCTGGCCCGACCGGCCGGAACGGCATCTGTGTCACGAGAGCATCTACCGAGCCCTCTACCAAGGTGGAAAGGGCGGCCTGAGCCGGGAGTTGACCAAGAAGCTGAGGACCGGACGGCCCCTGCGCAAGCGTCGTCGGCGGGCGGACCAGCGCAGTACGCGGTTCGCCGCGCCGGCTGTGCTCATCGACCACCGCCCGCCGGCCGTCGAACGCCGTGAGCGTGTCGGGGACTGGGAAGGAGACCTGATCGTCGGCCAGAGGAACCGGTCGGCCATCGCCACCCTGGTGGACCGCACCAGCCGCTACGTCCGACTGGTGGCACTGCCGGACGGGCACAGCGCGGAGAAGGTACGTGACGGACTCATACAGGTCCTGCAGACGGTTCCGGACACCGCGCGGCTGACACTCACCTGGGACCAGGGCTCGGAGATGGCCTGCCACGACCAACTGGCGCCCTGGTTCCGCGACGGCCTGTTCCTCGCCCACCCAGCCAGCCCCTGGCAGCGCGGCACCAACGAGAACACAAATGGGCTGCTGCGGCAGTACCTGCCCAAGCGCACCGACCTGTCCGTCCACTCGGTCGCCGACCTGCAGGCCATCGAGGAACGATTGAACAACCGGCCCCGCAAAACACTGGGCTGGCGCACGCCAGCCGAGGCGTTCAGCGCCGCTCTGGCAGGATGAACACCAGCAGCGTTGCGACGATCATGCGAATCCGCC
>NZ_JBSFJU010000228.1:0-1272 GCF_053598215.1 Kitasatospora sp. NPDC001175 | reverse complement strand
CTGGAGCGGGTACTGCGCGCACTGGTCGCCGACCCCGACCGCCGGATCAGCCGCATCGACCTGCTCGACCACCACGAGCGGCAGCAGATCCTGCTGGACTGGAACAACACCGCCACCAGCCCCGAACACACCTGCCTCCCCGCCCTGTTCGAGGCCCAGGCCGCCCGCACCCCCGAGGCCACCGCCGTACTCGACGGCGACCTCGCCCTGAGCTACGCCGAGCTGAACACGCTCGCCAACGGCGTCGCGTACCGACTGATCGAGGCGGGCGTGGGTCCCGAGGACCTGGTGGCGGTGGCGGTACCGCGGTCCGCCCGGCTGCTCGGCGCACTGCTCGGTGTCCTGAAGGCCGGGGCCGCCTACCTTCCCGTGGACCCGGACTACCCGGCGGAGCGCATCGCCTTCATGCTGCGCGACGCCTCACCCGCGCTGCTGCTGACCGGCGGCGGCGTGGACTGCGGCGAGGAGTCCGGGCCGTTGCCCCGGCTGCTCGTCGGGGAGGTCGAGCCCGTCGACGCCGACCCGGCGGACCACGACCGGGTGCGCCCGCTGCGGCCGCACCACCCCGCCTACGTCATCTACACCTCCGGCTCCACCGGACGGCCGAAGGGCGTCCTGGTCGAACAGCACTCGCTGGTGGACTACCTGGAGTGGGCCGGCCGCAGCTACCCGAGTGCGCGGGGATCCGTGCTGCTCCACTCGTCCGTGTCCTTCGACATGACGGTCACGGCCCTGTTCACCCCGCTGACCGTCGGCGGCTGTGTGCGGATCGGCGACCTCGACGAGAGCCTGCCGTCGGACACCGCCCCCACCCTGCTGAAGGGCACCCCGAGCCACCTGGCGCTGCTGGAGGCCCTTCCCGAGGGTGCCTCGCCGACGGGCGACCTGCTGCTCGCCGGTGAGGCGCTCTCCGGCGAGCGGCTGCGGACCTGGCGGAACTCGCACCCGGCGGTGACCGTCCGCAACGTCTACGGCCCGACCGAGACCACCGTCAGCTGCGCCGAGTACCGGATCGAGCCGGGCAGCGAAGCGGCCGGCGGTGTGCTGCCGGTCGGCCGGCCGCTGGCCAACACCCGGGTGTACGTGCTCGGCCCCGGGCTGCGGCCGGTGCCGGTGGGGGTTCCCGGCGAGCTCTACGTCGCGGGCACCGGAGTGGCGCGCGGCTACCTCGGCCGGCCGGGCCTCACCGCCGAGCGCTTCCTGGCCGACCCGTTCGGCGAGCCGGGCTCCCGGATGTACCGCACCGGCGACCTGGCCCGCTGGAACCGCGAC
>NZ_JBSFJU010000227.1:0-1272 GCF_053598215.1 Kitasatospora sp. NPDC001175 | reverse complement strand
CTCCACGAACAGATCCGGCGTCGACATCACCGTCACACCACCGGCCAGCGCCAGATCGCACTCACCGCCCCGCAGCGCCTGCACCGCCAGGTGCAGCGCCACCAACGACGCCGAACACGCCGTGTCCACCGACACCGCCGGACCCTCAAGACCGAACGTGTAGGAGAGGCGGCCGGAGACGACACTCGTGGCCGTACCCGTCAGACGGTGACCCTCGACGCCCTCCAGGCCGTCCACCAGCAGGTTGGCGTAGTCCTGGCCGTTGGTGCCGACGAAGACGCCCGACTGGCTGCCGCGCAGCGAGACCGGGTCGATGCCGGCCCGCTCGAAGACCTCCCACGAGGTCTCCAGCAGCAGACGCTGCTGCGGGTCCATCGACAGGGCCTCGCGCGGCGAGATGCCGAAGAAGGCCGGGTCGAACCTGGTGACCTCGTCCAGGAAGCCACCCTCACGGGCGTACGTGGTGCCCTGGTGGTCCGGGTCCGGGTGGTAGAGGCCGTCGAGGTCCCAGCCGCGGTCGGTCGGGAACTCGGCGATGGCGTCACCGCCCCGGACCAGCAGCTGCCACAGCTCCTCGGGGGTGGTGACCCCGCCGGGGAAGCGGCAGCTCATCGCGACGATCGCGATCGGCTCGTCGTCGGCAGCGGCCACCACCGCCACCGGCGCGGCCGACTCCGGCTCCTGGCCCAGCAGTTCGGACCGCAGGTGCTCCGCCAGCGCGGTCGCCGACGGGTAGTCGAAGACCAGCGTCGCCGGCAGACGAAGACCCGTCGCCGCGTTCAGACGGTTGCGCAGATCGACCGCGGTCAGCGAGTCGAACCCGAGCTCCTTGAAGGCCCGACCCGCCTCGACCGCGTCCGAACCCGCGTAACCGAGCACGGCCGCGACCTGCACCCGCACCAGCTCCAGCAGCGCACGGCCACGCTCGACCTCCGGCAGAGCCATCAGTCGCTGCGTCAGCGACGACTCGCCGGCAGTGCTCTCCGACGGTGCGAGCGCCGTCTCCATGACCTTGCGCGCCTCGGGGATCTCGTCGAAGAGGCTGCTCCGGCGGACGGCGGCGGTCTCGGCCGCCACCCGGTCCCAGTCCACGTCGGCGATCGTCAGTGCGGTGTCGCCGCTGTCCAGGGCCTGCTGCATCGCGCTGATCGCCAGACCGGGTGCCATACCGACGACACCGTCGCGGCGCAGTCGCTCGGCGACCACGTCGTCGGTGGCCAGACCGGCCTCGGCCCAGGCACCCCAGGCGATCGAGGTGGCCACCAGTCCGTC
>NZ_JBSFJU010000226.1:0-1278 GCF_053598215.1 Kitasatospora sp. NPDC001175 | reverse complement strand
CTCCACGAACAGATCCGGCGTCGACATCACCGTCACACCACCGGCCAGCGCCAGATCGCACTCACCGCCCCGCAGCGCCTGCACCGCCAGGTGCAACGCCACCAACGACGCCGAGCACGCCGTGTCCACCGACACCGCCGGACCCTCAAGACCGAACGTGTAGGAGAGGCGACCGGAGACGACACTCGTGGCCGTACCCGTCAGACGGTGACCCTCGGCCCCTTCCTGGCCCTCGGTCAGGAGCGAGATGTAGTCCTGGCCGTTGGTGCCGATGAAGACGCCCGACTGGCTGCCGCGCAGCGAGGCCGGGTCGATGCCGGCCCGCTCGAAGACCTCCCAGGAGGTCTCCAGCAGCAGGCGCTGCTGCGGGTCCATGGCGGTCGCCTCACGCGGGCTGATGCCGAAGAAGGCGGAGTCGAAGCGGGTCGCGTCCTGCAGGAAGGAACCCTTGCGGGTGTAGATCTTGCCGAGCTGGTCCGGGTCCGGGTCGAAGAGGCCGTCCAGGTCCCAGCCGCGGTCGGTCGGGAAGTCGACGACCGCGTCTTGGCCGGCCATGAGCAGCTGCCACAGCTCCTCGGGCGAGCGGACGCCGCCGGGGAAGCGGCAGCTCATCGCGACGATCGCGATCGGCTCGTCGTCGGCAGCGGCCAGCACCGTCACCGGCGCGGCCGACTCCGGCTCCTGGCCCAGCAGTTCGGACCGCAGGTGCTCCGCCAGCGCGGTCGCCGACGGGTAGTCGAAGACCAGCGTCGCCGGGAGACGAAGACCGGTGGCGGCGTTCAGGCGGTTGCGCAGATCGACCGCGGTCAGCGAGTCGAACCCGAGCTCCTTGAAGGCCCGACCCGCCTCGACCGCGTCCGAACCCGCGTAACCGAGCACGGCCGCGACCTGCACCCGCACCAGCTCCAGCAGCGCACGGCCACGCTCGACCTCCGAGAGACCCACCAGACGCTGGGCCAGCGAGGAGCCGGCCGCCGTCTTCGAGTCATCGGACGGTGCCTCGGCAGTGGCCTGGAAGCGCACGACCTCCGGGATCTCGCCGAAGAGAGCACTCGGCCGGATGGCGTGGAACTCCGCGGCGAGCCGCTCCCAAACGATGTCGGCGATCGTCAGTGCGGTGTCGCCGCCGTCCAGGGCCTGCTGCATCGCAGTGATCGCCAGACCGGGTGCCATGCCGGGTACGCCGTCGCGGCGCAGTCGCTCGGCGACCACGTCGTCGGTGGCCAGACCGGCCTCGGCCCAGGCACCCCAGGCGATCGAGGTGGCCACCAGTCCGTC
>NZ_JBSFJU010000225.1:0-1296 GCF_053598215.1 Kitasatospora sp. NPDC001175 | reverse complement strand
GTCCAACTCCACCTCCTCGAACTCCTCGGCATCGAAGTCACCCGAACCCGCTGGCCACAGACCTGAAACGGTGACCTGCGAAGTACGGGGCTAGGGCGGCGTGCACCACTGCTGCGCGGTGAAAGGGGGGTCTGGCGAACCCCCTGTACACCCTCCCCCCGCTGCCGGTGTGTGCCCCCTCCGTCCGGTGGTGTCCTGGATACCGGCACGCAACCAGGCACCCACTTGAGAGGGATCACCATGTCCAAGCCCCTGATCATCATCACCGGCGCCAGCTCCGGCATCGGCGCGGCCACCGCCCGCCTCCTGTCCGCCCAGGGACACCCGCTGCTGCTCCTCGCCCGGCGGCTGGAGAAGCTGGAGGAGCTCGGGCTGCCCGACACCCTGTGCCGCAAGGTCGACGTCACCGACCGGGACGCGGTCGAGGCCGCCGTGCGCGAGGCCGAGGAGCGGTTCGGGCCGGTGGACGCGATCGTCAACAACGCCGGGGCCATGCTCCTGGGCCGGATCGCGGACCAGGGCGCCGAGGAGTGGGACCGAATGATCGACCTGAACATCAAGGGTGTGCTGTACGGCATTCGCGCCGTCCTTCCCGGCATGCTCGCCCGTGGCATCGGCACGATCATCAACGTCAGCTCCATCGCCGGCCGCAAGACCTTCCCGAACCACACCGCCTACGTCGGAACCAAGTTCGCCGTCCACGCCATGTCGGAGAACCTGCGTGAGGAGGTCGCCTCCCGCGGCGTCCGTGTGGTCACCATCGCTCCCGGCGCCGTGGAGACCGAACTGCTCTCCCACACCAGCGACGAGCAGATCAAGCAGGACTACGAGGCCTGGAAGAAGTCCGCCGGCGGTGCCCTGGACCCGCAGGTCGTGGCCGAGGCCATCGCCTACGCCTACCGCCAGCCGCAGAACGTCACCGTCCGTGAGATCGTCCTCGCCGCCACCGGCCAGGAAGCCTGACCGTCACCGCATCGCGATGGTGACAAGGGGTCCCTCGCCTCTTCGTGCGACGCTCCTTCCTCTCCGGTTCGTCGGTGGCCAACTCATCGGTGGCCAACTCATCGGTGGCCAACTCACTGCCGGTACGCGGCGTTCCCTTGTTCCGGTTTCACGGCTGTGGTTGGACCCCGAAGGCTGTTCCACCCGACTTCTGGTCGCGTCCTGTGGCGCGCTCCGGTCTTTGGCAGGGCCCCGCTGCACTAGGCAGTGTCCTGGCGATCAGTTGAGTCGTTGATACGACTATGGGGTGTAGGAGTGATCTGACGGATGCCCAGTGGGAGCGCCTGGCGCCGC
>NZ_JBSFJU010000224.1:0-1316 GCF_053598215.1 Kitasatospora sp. NPDC001175 | reverse complement strand
AGCAGCCTCGGCTACCGCAGTCCCGCCGAATACGAGACCGTCCTGGCGGCCTGACCACCACACCAACGGTGTCCGTCAAAGCGGAGCAAGCTCACCTACGCCGTCGCGCGGCAGTGGTGGCTGGAGTCCGACGGCCGCGTCGACTGAGCGCAGCTGCCGGCGGAGACCGCGTTCGAGGGCGAGCAGCTCGGCCGATGGGTCCGGGCGCAGCGAGCCGGCTGGGCCGAGCTCGACCAGGAGCAGCGGGACCTGCTCGCGGCGCTCGGCATCACCGAGGACGTCGAGCTGGCGGCCGCGCGGGCGGCTGCCGCGGCGAAGCCGAAGGTGTCGCGGGCGGACCGGTTCGCGCAGGGCCTGGCGGCGCTGGCGGCGTTCGTCCAGCGAGAGGGCCACGCACGGGTTCCGAGGGCTCACAAGGAGGACGGGACGTCGCTGGGCACCTGGCTAAGTGCCTGTTTCTGATCCCTGACTCTGAGTAATCTGGAGTCATACGCTGACGTCATGTCCGAGGAAGCTGGGCGGGTCGGAGTGCGGAGGTGCGGGGCCTGTCGCGAGCGGTTGAGGCCAGGAGCGCGAGCCCACGCGGAGTTCTGCTCGCCGAGGTGTCGTTCCAGGTGGTGGCGGGTGCGTCGTCGGCTGCGGAAGCGGGTGGCGGCCGAGCGGAGTGGTGCCGGCAGGGCCGAGTGTCCGGTGTGCAAGGACACCTGGGTGGTCGGGGTGGACCGGCGCCCGGATGCCGTGTACTGCTCGCGGCGGTGCGTGGTGAGGGCCTCGCGGGCGCGAAAGAAAACGTTCGCTGATCAGGCACAGTAACCGCTCCACGAACGGTTCCTTCGGTCGCCTTTGCCCCAACTTCAGTCATTTCGCAGGGACTTGTTGTGATCAGTGAGTGTGCGCACTGACTCTCGGTGACGAGAGCGGGCCGCATCCCGGCACGGCCAACGGCCGTGCCCGGCCCGCGGGTTGGTGGTGACATCCCATGCCCCAGGAGATCGAGAAGACCGAAGACAAGATCGGCTGTGTCAGCTCCGAGCGGTACGCGGAGATCGTGGCCGAGCTGCGGAAGCTGGTGGAGACGACCAGCCGCGCGCAGTTCACGATCGGCGACTGCGCGTTGGAGGTCGAGCCGATGCGTACCTGAACCTGACCGTGAAGACCGTGAGCCGACCCAAGAATGCGGTCGGGTTCGTTGTCCTGCCTCGTCGCTGGGTGGTCGAGCGGAGTCTGGCCTGGATCATGCACGCCCGCCGACACGCCAGAGACTACGAACGGCTCATCCAACACGCGGAGTCGCTGATCACTTGGGCGGCAATCAC
>NZ_JBSFJU010000223.1:0-1359 GCF_053598215.1 Kitasatospora sp. NPDC001175 | reverse complement strand
CGCGATCCACTTCGAAGGCGAACCCGGCGACGGCCGCTCCATCACCTACGCCCAGCTCAAGGACGAGGTCTCCAAGGCCGCCAACGCCCTGCTGGAACTCGGCGTCACCACAGGCGACCGAGTCGCCGTCTACCTGCCGATGATCCCCGAGGCCGTCGTCGCGATGCTCGCCTGCGCCCGCATCGGCGCCACCCACTCCGTCGTCTTCGGCGGCTTCTCCGCCGACGCCGTCGCCTCCCGCATCCAGGACGCCGACGCCAAACTGGTCATCACCGCCGACGGCGGCTACCGCCGCGGCAAGCCCTCCCCGCTCAAGCCCGCCATCGACGACGCCCTCACCAAGTGCCCCCAGGTCGAACACGTCCTGGTGGTCCGCCGCACCGGCCAGGACGTCCCCTTCACCGAAGGCCGCGACGTGTGGTGGCACGAGATCACCGACCGCCAGCCCACCGACCACACCCCCCAGGCACACGACGCCGAACACCCCCTGTTCATCCTCTACACCTCCGGCACTACCGGTAAGCCCAAGGGCATCCTGCACACCTCCGGCGGCTACCTCACCCAGGCCAGCTACACCCACCACGCCGTCTTCGACCTCAAGCCGGACACCGACGTCTACTGGTGCACCGCCGACATCGGCTGGGTCACCGGCCACTCCTACATCGTCTACGGCCCCCTGGCCAACGGCGCCACCCAGGTCATCTACGAAGGCACCCCCGACACCCCCCACCAGGGCCGCTTCTGGGAGATCGTCCAGAAGTACGGCGTCACCATCCTCTACACCGCCCCCACCGCGATCCGCACCTTCATGAAGTGGGGCGACGACATCCCCGCCAAGTACGACCTCTCCAGCCTGCGCATCCTGGGCAGCGTCGGCGAACCCATCAACCCGGAGGCCTGGGTCTGGTACCGCGAACACATCGGCGCGGGCACGACCCCCATCGTGGACACCTGGTGGCAGACCGAGACCGGCGCCATCATGATCAGCCCCCTGCCCGGCGCCACCGAGACCAAGCCCGGCTCCGCCCAGCACCCCCTGCCCGGCATCGCCGCCACCGTCGTCGACGACAACGGCACCGAGGTACCCAACGGCTCCGGCGGCTACCTCGTCCTCACCGAGCCCTGGCCCTCCATGCTCCGCACCATCTGGGGCGACGACCAGCGCTACATCGACACCTACTGGTCCCGCTTCGGCGGCGGACACGGTGCGGCTGGCGCCGCGTGGCGCTACTTCGCCGGCGACGGCGCCAAGAAGGACGAGGACGGCGACATCTGGCTGCTCGGCCGCGTCGACGACGTCATGCTCGTCTCCGGCCACAACATCTCCACCACCGAGGTCGAATCCGCCCTGGTCGGCCA
>NZ_JBSFJU010000222.1:0-1365 GCF_053598215.1 Kitasatospora sp. NPDC001175 | reverse complement strand
CTGAGGACAAGCCCTCGGCCTATTAGTACCGGTCAACTCCACCCCTCACAGGGCTTCCATATCCGGCCTATCAACCCAGTCGTCTACTGGGAGCCTTACCCTCTCAAGGAGGTGGGAGTGCTCATCTCGAAGCAGGCTTCCCGCTTAGATGCTTTCAGCGGTTATCCCTCCCGAACGTAGCCAACCAGCCATGCCCTTGGCAGAACAACTGGCACACCAGAGGTTCGTCCGTCCCGGTCCTCTCGTACTAGGGACAGCCCTTCTCAACACTCCTACGCGCACAGCGGATAGGGACCGAACTGTCTCACGACGTTCTAAACCCAGCTCGCGTACCGCTTTAATGGGCGAACAGCCCAACCCTTGGGACCTACTCCAGCCCCAGGATGCGACGAGCCGACATCGAGGTGCCAAACCATCCCGTCGATATGGACTCTTGGGGAAGATCAGCCTGTTATCCCCGGGGTACCTTTTATCCGTTGAGCGACGGCGCTTCCACAAGCCACCGCCGGATCACTAGTCCCTACTTTCGTACCTGCTCGACCCGTCAGTCTCACAGTCAAGCTCCCTTGTGCACTTACACTCAACACCTGATTGCCAACCAGGCTGAGGGAACCTTTGGGCGCCTCCGTTACCCTTTAGGAGGCAACCGCCCCAGTTAAACTACCCACCAGACACTGTCCCTGATCCGGATCACGGACCCAGGTTAGACATCCAGCACGACCAGAGTGGTATTTCAACGGCGACTCCACAACAACTGGCGTTGCTGCTTCAAAGTCTCCCACCTATCCTACACAAGCCGAACCGAACACCAATATCAAGCTATAGTAAAGGTCCCGGGGTCTTTCCGTCCTGCTGCGCGAAACGAGCATCTTTACTCGTAATGCAATTTCACCGGGCCTATGGTTGAGACAGTCGAGAAGTCGTTACGCCATTCGTGCAGGTCGGAACTTACCCGACAAGGAATTTCGCTACCTTAGGATGGTTATAGTTACCACCGCCGTTTACTGGCGCTTAAGTTCTCAGCTTCGCCCGGACGAATCCAGACTAACCGGTCCCCTTAACGTTCCAGCACCGGGCAGGCGTCAGTCCGTATACATCGCCTTACGGCTTCGCACGGACCTGTGTTTTTAGTAAACAGTCGCTTCTCGCTGGTCTCTGCGGCCACCCCCAGCTCAGAGTGCAAGACCCATCACCAGGAATGGCCCCCCTTCTCCCGAAGTTACGGGGGCATTTTGCCGAGTTCCTTAACCATAGTTCACCCGAACGCCTCGGTATTCTCTACCTGACCACCTGAGTCGGTTTGGGGTACGGGCCGCCATGAAACTCGCTAGAGGCTTTTCTCGACAGCATAGGATCATCCACTTC
>NZ_JBSFJU010000221.1:0-1424 GCF_053598215.1 Kitasatospora sp. NPDC001175 | reverse complement strand
ACATTCCGAACCCGGAAGCTAAGCCTCACAGCGCCGATGGTACTGCAGGGGGGACCCTGTGGGAGAGTAGGACGCCGCCGAACAAATTTTGATGAAAGAATGCCCCCTCCCGGGGATAGCGGGAGGGGGCATTCTGCGTTTCCCGTGTTGAAATTTTGGTGCCGTAGTGCTGTGCAGGTTCCGATAATCCTCGATCCATGAAGCCAGCCCTCGAGGGGTCTGTGCAGCCAGTGGCTCTGTTCCGTAATCGGTGGTAACGAAGGGTGATGCTCTTCGTTGGCGCTATGTGTGAGATGTCAACGAGCCTGTGGGCACGGTGTTTTCGGGACATTCCGCGCTGGTCGTCGAGAACATAGCGGACGAGGGCGAGGTCATCCGGGTGTCGGCCCGGACGCTCGCGCGGTGGGCTGTAGGGCGGGCGCTCGCCTCAGGCGGCCCGCGTAAGCGCAGTCAGGCCGCGGAGCCGGTCGTGCAGTTGGGCGAGCAGGCCCTTGACGCGTCAGCGACGCGTGAAGCCGTGGGCGCGGTCCCAGGCGGGGAAGTCCGCAGGCATCGCCCGCCAGGTGATGCCGCCGGCGACCAGGTAGCGGATCACATCGAGTATCTGCCGGTGACAGTAGCCCTCCGGCTGCCCGCCACGGCCCTCCAACCACCGTGGCATCGGCATCGCAGCGCGCGACCGCCCACTCCGCATCGGTCATGTCGGACGGATAGCGCCGAACCCGGCCCGGACGGTCGCCCGCGTTCCCGAACCGGTGAGCGAGGCAATCACACGATCGGGCAACCGAGTTGGAATCCACCAGTATCCGCGCGGAAGATTGCGGCACCAGGACCTCCTGTCGCTCGCTTGGACTCCACATCCATGAGCTGGACAGGAGGACCTGCCGTCATGCCCGGGCCGACGGAGAACCACTCGACCGAGAAACACAGTTCGACTGCCGAGCGCCCGTCTCTCGGAACGACGACTTGTCAGGCCAGGAACCTGGCCACCCGGTCGCCCCAGGCACGCACGCCCGCAGAGTCGCTCGACACGTGCAACTCGGCGCCAGGGAGTAGGTCGGCGAGCTGTTCGGCAGTGGAGCTTGGGTGGTTGGGGTCGTCCGCGAGGGCCAGGATCAGGGTGGGCCGGGTGAGTTCGCCGAACGGGGTGTTCGGCCAGATCCCCAGCGCGGCGGGCCGCGTCGAGGTGGCGGACCGTCAAGGGCGCACTGATTTCAGGGCGCGCCGAACCAGCGCGGGGTGTCGTGCCTGTGGCCTCGCGCCCCGAGATGAGGAGCAGGTCCTGCCGCCCTGGATCGCCCGAGCCGCCGTCGACGCGTCACTGGTCTACTAGTGCCGTGACCGCATAGGTTCGCCGGGTTGGCGGTGGCGATGCCTGAACCGGTTGGATGTAGACGGACATCCGATTCGGTGCGGGGAGGCGT
>NZ_JBSFJU010000220.1:0-1453 GCF_053598215.1 Kitasatospora sp. NPDC001175 | reverse complement strand
CAGCGGCCACCAGCGGGCCTCCCCGGTACGCGACAGGCGGAGCGTCAGCAGGATGATCGTCAGCCAGGCGGTCAGGTCGAAGGTCGCGGTGGAGAACAGGTGGCCGTTGCCCAGCACGTAGCCTGAGCAGGCCGCCGCTCCTGCCGCGAGTACCTGCCCGCCGCGCCCGGCGCCCAGCTCGCGGGCGATCAGCGCGGTGAGCGTGATCGAGGCCGCGGCGAGCAGCGCGGGCAGGATTCGTACCCCGGTCGGGGCGGCGCCGAAGAGCTCCGTCTCAAGCCGGGCCAGCAGCGGGGTGAGCGGCGGCTGGTCCGGATAGCCCCAGGCAGGGTGGCGACCGGCGAGCAGGAAGTACAGCTCGTCGCGGTGAAAGCCATAGCGACCTGAGAGCGTGATCAGCAACGCCGCGGCAGCGGCCGCGATCCCCCCGACCGGCCCGGCCGCGAATGGCCCCGGGCACGGCTGTGCATCCCCCCGAATACGCATGCCCGCATTCTCACTCTCCAGCACAGGGCCCGAGAAGTGCCTGGAAGACGGTAATCGGACAGTGGCCCGCCCGACGCGCTACCCCGCGCGATCAACCGTCAATGACACGAACCCGCAATGGTCGAACTTCGGTGGCAACCGGTCAAGGTTCCGTGGCGCGGGACACGGACGGCTCAGTGGTCCGAAGCCCTGACGGGCAGACCCTGACCGGGTGAAAATCGGGTTGGTGGCCGCCTGGCCGACGTCGTCTCGCCTTGGCGCGTTCCGAGCCCGTGGCTCAGTAGGACGCTGGGGGTCCACTCCAGGCACCCGGAAATGTTGCTCCGAGCACGCACATCAGACTCTTCCGGGCCCCTGCCGGGCGGCCCCACGCCTGGCCATGCGGGACTGGCTGCTGACCGAACAGGTCACCGTCGTGGGCATGGAGGTTACCCACCACCACCAGGTCACACCCGACGGCCCCCCGCCGGGTAGAGCTTGGCGTGCAGCACCCGCACTTCCCACCACGGATCACCCGGGGCGGAGACCAGGGCGGCGACCTGCTCGCGCTTGGTCGGGGTGGGGAGCACCAGCGGGCCCAGCTCCTCCGCCTCCCGGTCGCTGACGCACTACGGGCACTCCAGCCGGTCGGGGCTGGCCTTCTCTGTGAGCTCCAGCTTCGAGCCGGCCTTCCCGCCGATCGAGCCTCGGCACGTCCAGCACGGGCGCAGTGCGGCGCTGGCCGCGCGGGCTGCCTCCAGCTGGGCTCGGGCCTTAGCCTCTCGCTCCTCCTCCTGCCGCTGCTGGTGCTTCTCGTGGCAGGACCAGCAGCGGCCACCCGGGCGGCGGGTCCACTCCACCTGTCCCTCGGGGCCGTACTCCCAGTTGCTCGCCTGAGCTTGCTCCGCTTTGACGGACACCGTTGGTGTGGTGGTCAGGCCGCCAGGACGGTCTCGTATTCGGCGGGACTGCGGTAGCCGAGGCTGCT
>NZ_JBSFJU010000219.1:0-1453 GCF_053598215.1 Kitasatospora sp. NPDC001175 | reverse complement strand
AAGGCGGATTCAACTGATCGTCGCAACACCTCGATCGAGGAGGTTGTTGTGGCTCAGGGAAGGGCTCGTGCGGCACTGAAGGCGGGTCGCCCGCCGTTGCGGTCGCCCGGTCGGCCCCCGGTCAATCGGCGGGCGGAGCGGCAGCAGTTCTGGCAGTTGATCGCCAAAGGGCTGTCCAGTGAGGAGGCCGCTGTCGCGGCCGGGGTGTCGATGCCGCTGGGACCACGTTGGTTCCGTGAAGGTGGCGGCATGCCGCCGATCACCCTTGAAGAACCGTCAGGACGCTACCTGTCGTTCGCAGAGCGCGAGGAGATCGCGCTGCTGCGGGCCCGCGAGTGGGGCGTCAGAGAGATCGCCCGCCGGCTCGGGCGCGCGCCCTCGACGATCTCCCGCGAGCTGCGGCGCAACGCTGCCACCCGGGGCGGGCGCCTGGACTACCGGGCGTCGGTTGCACAGTGGCACGCTGACCGCCAGGCCCGCCGTCCCAAGCCGTGCAAGCTTGTCGAGCACGACCAGCTGCGACAGTACGTCCAGGAGCGGCTGGCCGGTGCGGTCACTGCCTCAGACGGCCGCGCCGCGCCCGGGCCGGCAACGCGGTGGAAGGGTCGCCGGCACGGGCCGCGCCAAGACAGGCGGTGGGCCACGGCGTGGAGCCCCGAGCAGATCGCCCGCCGGCTCCCGATCGACTTCCCCGAGGACGAGACCATGCGCATCTCTCACGAAGCGATCTACCAGTCGCTTTACGTTCAGGGCCGCGGCGGACTCAAGCGCGAGCTTACGGCCTGCCTGCGCACCGGGCGGGCGCTGCGGGTTCCCCGGGCCCGGACCCAGGGGCGGGGCAAGAACTTCGTGACCGAGGAGGTGCTGATCAGCCGGCGCCCGGCCGAGGCCAACGACCGTGCGGTGCCCGGGCATTGGGAAGGGGATCTCATCATCGGTCTGAACCGCTCCGCAATCGGCACCCTGGTCGAGCGCACCACCCGGTACGCGATGCTCCTGCACCTGCCGCCCATGGAGGGACACGGCGAACCCCGGGTCAAGAACGGCCCGGCACTCGCCGGGCACGGTGCCCAGGCCGTCCGCGACGCCATCGCCGACACGATCACGGACCTGCCCGAGCACCTGCGCAGATCGCTGACCTGGGACCAAGGCGCGGAGATGGCCCAGCACGCCCAACTACGCATCGACACCGGGCTGCAGATCTACTTCGCCGACCCGCACAGCCCCTGGCAACGCGGCACCAACGAAAACACCAACGGCCTGCTGCGGCAGTACTTCCCCAAGGGCACCGACCTCAGCAGGCACACTCGTGGCGACCTGGACGCCGTCGCCGCAGCGCTCAACAGTCGCCCTCGCAAGACCCTGGGGTGGAGGACACCCGCCGAAGTCTTCAACGAGCAGCTACTGTTGATCCAACAGGACGGTGTTGTTGCAACGACGGGTTGAACCTGGG
>NZ_JBSFJU010000218.1:1405-1471 GCF_053598215.1 Kitasatospora sp. NPDC001175 | reverse complement strand
CAAAGACTCCAACCCCCGCCTAACCCTCACCACAACAACCCACGCCAACCACCTACCAGAACACGA
>NZ_JBSFJU010000218.1:0-1306 GCF_053598215.1 Kitasatospora sp. NPDC001175 | reverse complement strand
ACCAGCCCGACAACGAACAGCAACCCGACAACGGACAGCAGCCCGGAACCGCCCTGCCGGAACACGACCAGCCCGACAACGAACAGCAACCCGACAACGGACAGCAGCCCGGAACCGCCCTGCCGGAACACGACCAGCCCGACAACGAACAGCAACCCGACAGCGGGCGGCGCTCTGGAATCGTCCTGCTGGATGCACTCGACCTGTCAGGCATGCCCACCCACACGCCCAACACCACGCTGCGTCCGGAGAACCCGGCCTACGTCATCTACACCTCAGGCTCCACCGGCCGCCCCAAGGGCGTCACCGTCACCCACACCGGCATCCCCAGCCTGACCACCACCCACCAGACCCGCTTCGGCCTCGGCCCCCACAGCCGCGTCCTGCAATTCGCCTCACCCAGCTTCGACGCCGCGTTCTGGGAACTCACCATGGGCCTACTATCCGGCGGCACCCTCGTCATCACCGACCGCGACCACCTCATGCCCGGCGAACCCCTCGCCACCACCCTGGCCAGCCAGCACATCACCCACGCCATGCTGCCACCCGTCGCCCTCGCCGCCACCGAACCCAACCCCCACACCCACGGCACCACCCTCATCAGCGGCGGCGAAGCCCTCACCGCCACCCAAGTCGAACGCTGGAGCACCAACCACCAACTCTTCAACGCCTACGGCCCCACCGAATCCACCGTCGCCATCACCTTCACCACCAACCTCACCCAACCCACCACCCCACCCATCGGCACCCCCATCACCAACACCCGCATCTACATCCTCGACGAACACCTCAACCCCGTCCCCCCAGGCACCCCCGGCGAGCTCTACACCACCGGCCCCGGCCTCGCCCGCGGCTACCTAGGCCGCCCCGCCCTCACCGCCGAACGCTTCACCGCCAACCCCTACGGACCCCCCGGCAGCCGCCTCTACCGCACCGGCGACCTCGCCCGCTGGAACACCAACGGCCAACTCCACCACCTCGGCCGCGCCGACGACCAAGTCAAAATCCGCGGCTTCCGCATCGAACTCGGCGAAATCGAAACCACCCTCACCCGCCACCCCCACATCACCCAAGCCACCGTCATCGTCCGCGAAGACCAACCCGGCAACCCCCAACTCACCGCCTACGTCCAACCACACCCAAACACCACCCCCACCCCCACAGAACTACGCCACCACACCCAACAAACACTCCCCCACTACATGGTCCCCACCCACATCGTCATCCTCGACGAACTCCCCCTCACCCCCAACGGAAAAATCAACCGCAAAGCACTCCCCACACCAACACACACCACCACCACCAC
>NZ_JBSFJU010000217.1:0-1490 GCF_053598215.1 Kitasatospora sp. NPDC001175 | reverse complement strand
GCTCAGGTGGAGTCGATCCGCGCCGAGCTGCTGGACGTGCTGCGTGAGGTGACCCCGCGGGCGGGTCGGGTGCCGCTGCTGTCCACGGTGACCGGTGAGCTGGTGGACGGCTCGGGTATGGACGCCGAGTACTGGTACACCAACCTCCGTGCCACCGTGGAGTTCGCCGACGCGACCCGCGCGCTGCTGGAGGAGCACGCTGTTGGCACGTTCATCGAGGTGAGCGCGCATCCGGTGCTCGCGATGGCGGTTCAGGAGAGCGTCGAGCAGAGCGGCCGTGAGGCCGCCGCGTTCGGTACCCTGCGTCGCCAGGAGGGTGGCCTGGAGCGGCTGTTCGCGTCGCTGGCCGAGGCCCATGTGCGGGGTGTTCGGGTGGACTGGCAGTCCTTCCTCGGCGGCCGTGGTGCGCGCCGGGTGGATCTGCCGACCTACGCCTTCCAGCGTGAGCGGTACTGGCTGGAGTCGGACGGTTCCGCTTCGACGGTCGAGGTCCCCGTTGACGCGGTGGATGCGACCTTCTGGGAGGCCGTGGAGAAGGGTGACCTTCAGGCGCTGTCCTCCGCGCTGGAGCTGGACGGCGACCAGCCGCTGAGCTCGGTGCTGCCCGCGCTGTCGGCCTGGCGCCGGCAGAGCCGCGAGCAGTCCACGGTGGACGGCTGGCGCTACCGCGACAGCTGGAAGCCGGTCACGGACGGCAACGCTGGTGTGCTGTCGGGCACCTGGCTGGTGGTGGCCTCGGCTGAGGACACCACTGTGGCGGATGTGGTTCGGACGCTGTCCGGCCGGGGCGCGGGTGTGCGCTTGGTGGAGCCGGCCGGTACGGACCGCGCTTCGGTGGCCGAGTCGCTGCGGTCGGTGCCGGCAGACGGCATGCCCGTGTCCGGTGTGCTGTCGCTGCTGGCCCTGGACGAGACCGTCCTCCCGGCCGGTGGCGGAGTCATCGACGGTACGGCCGGGACGCTGGCGCTGGTGCAGGCGCTGGGTGATGCGGGTGTCGCGGCTCCGCTGTGGTGTGTGACGCGGGGTGCGGTGTCGACGGGTCGCTCGGACCGGCTGGCGAGCCCGCTGCAGGCTCAGGTCTGGGGTCTGGGTCGGGTGGTGGCGCTGGAGCACCCGGAGCGTTGGGGTGGTCTGGTCGACCTGCCGGAGGTGCTGGACGAGCGTGCGCTGTCGCGGCTGGCCGGTGTGCTGGCCGGGGCTGAGGATCAGGTCGCGGTCCGGGCGTCGGGTGTGTTCACCCGTCGTCTGGTGCGGGCCCCGCGCGGTGAGGGTGTCGCCTGGAAGCCGTCCGGTACGGTCCTGGTCACCGGTGGCACCGGTGCGCTGGGTGCGGAGGTCGCGCGCTGGCTGGTCCGTAACGGTGCCGAGCAGCTGGTGCTGACCAGCCGTCGCGGCCTGGACGCTCCTGGTGCGGTTGAACTGCGTGATGAGCTGGCCGAGTTGGGCGCTGCTGTCACGGTGGCGGCATGCGATGTGGCTGATCGTGCTGC
>NZ_JBSFJU010000216.1:0-1501 GCF_053598215.1 Kitasatospora sp. NPDC001175 | reverse complement strand
GATGCCGGGCCGGCGCCGGAGCACCGCAACCTGACCGCGGGGATGGCCGTGTGCCCGACCGAGCTTGTGCAGGTCGCCGAGGGCACGCCGCTGGCGCTGTTCGCCGACGGGCTGGACACCGCCCTGTACCGACTGGATCCAGGGGATATGGCCTTCCAACGGGTGGCCACCCGGCAGGGCATTGCCCATGCGCTCTCCGCGAGCCGGACCGGCGAGACGGTCGCCATGCTCGCGGGCACCGCCGACCAGCCGAAGAACATCCACGCCGGGCCACCCGGCGGCCCCCTGACCCGAGTAAGCGACACCCGCCCCGAGGTCCGCGAGATCCGGTGGGGCCACCAAGAACGCCTGTCCTACCAGGCCTCCGACGGACTCACCCTGGACGGGCTACTGCTCCTGCCACCCGGCATGAGTCGCCTGGACGGGCCGTTCCCGCTGATCACCCTGGTCCACGGCGGGCCCTACGGACGGTACGCCGACGAGTTCCAGTTCCACATCGAACTACCACCGGCGCAGTGGCTCGCGGTCGCCGGCTACGCCGTCTTCCTTCCCAACCCACGCGGTAGCCAGGGCCGCGGCCACGCCTTCGCCGCAGCGGTGGCGGGCGCGGTCGGCGGAGCCGAGTGGACCGACATCACCGACGGCATCGATCTGCTCGTCGCGGCGGGGGTCGCGGACCCGGACCGGCTGGGGATCGGCGGCTGGAGCCATGGAGGGTTCATGGCCGCCTGGGCGGTGGGGCAGACCGACCGGTTCAAGGCCGCGGTGATGGGCGCCGGAATCAGCGACTGGGGCATCCAGACCGCCGCTGGCGACCAAGGAGCAGACCGGGAATCCGCACTCAGCGGCAGCCGCGGCTGGGAAGGACCGGGCCCGCACCACCACGACCGGGTCAGCCCTGTCTCCTGCGCTGCACGCATCCGTACCCCGGTGCTGATCCTGCACGGCGAGGACGACACCAACGTCCCCATCAGTCAGGCCGTGCTCCTCCATCGGGCCCTGCGGCACTTCGGCGTCGAGCACGAGCTCGTCGTCTACCCGCGAGAGGGGCACATGATCACCGAACGTGCCCACAAACTCGACCTGCTCCGCCGTACTCGCACATGGTTCGACCGCTGGCTCGGCTCCGTCGGACGGCATGGCATGCTGTCGGTCGAGGGCAGTTCGGTTGATGAGCGAGGTCGACGCTGAGTCCCTGTATCAGCCAAGCACCCGCCGTGCGTGGGTGAATCCCTGACGAACCGGGCGCGGGCGTGGGAGAGTTGAGGCGGCGGACCGTCCAGGGTCGCGCCGGGGTGAGCGGGGGCCATCCCGCTCACGAGCGGGATGAGAACGATCACGTCGCGTCCTCGGCTGTCGGCGTCTGCCGACGGGGCGGCTTGCGAGTCAGCCGCCTGGTCATCAGCGTGATTGCCGCCCAAGTGATCAGCGACTCCGCGTGTTGGATGAGCCGTTCGTAGTCTCTGGCGTGTCGGCGGGCGTGCATGATCCAGGCCAGACT
>NZ_JBSFJU010000215.1:0-1512 GCF_053598215.1 Kitasatospora sp. NPDC001175 | reverse complement strand
TCGCTGCACCATCCCGGACAAGGCCGACCAGGCTCGCAACCGCAAGAGACTCGGCGCTCGCGGCGGCCGGCCGCCCAAGTTCGACGCCGAGGACTCAAGGCTCGGCATGCGGTCGAATGTGGCATCAATCGTCTCAAAAGGCATCGCGCCGTGGCCACGAGATACGACAAGCTCGCGGTCCGCTATGAGGCGACCGTCCTCGTCGCGGCCATCAGCGAGTGGCTGTGACCACAAACCCGCACCGCCCTTTTCGTTAATCCGTTGCCCAGGGGTCCGGCGGCCAGCTAGGTTCGCCCAGCCGCCCGCATCGGTGCAGGCCGGCGCTGTCGACCAGGAGGTGTGGAGCACATGCGCACGAGTGCCCAGGAGTTGAGCTCGCGTACTGATCCTTGCCACCTCCTCTCGACGGAGACACCTTGTCCCTTCGCATCACCCCACTGACCGACCCCGCTCACGGGCCGCACGGCCGGCGTCTCGCCTGGCTGGCCTCGGACGCGGACTCCATCCCTGCCGGGACCGCCTTCTTGCGCCTGCTCGACGGCGGACAAGAGCACCTCGCCGAGCTCGACCTCCGCGTTCATCCCGTGGAGCGCCGCAAGGGCGTCGGCTCCCGGCTCCTCAACACCGCCGTGGCCACCGCCCGGGACAACGCCCGACGCCGCGTCGTCGCGCAGGCCGAAGCCGGATCGCCCGGCGACCATTTCCTGGCGGCACGCGGTTTCCGGAAGGTTCTCGCCTTCAGGTACACCCGCCTGGCGATGGCCGACGTGGACACCACCGTCCTCGCCGGAATCGTCGAGCGTCCGCATCCCGGCTACCGGCTGACGTCATGGCAGGGAACCGTCCCCGACGACCTCGCCCGGACGTTCGCCGCCTCACGCCGCGCCATGGACGACATGCCCATGGACGACGCCGAGTACGGCACCGTGGCCTGGGACGTGGACCGCGTGCGGGCCGCGGCGAAGGCCGTCGAACAGCGCGGCGACCACCTGCACACCGTCGTCGCCATCGACGCCTCCAACGGCTCGATCGCCGGGTTCACCGAACTCGTCATCCCCGGCAATGGCGCAGGTGACGGCCAGCACTACGGCACGGGCGTGTTGCCCGAGCACCGTGGTCACGGCCTCGGCCGATGGATGAAGGCCGAGTCGATCCGACAAGCCCATAGGGACTATCCGGGCCTCGATGGCCTCCTGACCGACACCACCGACAGCAACGCGCACATGCGACGGATCAACGACGATCTCGGCTACAAACCCACGCACACGACGCACCAGCATCAGCTCGACCTTTAGCAGAGAGCGGACGGGCCGGACCGGGGCATCATCCCGCCCGGCCTGTCCGTGCTTTCGATACACGCCCTAGTAGGGTCGGGGACTGGAAACGGAGCATCAGCCACCGCGCCAGTCCCCGACCCTACTAGGCAGTGTCCTGGCGATCACGAGCGAAGCCAGATGACGAGTGCGGCTGCGGTGACGGTGCCGAGGTAGACGTAGCCGCGCTTGTCGAATC
>NZ_JBSFJU010000214.1:0-1547 GCF_053598215.1 Kitasatospora sp. NPDC001175 | reverse complement strand
GGCGGGCGACCCGCCTTCAGTGCCGCACGAGCCCTTCCCTGAGCCACAACAACCTCCTCGATCGAGGTGTTGCGACGATCAGTTGAATCCGCCTTGCGACCCGTGATCGGAGTGGAACACCACCCCGGCGACCTTCCCACCACGGGCGGCCACGGCCATCTCCAGGGCGCTGACGACCAGTTCGGCCCGCATGTGCGGGGCCATCGACCAGCCGAGGACCCGGCGTGAACAGATGTCGATCACGCAGGCCAGGAACAGCCATCGGCCGCCGACCTGGATGTAGGTGATGTCGCCGCACCGGCGCTGGTCGAGCCGGGAGGCGGTGAAGTCGCGCTGCACCAGGTCCGGCACCGGCGGCGCCGCCGGGTCGGGGATGGTGGTCCGCTTGCCGCGGCGCAGGTGGCGGCCGATGATGCCGTGTTCGCGCATCAGTCGAGCCACCCGTTTGCGATTCACGTGTCGCCCGGATCCTCGCAGGTCGGCGTGGATGCGCAGGGCCCTGTAGGTCTCGCCGGACGCGGAGTGGATCTCGCGGATCTCCGCCACCAGGGCCTGGTCGGCGGTCTGCCGCCCGGCCCCGGCGTCCATGCCGGCCAGCCGCCGGTAGTAGCCCGAGCGGGAGACCTCCAGCACTCGACACAGCCGCTGGACGCCGAAATCACCGGCGTGCTCGGAGATGAAGTCCCAGCGGCGGGACGTCACTTCATCTCCTTGGCGAAATACTGGGCGGCCCGACGGAGAATCTCCCGCTCCAGCTGCCACTCCTTCTCCGCCTTCAGCAGCCGCGCGTTCTCAGCCCGCAACCGGGCCAGCTCCTCCCGGTGGTCCTCCGCCCCGGACCCACCGGCTGGAGCCTGACCGCCGCCCTCGGCCGCACGAACCCACAACCGCAGCGTCTCCCGAGTGATCCCCGGGTCAGCCGCGACGTCCTTCATCGTCCGCTGCCCCGCTGAGGCCCTCCACAACGCCACCGCATCCGCCCGGAACTCCGGGGTGTACTTCCGCCCCGCCATGTGAACCATCTTCCCGGACCATCAAGATCCGCCATCAGAGTGTCCACACCACAGGGGTCACCTCATCGTGAGCTACGCCCAGAAAGAGCGGCAGTAGCCTCTGGAACCCGCACGGAAAAAGATCCGCCCGGCGGCTTTCTTGCCTATTGACCCGAAGGTAAGGTTCCGCGCTCGTTGATCTGGGCGTGACGGATCTGGTGGGGGACGCACGGCGCCTGTCGCCGCCGCCTATGGACAGAGCCTGCAGAGCACGCCGCGCGCGATGGACACGACGCGCCGCGCGACTGGCACGCGTGCCCGGAATTTTGCCGGGCGCGTCACCCGGGCACGCACCTGGACAGCGGCGCGGCACCATCCGCGATGATCACGCAAACGGCGTCCGCGGCAAGGTTCACCGAGGAGGCCGGGTGCGACAACGATCCGGAGTTGTTCGGTCCTTGGTCGAGTAGCCGGGAGGGATCTCACCTCCCGGCCCTCACAGAACCGTGCGTAACAGTCTCCCGTTACACGGCTCTTGCCGCTCTGGTCGTCAGA
>NZ_JBSFJU010000213.1:0-1569 GCF_053598215.1 Kitasatospora sp. NPDC001175 | reverse complement strand
CGGGAGCGCGCCGGCCGCGGTGACGTCACGCGGTCGGCGGGCTGGTGGCGCGCTGTGCTGCGGTCAGGAGGCGACGAGGTCGCCGGCCTGGAGCTGCCAGAGGGATGCGTAGAGCCCGTGCTGCGCGAGCAGTTCGTCGTGGGTGCCCTGCTCCGCCACGACACCGCCCTTGTCCATGACGTAGATCCGGTCGGCGTGGCGGACCGTGGACAGCCGATGGGCGATGATGATCATCGTCCGGTCGGCAGCGAAGCCTCTGAGCGCACGCTGGATGGCGGCCTCGGTCTCGTTGTCCACCGCGGAGGTGGCCTCGTCGAGGATCACAACCGGCGAGTTCTTGAGGATCGCTCTCGCCAGCGCGATCCGCTGCCGCTGCCCTCCCGACAACGCGGCACCGCGCTCGCCGATCAACGTGTGGTAGCCGTCCGGCAGCATCGAGACGAAGGCGTGCGCCTCGGCCATCCGGGCAGCCTCCTCCACCGCCTCCTCCGAAGCCCCGAAAGTGCCGTACCGGATGTTCTCCACGATGGTGCCGTCGAACAGGAACGGATCCTGGGCAACGAAACCAATCGCATTGCGCACGTCCCGCCGCGGCAGATCGCGCAGATCCTGCCCATCGAGCAGCACACCGCCCGACTCCGCATCCTGGAAACGCATCAGCAGCTTCGCGATCGTCGTCTTCCCGGACCCGGTGGCACCGACGATCGCGGTGGTCTGCCCGGAGGAGATCTTCAACGAGACGTCCTCCAGCACCGGCGGCCGACCAGGATAGGCGAACGTCACCTCATCGAGGACGATCTCCCCCTGCACGTGCGCAACGGCCAGCGAACCACCGGTGCCATCGCTCTCGACGGGCAGTTCACGCAGCCGCCGCACACGGTCGTACGCCGCCAGCGTCCGCTGGTACTGATCGACGATCCCGCCGAGCCGGTTCATCCGCAGCAACACCATCTGGGGCAGACCGATCAACGGACTGAACACCTCGAACGGCAGAGTGCCCTTCAACACCGCACGGCCACCGACCAACAGCGTCCCCGCCATCGAGGCGGTCGTACAGACCCGGACGGTCTCCGAGTGCCGCATCGTGCTGCGGTCGGTCCGCCGACCACTCTCCAGCGCCACCCGATCGAGGCCATCGATGCGCCCCGCCTCGTAGTCCTCGGTACAGAAACTCTTGACCGTGGCACTCGCCTCCAGGTTGTTCACCAACTGGCTGTGCAACCTGGCCCGGTGCTCACTGGAGACGGCGTAATCAGCGGCGGCCCGGTCCTGATAACGGAACGACAGCCAGGCGATGACCGGAACCGGCAGGAAGGCGATCCAAGCGATCTCCGGCGCCAGCAGCAGGAAGAGCGGCACCAGAACGAGCAGACTGGTACCCAGCTGCAACGCGTCGTTCGCCGACGCCCCGAAGAAGTCGCCCAACTGACCGACATCCTCCGTCAACACACCCGCGATCCTGGTCGTCCGCTCCCCCTCCAGATGCCGCAACTCCAAGTGCTGCACCCGCGCGTACGTCCGGCTACGCCAATCGTGCTGCACATCCTGGCCCAGCCTGCGCCACTGCAC
>NZ_JBSFJU010000212.1:0-1637 GCF_053598215.1 Kitasatospora sp. NPDC001175 | reverse complement strand
AGCGGCGCCAGGCGCTCCCACTGGGCATCCGTCAGATCACTCCTACACCCCATAGTCGTATCAACGACTCAACTGATCGCCAGGACACTGCCTAAAAGGGTCCGCAATCTCCAGAAACTGATGCTCCGTTCCCGCTCCAACACGCTGGTGAGCGTGCGGCGGGTGACGGAGGTCAACGCTGGCCGCAAGACGGCGGGGACCGACGGTCGGGTCGTCCTGCTGCCCCAGGGGAAGGCCGAGTTGGCCGACTGGATGCAGCATCGGGCGACCCCGTGGAAGCCCCGTCCCGTCAGGCGGGTGTATATCCCCAAGGCCAATGGCCGTCAGCGCGGCCTCGGAATTCCCGTGATCATCGACCGGTGTCTTCAAGCCGTGGCGTTGAACGCGTTGGAGCCCGAGTGGGAGGCACGGTTCGAGCCGAGGTCCTATGGATTTCGTCCCGGCCGTGGCTGTCATGACGCGATCGGAGCGATCTTCCTGGCCGCCAAGGGCAAGAGCCCGAAGCGCCAGTGGATCCTCGACGCGGACTTGGCGGCGGCGTTCGACCGGATCGACCATGATCACCTTCTCGCCTCCATCGGACAGTTCCCCGCCCGGGGGCTGGTCGAGCAGTGGCTGAAGGCGGGAGTGATCGATCGTGGTTCCTTCGCCCCGACCGAGGAGGGGGTTCCGCAAGGCGGGATCATCTCCCCCGTGTTGATGAACGTGGCCCTGCATGGAATGGAAGAGGCCGCCGGAGTCCGCTACCGCACCTCCGGCCCCCGTGCCGGTGAACTGGCAGTGGGCTCACCGACCTTGATCAGGTACGCCGACGATCTGGTGGTGCTCTGTCACAGTCGTGACGAGGCTCAGCAGGTCAAGGCTCGGCTCGCCAAGTGGCTGGCGCCCAGGGGTCTGGCCTTCAACGAGGAGAAGACGCGCATCGCGCACCTCGACGAGGGCTGTGACTTCCTGGGGTTCAACGTCCGCCGCTATCACGGCATGCTGCTGATCAAGCCGAGCAAGGCGGGCGCGCGACGGATCCGGGCACGGCTCACCGCCGAAGTGCTGGCCCTTCGGGGGCAGAACGCGGCAGCGGTGATCGCCAAGCTCAACCCGATCATCCGGGGCTGGGCTGCCTACTATCGGGGCGTGGTCTCCAGCGAGGTGTTCACCTCGCTGGACGACCATGTGTGGAGGCTGGTCTACAAGTGGGCCAGACACACGCACCCGAACAAGCCGAGGGGCTGGGTCACGGCCCGGTACTTCGGCCGGTTCAACACCTCCAGGCAGGACCGGTGGGTGTTCGGCGACCGGGAGACCGGCCGCTATCTCGCCAAGTTCGCCTGGACCAAGATCGTCAGACACCAGTTGGTCATCAAGGGCGCGTCCGTCGACGACCCGGCGCTGACCGAGTACTGGGCCTCACGGCGGCGCAGGAACAGACCTCCGCTGAGCCCGTTCTGGTTGCGTCTGCTCCAGACACAGCACGGACGGTGTCCGCTCTGCGGAAGTCTCCTCCTGCATGCCACCCATCAGCCGCAAAGCCCCCAGGAATGGGAGCAGTGGCTGCGGGCGACCCGAACGGCGGTCCGCGAGAACGCGATCACCATCGAAGCGGGGAGAGGCACATCCGACGGTTTTGTCGCCTTCCGACT
>NZ_JBSFJU010000211.1:0-1675 GCF_053598215.1 Kitasatospora sp. NPDC001175 | reverse complement strand
CATCACCCGCATCAACACCACCCTCAACACCAACCTCACCATCCGCGACCTCTTCGACAACCCCACCACCACCCAACTCGCCCACCTCACCCAGAACCAAAACCCACACAACCGCAACCGCCCCGCACTCACCACCCAAACAAGGCCCGAACACCTACCGCTGTCCCACGCCCAACAACGCCTATGGATCCTCGACCAAATCGAAGGACCCACCCCCACCTACAACATCCCCCTCGCCATCCACCTCACCGGCACCCTCAACACCCACGCCCTCACCCAAGCCCTCAACGACCTCATCAACCACCACGAACCCCTCCGCACCACCTACCCCCAACACAACGACCAGCCCTACCAACACATCCACCCCACCCAACCCACCCACCTCACCCTCACCCACATCCACACCACCCCCGACCAACTCACCCACCACCACACCACCCACGCCGCCAAACCCTTCAACCTGAGCAACGAACTCCCCATCCGCGCCACCCTCTTCACCACCAGCCCAACCACCCACACCCTCCTCCTCACCCTCCACCACATCGCCGCCGACGGCTGGTCCCTCACCCCCCTCACCACCGACCTCACCACCGCCTACACCGCCCGACTCAACAACCACACCCCCAAACTCACACCCCTCACCACCCACTACGCCGACTACGTCCTCTGGCACAACCAACTCCTCGGCAACCCCGAAGACCCCAACAGCGAACACAACCGCCAACTCTCCTACTGGACAGAAACCTTGGCGGACCTCCCCGAACAACTCGCACTGCCCTACGACCACCCACGCCCCAGCACCCCCAGCCACCAAGGCGACACAGTCACCTTCCACATCACCCCCCAACTACACACCCACCTAACAGGCCTGGCACACACCACCGGCGCCAGCACCTTCATGGTCATCCAAACCGCCATCGCCACCCTGCTCACACGCCTCGGCGCCGGCACAGACATCCCCCTCGGCACCGCCATCGCCGGACGCACCGACGAAGCCACCGACAACCTCATCGGCTTCTTCGTCAACACCCTCGTCCTACGCAACAACACCACCGGCGACCCATCGTTCCGCGAACTCCTCGAACGCACCCGCAACACCGACCTCACCGCCTACACCAACCAAGACATCCCGTTCAACCACCTAGTCGAAACCCTCAACCCCCACCGCACCAACGCACTCCACCCGCTCTTCCAAGTCATGCTCGCCCACCGCAGCACAGCCCCCGAAAACCCCCAATTCGACGGCCTCAACACCCACATCGAACCCGTCCACCCCGGCACCGCCAAGTTCGACCTCACCTTCGACCTACTCGAAGAACACACCCCCGAAGGCAAACCCAACGGCACCCACGGACACATCGAATACAGCACGGACCTATTCGAGCGGTCGACGGTGGAAGGACTGGCCGGTCGCCTGGTGCGCCTGCTCGAAGCAGCGACCACCGAACCCGACCTACCCATCAGCAAGCTGGAAATCCTCAGCCCCGAGGAACGCGAGCTGGTCATCGAACGGTGGAACGACACCACCCGCGATCTACCAGCCGCAACACTGCCCGAACTGTTCGCCGCCCGCGTCGCCGCCGACCCGGACGCACCCGCACTCACCCACCCAGGCGGAACCCTCACCGCCCGCGAACTCGACGAGCACGCCAACCGCCTCGCCCACCACCTCATC
>NZ_JBSFJU010000210.1:0-1681 GCF_053598215.1 Kitasatospora sp. NPDC001175 | reverse complement strand
ACCACGTCCTGCGCGCCGACCGTGCGTGTCGGCGCGTTGTCGATCGCCTTCATCAGTTCGTCCGCGTGGTACGCGGCGCAGGCCGAAGGCGCCTTTGTCGTACGGTCGTTGGGAGCGCTGCGTCAGCCGAGCTGCCCGGTCGGGCGCACGGTGATGTGGTTGATGTCCACGCCCACGGGCTGGTTGATGGCGAAGGCGATCGTGTTCGCGATCTGCTCGGCGGTCATCGTCGGCGAGGCGTCGGGGGTGCCGCCGCGCTCGTTCCAGAACGGGGTGTCCACCACCCCGGGGGCGACGACGGTCACGCCGACTCCGTCCTTGCCGACCAGCAGCCGGGTGTTCTCGGCCAGCGCGTGCGCGGCCCACTTGGTGACCGAGTACAGGTTGCCAGGCGTGTTGCGCACCCCGGCGACCGAACCGATGATCACGATCCGGCCCTTGGACTCCCTGAGGTGCGGCAGGGTCTCCCGCACCAGCAGGGCCGGGCCCAGGACGTTGGTGAGGACCATGGCGCGCATGTCCTCGGGGGCGTGGCTCTCCAGGTTGCCGGGCAGTGAGAAGCCGGCGTTGGCGATGACGTTGTCCAGTCGGCCCCACACGTCCACCACGCGGCGCACGGCGGAGGCGACGTCGTGCTCGTCGCTGGTGTCGCCGGTGATCGTCAGCAGCCGCTCGCCCGCTCCGGCCGAAGCGGCGAAGGCGGCCAGCTTGTCCGCGTCACGTCCGGTGACGGCCACATGGTGGCCCTGCTTGAGCAGGGCGCGGGCGGTGGCGGCGCCGATTCCGGTCGAGCCACCGGTGATCAGCGTGACGGATTCCATGGGACGGCCTCCTAAGCGATGTGGTCATCGGGGCTCCCGCAGCGTCCTGGATGTCCGCGAACGCGAGGTGGCGCGTCAAGTCGACGAACTCCCCGCCGTCGGCCCCCCGAAACGCCTGCACTATACCCAGCGATCTTCCCGTCGAGCCGGTCCACCATCGCTGACCGGCCACGACCTGGTCCCGAGAGCCATCCTCGGGGCCGGGTCGGAGCGAACCGATCCCTACTCGGCGTCCGCTCTGCCATCTCGCGCCTGGCGGTCCAGGAACTTGACCAGTCTTGCCTCCGAACGGAGAAGCTGCTCCCGCTGCTCACGGGAGAGGCGGCAAGGGCGTCGCCCAGGACTCGCTTCCGGCTGACGAGCCGTGGCCGACATGTGCCGCGCCGGACCACTACAACCCTGCGCGCGGATGTGCGATGGTCGGGCCGGACCCCGTGGCCATGGTGCCTGTGGTTCAACTCTTCGCCAAGGATGTTCCGGCTCTGGTGTTCCCGGCCGGCACCGATGTGCTCCAGATGCTCTGGTGCCCGCTGATCCACTCCGAGCACGACCAGTGGTCGCCTGTGCCCGTCTTGCGTTGGCGGTCCGCCGCGGGAGCCGGCTCCGGGCAGCTTCGGGGGGAAGCGCCGAAGCCGTACGAGTTCGACGACGAGTACGTGCCTCGGCCCTGCGTTGTTCACCCGACTGAGGCCGTTGAGTACCCAAACTGGGACCTGCCGGACGATCTGTCCGAGCGCGTTGGGAAGTGGAACGATGAAGTTCCACCAAGGCCGAGTAGTTAAGGATTTCGGCCGGGGTGCAAGGCAAGGGTCGAGGTACACCGCAGTGCGCGGAACGCAAGCAACGCGGCCCCGTTGGAG
>NZ_JBSFJU010000209.1:0-1690 GCF_053598215.1 Kitasatospora sp. NPDC001175 | reverse complement strand
GCCACCGCCACCAGCCGCTCCGGGCCCACCCCGCGGGCGATCAGGGCATGCGCCAGCCGGTTCGCCCGCGCGTCCAACTCCGCATACGTCAGCGACGCATCCGACCCCACCACCGCTACCGCGTCCGGCATCGCCCGAACCTGCGCCCGGAACACCTCCAGCAGGCTCTCGGCCGAGGCCCGGGCCACCGGACCGGCGCCCAGCGCCAACAGCTCACGCTCCTCGCCCACCGTCAGCAGACCGATCCGGCCGACCGTCTCCTGCGGGTCGCAGTCCGCCACGCTGTCCAGCAGCGCGAGCAGGCGCCGCTGATGAACGGCGAGTTCATCGTCGCTCCATGCCTGGGGAGCGCCTTTGAGTTCGACCTGGAGATCACTGCCTCCCCGCCGACCCGTAACCCAGAGGGACAGTCCGGTGGTCGGTTCCGGGAGCAGGTAGTGCAGCGTGGCGGGATGCCCTGCGAAGCTCGGCGGGGAGTCGAAGACCATGATGTTGACGACGAGCGGGAACGCCGACCCGGTGGCGCCGGGCACGCCGAGGTCCCGGAACAGGTCCTCGCTGCGGTAGCGCTGGTGCGCGAGGGCCGCGTCGGCCTCCTGTGCCGCCTCGGCGACGAGGTCGTGCCACCGCGTGTCCGGTCGCACCGGCAGACGCAGGGGCACCACGTTCGACACCGCGCCGGGCGAGGACATCAGGGCGCGGTCGGCCCCCTCGCGCCCGGTGACGGGAAGGCCGATCACCACGTCCTCGTCCCCGGTCAGCCGGTGCGCGTAGAGAGCCGCCGCCGCGATCAGCGGGCGGGACCAGTGGGCTTCGGTCTGCGCTGCCGCCGCTCGCAGCGTGTCCACGCGGAGCAGCGCCGGTTCCGCCGCGGGGCACAGGCCGCTCCGGCTACGCGGAGCCCGGCCGGTGAGCTGAGTCGGTTCCGGCCGGTCCGCGAACCGCTCCATCCAGTACGAACGGTCGGAGGTGAACTGTCCCGAGGCGCGGTAGTCGGCGTCACTGCGGATCAGGTCGTCCAGTGAACGGAACGGCGACGGCGGGACCGGGCCGCCTGCGGCCAGCGCCGTGTACGTCCGCGTGATCCGCCGCCGGACGAGGGAGACGCCGAACCCGTCCATCACCAGGTGGTGGTAGTTCTGGTACAGGAGGTGGTGCACCGGCGAGAGGCTGATCAGCGCGAAGCTGAAGAGCGGATCGCGGGCGAGGTCCAGCGGACGCATCCGGTCGCGGGCCATCCACGCCAGGGCCGCCGCCCGGGGTTCGGGCTCCGAGCTCAGGTCGAGCCGGGTCGGCTCCCAGGCCCATGCCCCGCGGACGACCTGACGCGGATCCTGCCCGTCGTCGACGAAGCTCACGTGCAGCGCGTCGATCTCACCGACCACCCGGCGCACCGCGGCCTCGAAGAGCTCCGGATCGACCGGACCGTGGACCTCCAGGTAATCGCCGATGCGGTAGACGTCGAGCGCTGTCCGCGCGCCCTGCTCGGCAAGCCAGATCTCACGCTGAGCCGCTGTCAGGGGAAGGGCGTCGCCGTCGCGACGAGACATGGGGGTACCTCCAGGAGTGTGGGCCGGCGTGTTCGTAGGCCGCGCCGGGAGCGCGCCGGCCGCGGTGACGTCACGCGGTCGGCGGGCTGGTGGCGCGCTGTGCTGCGGTCAGGAGGCGACGAGGTCGCCGGCCTGGAGCT
>NZ_JBSFJU010000208.1:0-1696 GCF_053598215.1 Kitasatospora sp. NPDC001175 | reverse complement strand
CGAGGTGCAGACGCTGACCACCGCCGTCGCCCAGGCGTACGTGCGTGGTGCGAGCGTCGACTGGCAGGCGGTCTTCGCCGGCCAGGGCGCCCGCCGGGTGGACCTGCCGACCTACGCCTTCCAGCGCCAGCACTACTGGCCGGAGCGTTCGGCCGTACTCACCGGCGATGTCACGGCGGTCGGTCTGGCAGCCGCCGGGCATCCGCTGCTCGGTGCGGCCGTCTCGCTCGCCGCCGTCGACGGGTTCCTCTTCACCGGTCGGCTCTCCGTGCAGTCGCACCCGTGGCTGGCCGATCACGCGGTGATGGACAGTGTGCTGCTGCCGGGTACCGCGTTCGTGGAGCTGGCGATCCGGGCGGGCGACCAGGTCGGTTGCGCCGTGCTGGAGGAGCTGACGCTGGAGGCGCCGCTCGTCCTGCCCGAGCAGGGGGGCGTACAGGTTCAGCTCTCGGTCGAGGCGGCCGACGAGTCCGGACGGCGTCCGGTGAGCCTGCACTCCCGTACGGAGGACGGCGCCGGCGAGGAGCTGTGGACGCGGCACGCCACCGGTGTGCTGTCCCCGAGCGCCGGGACCACGGCGTCGTTCGAGCTGGCGGAGTGGCCCCCGGCCGGGGCGGTCGCGGTCGAGGTCGAAGACCTGTACGAGGTGTTCGACGAGGCCGGGTTCGGATACGGCCCGGTGTTCCAGGGCCTGCGCGCCGCCTGGCGCAAGGGCGAGGACGTGTACGCCGAGGTCCGGCTGCCCGAGAGCGCACGTACGGATGCCACGCTGTTCGGCCTGCACCCGGCGCTGCTCGACGCCGCGCTGCACGCGGTCGGCATCGGCAACCTGCTGGAGGAGAACGGCGGCGGACGCCTTCCGTTCGCCTGGAACGGCGTGAACCTGTACGCGGCCGGTGCCTCGGCGGTGCGGGTGCGGATGTCCCCGGCGGGCAGCCGGGACACGGTGTCGCTGGTGCTGGCGGACGAGTCCGGGCAGCCGGTCGCCTCGGTCGACTCGCTGGCGATGCGCGAGGTCTCCGAGGAGCAGGTGCGGGCCGCCCGCGCCGGCTTCGTGGAGTCGCTGTTCCGGGTGGAGTGGACCACCCTGCCGGTGTCGGCGGCCGCTGTGGGCCGCTGGGCGGTCCTCGGGACCGACCCGTTCGGCGCCGGGATCGAGAGCTTCGCCGATCTGGCGGCACTCGGTGCGGCAGTGGACGGCGGCGTGACGCTTCCCGAGGCGGTCTTCGTGTCGCCGGTTGACGAGGGTGCGGACACCGCCTCGGCCGTCCGGGCCGTGCTGCACGGTGTGCTCGGCATGGTCCAGGAGTGGCTGGCGGACGAGCGGTTCGCCTCGTCCCGCCTGGTGCTGGTGACCCGTGGCGCGGTGGCCGGCGGTGACGACATCGTCCACGCCCCCGTCTGGGGTCTGCTGCGCTCTGCACAGTCCGAGAACCCCGGCCGGTTCGTGCTGCTCGACCTCGACGGTGCGGAGAGTTCGTACCGAGCGGTGGCGGGTGCCCTGGCCTCCGGCGAGCCGGAACTGGCGGTCCGGGAAGGCGTCGTACGGGTGCCGCGCCTGGCGCGGGTGGCGGCGGTGTCCGACACGGCCGGGCCGGTGATCGATGCGAGCGGTACGGTCCTGGTGTCCGGTGCGTCCGGGATGCTGGGTGGGCTGGTCGCGCGTCATCTGGTGGTCGAGCACGGGGTGCGCAGT
>NZ_JBSFJU010000207.1:0-1727 GCF_053598215.1 Kitasatospora sp. NPDC001175 | reverse complement strand
AGCAGCCTCGGCTACCGCAGTCCCGCCGAATACGAGACCGTCCTGGCGGCCTGACCACCACACCAACGGTGTCCGTCAAAGCGGAGCAAGCTCAGCCTTACCCGGCTGTGTCACCGGCTGCGACGCCGCACCGGCCGCAAGGGCGAGCGCCGCAGCCTGTCCGAGCGCGACTACATCGGATTGACAGACGGGGTCCACCAGCTGGTCAAAGCGCCGATCGTGCTGGTGTGGGACCGACTGAACACCCACGTCTCCCATGCCATGCGCGACCTGATCGACGCGCAGGACTGGCTGACGGTATTCGCCCTGCCCGCATACGCACCCGAGCTGAACGCGGTCGAGTACCTGTGGGCCCACGTCAAACGCAGTCTGGCGGACCTCGCCAACGTCGCCCTTGACCGACTCGAGACCCTCGTCCGCAACCGCCTCAAGCAACTGCAGTACCGCTCCGACATCCTCGACGGCTTCCTCACCGGGACAGGACTCTCTTTCGACCTCCCACCCGTGCCACCTTGAAGCGCCGAGGTCAGTAACGGCAACGTAGCCACGCTCCGGCCCGACAGTGACCGTCCACCGGGCCCGCAGGCCCTCGCCCCAGTGGGCCTTGCGGGCGGCGCGGGAGTGTCATGAATTCGGCTCTGTCCCGTAGTCGGTAGTAGCGCTGTGTAGTGGTCACTGGAGGAGGATGCGGTTGCGGAGTAGGGGGAACCCGGCTCGGCCGTGCATCTGCCTCATGATCCGCTTGGTTCGCGTGTTGACGCCCTCGGTGCGGCCGTTGTGGTAGGGGAGGGTGAGTCCGGCATCGACGGCGGCGCGGTCGAGTTCGAGGCCGTTCGCGAAGGAGTGCAGGGGGGCAGGTCGGCGGCTCGAACCGTGGTGATCCAGTCGGTGAGCTTGGCGTTGTTGCCTCCACTGGGGTCAATAGCTGAGCGAACTCGCCGGTGAGGCGGGTGAGTTCGGTTATCTCAGGGCAGGCTTCGGTGAGTTCCCGCAGTAGCGCGGTGTCCTTGTCGCGCAGGTTCTCGGGGTGGGAGAGCAGGAGGCGGGCGAAGCACTGCGGGGTGGTGACCGGCTTGTCGCCCTCGGCACGACGCTGGGTGATGTAGCGGTAGAGCAGGTTGAGGCTACCGGTATAGCCCAACTCCTTGATCTCCCGGAAGAGTTGGATGACGGGGGCGGCCGGGTCTTCCGCGCGGCGGGCGCGCAGGTGGTCGCGGTAGGGGTCGACGAGCGTGGGTTTGTAGCAGGGTGCGCGGCGGTCGCCGGTGGGCTCCTTCATGCGGGCGTACCGCTTGACGGTGTTTAGGGGCTGAGGTGCCCCCCGGAATGTGGACACAGGGGTTTACGCCGCGAGTGAGAGTGTAGCTGTCGTACGTTGCCGCTGTTCGAACTCCATCGGGGACAGGTAAGCCAGGTGCTGTGGCGGCGCGCGTTGTAGTACGTGAGCCACCGGAGGATCGTCAGTCGGGCCTGCTCCATCGTGGAGAAGAGCGTCTTGTACGGGGCTTCGCGTTTGAGGCTCCGCCACAGGCTCTCGGCCTGGGCGTTGTCGTAGCTGGAGCCGACTCGGCCCGTGCTGCGACGTATCCCGTACCGGCCGCGGACGTTCGCGAACGCCGCTGAACTGTATTGCCCAGGTTCAACCCGTCGTTGCAACAACACCGTCCTGTTGGATCAACAGTAGCTGCTCGTTGAAGACTTCGGCGGGTGTCCTCCACCCCAGGGTC
>NZ_JBSFJU010000206.1:0-1765 GCF_053598215.1 Kitasatospora sp. NPDC001175 | reverse complement strand
GCGCCGCCGGCCGGGCACGCCGGGCCGGCTACACCTGGCCGGGACGGCGGCCGTGCAGACCTGGTCAGTGTCCGGGCAGCACGACGAACCGACAGGCCGGACGCCGCCACCGCTCGTGTCAGACCCGCGTAATGGCCACACGAACCGGCCCTGCCCCTGCCACGTGATCACCGTTGCCGACCGACCACCACCACGGTGCCCGCCCTCGCGCGGTGGGCCACCGGCCGCCCTGGCCTACCTGGGGAACAGCGAGTCCCCGGTGACGGTGCGGGTGGTGCCGTCGGCGAGGGTGAGGGTCACCGAGTCAGGCACGCCACCGTTGTCGTGGTCGGAGCCGGGCCACCAGGCGGTCCAGCGGCCGTTGTCCAGGGTGACCTCGAAGGTTCGTCCGGCGTCCTTCATGGTGACCGCCTTGACGTCGGCCCCGACGAGACCCTCGGCGTAGTTGAACGTGGCCGAGCCGCTGCCGTGGGAGCCACCCGTGTCGTAGGTGATCACATCGTGCGCGACGGGCTTCACAGCACCGATCGACATCGACAGCCCGCTGTTCTTCGAGGCGACGTAGCAGAGCATGACGGTGCCGCCGCGGGCGACCACCATGGAGGTGACCTTGCCGCGGAGGTCCGCGTTGGTGATCGTGACGGGCTCGCCGGCGCCCGGCATCCCGTCCAGGCACCACTTCAGGGTGGTGGCGCCCGGGCCCCTCGAGGTGTCCACGGGGGTCGGGTTGCTGGTCCAGCTGGAGAGCTCGGCGGAGCTCAGCGGCCCGCTGTTCGCCCTGTCGTACAGCGTCACGCCCACCACGGCCGCGCCCGCGGCGAGGGCGCCGGCGAGCGTGAAGACCAGCCGACGCCGGAAGCGCGGCCTGGTGTGCGAGGTGGCGGGGGTGTCGAGGTCGATCCGGCGCATCAGGCGCTCCCGATGTAGGGCGTGGCGTCCTGGCGGGAGGTCGCGCTCGGCCGGCAGGGGCAGTTGCCCGAGCGGTTCGGCGCGCTCGACCGGATCCGGCCGCTGGTCGGCGTTCACTGGTGTGCCTCCTTGGGGGACGGGGCCGCGGTCGCGGGCCCACTCTCTATCTGGTGCGGGTCGCGGCCGAGTTCCCGCTTATTTCGGTGCGCCCGGTGGGCGGCTGCCTCCGTGAAGCGGTGCAGCTTGGCCCGGGCGCGGGAAAGCCGTGAGCGGACGGTGCCCACCGGTACGCCGAGGGCTTCGGCGGCCTCCAGGTAGTCCAGACCGGCCCACACGCACAGGGCCAGCACCTCGCGGTCGGGGCGCCGCAGCCGCGCCAACGCGTCCTGAAGGGCAGCGATCCGCGCCGCGTCGTCGATCCGCCCGGCCGCCTCCTCCGCGAAGTCGGGGACGTCCTCGGGCACGGGCGGCAGTTGGGCCATCACTTGCCGGTGTCGCCGGGCGGCCCGGCGCTGGTTGCTGACCAGGTTGGTGGCGATGCCCAGCAGCCAGGGCCGCAGTGACCCGCCCTCGGCGTTGACGCGGCCGTGCTGACGCCATGCTTCCAGGAACGTCAGCGACATCACATCCTCCGCTGTCGACCAGTCCCCGGTGAGCCGGTACGCATGGTTGTACACCGCGTGCGCGTACGCGTCGAAAAGCTGCCCGAACGCGTCCCGGTCGCTGGCCCGTATCCGAGTCCGCATGTCTGGATCTGAATAGTCTGAGCTTGCTCCGCTTTGACGGACACCGTTGGTGTGGTGGTCAGGCCGCCAGGACGGTCTCGTATTCGGCGGGACTGCGGTAGCCGAGGCTG
>NZ_JBSFJU010000205.1:0-1778 GCF_053598215.1 Kitasatospora sp. NPDC001175 | reverse complement strand
CCCGTACTTCGCGGGTCGTTGAATCGAATGGTTCGGGCCCGGGAACGGTGTCCAAGGCCGCCCCGGTGGCGTTGGATTGGGTGTGTCGATGACTTCCCGGTCCCCGCGGCCACGGTCTGAGCGTCAGCGCCTGGAGTGCGTGGTGACGGCTGTGGTGGAGAAGCGTCTGGGCGCTCTGCCTGTCGCTGCCGAGTTTCTGCGCCGGCTGGACGTGGCCGGGATCGTCGATGAGCTGTGCCCGGGCGGCGCGAGCGCCCACCTGAGCCATGGCCAGGTGATCGAGGCGCTGGTGGCGAACCGGCTCACCTCGCCCGCGCCGTTGGTACGGGTCGGGGACTGGGCGCGGAGCTGGGCGGTGGAGGAGGTCTTCGGCATCGAGCCGGGCCTGCTCAACGACGACCGCCTGGCCCGGGCGCTGGACGCGATCGCTCCGAGGCTGGAGCAGGTTGCGGGCACGATTGGCGCGCGGGCTATCGCCGAGTTCGGCATCGACGTCAGCAGGTGCCACTGGGACATGACCAGCATGTCCGTCTACGGCGCCTACCCCGAGGAGGACCAGGACGACGCGTTCCCGGTCATCGGGTACGGACACCCCAAGGACCGGCGGGTGGACCTGAAGCAGGTCCAGGCCGGGCTCGCGGTGTCCGCCGACGGCGGGATCCCCGTCCACGCCCGGGTCTTCGGCGGCGGTGCGGCCGAGGTGAGCCAGGTCGTCGGGGCGATGAAGGATCTGCGGAAGCTGGCCGGCGAGCAGGAGTTCCTGCTGGTCGCCGACTCCAAGCTGGTGTCGTATCCGAACGTCGCGGCGCTGCTGTCCGCCGGGGTGCCGTTCATCGCCCCGGTCCCGGCCGCGCAGGTCAAGGACGAGGTCTACGCCGCCCTCGACCTGGAGCAGGCGGCTTTCGTGGACTGGGTGCCCGAACGGGACGCCCGCAAGGACCCCGCCGATCGGGAGGTCTACCGGGTGCTGGAGGACGTCCACACCCTGGCCGGACCCCGCAGGCGCGACCCGGTCCTCACAGTGCGGCGGATCCTGGTCCACTCCACCGGGAATGCGGCTGGTCAGCGAGCCGCCCGCGGCAAGCGCCTGACCAAGGCGGCCGAGGACCTGGGCACACTCGCCCGCGCGGCGGGCGGCAGGCACTACAAGACCGCCGAGAAGGTCGCCGCCCGGGTCGGGGTGATCGCCGCGAAACGCCGCGTCGTCTCCTGCCTGCGCTGGCACGTCGAGCAGGACGAGGACGGCGTCCCGACGCTGACCTGGTGCTTCGATCAGGAGGTGCTCGATGCCGAGGCCGCCGTCGACGGCTGGTACGCGCTGATCACACCCCTGACCACCGAGCAGGCCACCCCCGCCGAGGTCCTGATCCAGTACAAGGGCCAGGGCACGGTGGAGCGCCGTTACGCGGACTTCAAGGGACCCCTCGCGGTCACCCCGGTGTTCGTGCAGCACAATCACCGGGTGGCCGCCCTGATCCAGGTGATCTGCCTGGCCCTGCTCGTCTTCTGTCTGATCGAACGCCAGGTCAGACAGGCTCTGGGGCCGGAGCAGACCATGGCCGGGCTCTACCCGGACAACCGCCGGGTCCGCCCCACCGGCCGCATGATCCTCTACCACCTCGGCGAACTCACGCTCCGGATCGGCAACGTGACCGACCCACCCACCGTCCAGATCACCCGCGGCGTCCAACTCCACCTCCTCGAACTCCTCGGCATCGAAGTCACCCGAACCCGCTGGCCACAGACCTGAAACGGTGACCTGCGAAGTACGGGGCTAG
>NZ_JBSFJU010000204.1:0-1784 GCF_053598215.1 Kitasatospora sp. NPDC001175 | reverse complement strand
CAGCCTCGGCTACCGCAGTCCCGCCGAATACGAGACCGTCCTGGCGGCCTGACCACCACACCAACGGTGTCCGTCAAAGCGGAGCAAGCTCAACCACCACGTGGCCACCGCGCCCAACTGCAGAACGGCGGCCGCGGCTCATCACGGTGTCGTTGTGGCGGCCCGGGTCGCTCGTGCCGCCTGGTACAGGCGTTCGCCGCCCGCCTGAAGGACGTCAAGGAGCAGGGTCCCGCCGCCCCGGTGCGGCAGCACCGGGACGACCCAGCCCAGCCGCCTACGGGGTGAGGCGTGAAGCCTGGGCAGCGGTGATCTCCCGGACCATCAGAATCATCAAAACCGCTGCGGCCACACCGAGCGGCATGGTGTAGGGCGAGAGCAGAGGGTTCGACTTGACCCCGGCGCAGGTCAGGGCCGCGGCTACCGGAAGCTTGGCCAGGCGCGTCCACCACCACCCCTCGACCGGCCACCCCCGGCCGGAAAGACCACTTGCCCGGCGGATGTCGAGGACGATCCGGCGCGGGATCCACCACATGGCCACCGGAATGAACCACCCGCCGACCGCAAAACCCGGGGCGTAGCGGTGGGTGCCGGGCGCGAGGATCTCCGCGTTGAGCCGACAGCGGCGCAGCCAGCAGAGCAAGACGATGGTCGAGATCACCACGAAGACTCCGAGGAGCGGCATGGCTCGTGCGAGGTGCCCCTGCGTACCACCGGTCATCGTGATGGCGACCTGCAGCGCCAGCTCGCCGGCGGTGGCCACGAAGAGACCGGTCGCCAGTTCACGTGGATCGCTCACACCCGGCGCGGCGGGCACGGTTGTGACGTCGATGGTCTCAGACTGCACGGTGGTTCCGATCAAGAAGTGCCGCGCTGCTGATCACGCGCGGGAGCGAGGAGCAACCTAACGGCGTTGTGATCACCACGTCCACCGACGGCCAGGAGGAGCCCGTCGAACCCGAAAACTCCAGCCCTGGTGACACCGGCCCGTGGTGCTGACGTCCGCCCGGGCCAGCCACGTGCTGGGGGCAGCGTCGCGGGGGATCGTGCGCCCTTCGTCGCGTGTAGCGAGGACAGGGCTGTCGTACGCTCTACCGGCTCAACCAATTTTCCATGGCATACGCGTGACGCTGCGTCAACCGATCCGAGGCGGGCATCGAGGTGTGCGGAGTCGTCACCAGGGCATTTGGCCGGGCATCCCGCCGCGAATTTCGCATCCAACACCGCCAGGACATCATCCGCAATCGCCACAGCAGCTCATCTACCATGCCGATCCGTGGAGTTAACCCGAAACCGGTAGTAATTTCCTTACGGGTCCTCACCGTGTCGTCTCGGTCGCGAAATAGGCGGCCGCCTTGCGCAGGATCTCGATCGTCTTCTGCTGCTCGACCGTCTGCCGCCGCAGCCGGGTGAGCTCCTCGCGCTCCGCACTGGTCAGCTCGCCCGGCCGGCCCTCGCCACGGTCCGTGCGGTCCTGCTTGACCCAGCCCCGCAGCCCCTCCGGACTGACCCCCAGCTCCCGGGCGATCTCGGTGACGTTCCGATGCGGAGACGAGCGCACCAGCGCGACCGCGTCCCGCTTGAACTCCGCCGTGTACCGCTTACTCATGTTGCTCTTGGTTCCAACCTGGTGCTGCTTCCTCCGGGCTCACATGTCCCAGTGTCCAGGTGTCCGAGCCCAGGGTGGAACTTCCAAGGCCGGGTAGTTAAGGATTTCGGCCGGGGTGCAAGGTGGGGGCCGCTGGTGTGGCGGCTGCCGTGTAGCGGCCCCTGCGGACCTTCTTGAT
>NZ_JBSFJU010000203.1:0-1787 GCF_053598215.1 Kitasatospora sp. NPDC001175 | reverse complement strand
CCCGCGGTTGGCTGGCCGAGCCGGCGCCGGGCCGGTTCACGCTCGCGAAGGGCGTGGCCGGGCCAGGCGGCGGGTCATGAGCAGGGTCATCGACCTGGTGTCGATGAACGGGCTGTCAACGCACATGTATCAGGTGTTGATCTCGCGTTGATCGCTGCTCTCGACCATGGGCCGCATGGTCTCCATCACACAGAAACTCATCACGGCCGCCGCCGTGACCACGTTGCTCAGCGCTTTCGCCGCCACCGAGGCGAGGGCCGCCGCTCCGGCCAAGGCCGGGCCGCCGCACACCGCCAAGATCCACCACGTCAGCGCCGAGGAGAAGGCGTGGGCGCGTGGCGAGCACAAGGCCGACCCGCCCCGTTCTGCCGCCACCGCACACGTCACCCCGGCGCCCCGGCAGAACCAGATGAGCGCACAGTTCGTCAAGTCGGTCAACCCCGCCGAGGTGCTCAACGACGTCATCAACCTGTTCAGGAACATCAGCGGCAAGCAGTACATCGAAGGCATCAACGAGGTGCTCGACCAGGTCCGCTACGACTCCGACGGCCAGGACGCCGCCGTCGTCTTCTACCTCGGCGAGGACCACGGCACCTGGGACGACAGCGGAGCCGCCTACAACACCATCGACATCAACGGCTACAAGTACGGCGTGCTGGTGTTCCCGCAGAACCACGGCGGATTCTGGTACTACTACGGGTACGGACAGGGCGGGCAGACCTCCACGTACTGGGGCTCAAGCTCCGCACCGGCCCCCTCCTCCACCGGCCGCGACCCGAACTTCAACAACAAGAGCGTCGACTTCGTCAGCTACAACCGCCCCGGCAGCGTGTGGGGCACCCCCGGCGACCACGGGGCCAGCAGCAACGGTCAGCGTGGAAACCTCCCCGACGGCTCCTGGATCACCATCATCAACCGCGCCACCTACCGGGCCGTGGACTCCGCCCAGGGCCAGTCCGGTGACGGCAACAAGATCCAGTCATGGGGGCAGCACGACCCCAACGAGGCCTCGCAAGGCTGGCGGCTCGACCACAAGAGCGGATACAACTACGCACTGACCTCGCGTCTCCACGACGGGCAGGTCCTCAACCTCAACGGCAACGACAACCGCTCGGTGCAGATGTACCACTACGACGGCAGCGGCAACTCCCAGTGGGGGTTCGAGGACGCCGGCGACGGCTGGTCCAAGATCCACTCAACGGCCGACTGGACCAAGTGCCTCAACGACAACGGCTCAGGCAACCAGTTGACCGCCGAACCATGCTCCTGGAACCTGAACACCCAGATATGGGGCACCTACGCCTACTGACGGAGAGCGCACCATCGGCTCCCGAACCCGCGGCCACGGCCGGGTTCGGGAGCCGTCCTCTCGCGTCGAAGGCGGTCTCGACAGCGGGCGCAGAGGCCGATGATGCAGGCCATGGTGTTCCTGATCTGCTCCGGCCTCGGCCTGATGGGCGCCTCGTAGCGGCTTCCGCTGAGGCCTCAGCCGTACGCCGCAGTCCTCGCTGGCCCTGGCCAACGACCGCCCCGCTTCAGCCGTTCCGCGGGCCTCCAGGGCCAGTGGAGAGTCGACCGTGACCCTATGGGCGAAGGTCGCCGCTGATGGCACGCTCCTCAGTGGCTGTTGTCTCTCCGGGCTTGATCGCTGCGTTCTCGCTGGTCAGGCATAGGGTCGGCGGTCCCGTGGCAGTGGTGACGTGTCGTGTCGTCACTTCGGTGGAGGTCGGGGATGCCGTCGGTCGTTGGGCTGTTGGAACAGCGCGAGCTTGCCGCTCGCCGTCGTG
>NZ_JBSFJU010000202.1:0-1810 GCF_053598215.1 Kitasatospora sp. NPDC001175 | reverse complement strand
AGTTCGGCGGCCTGGCATTCGCCGGCCTGGGCATCGGCCTCGTCGTGGCCGCCCGCTCCTACGCCGCCCGTACCCACCCCGTCTGTGCCAGCGCCGCGGCAACGGAGAGGCCCAAGTAGCCGGGTACCGGAATGTCAGCTTCCCGCTGGCGATCAATGAGCAGCTGGCCGTCGGCGCCGCCGGCCTCCCCCGCGCGGAATACGGGATCGAACAGGGCAGGGTCGCTGGCGTCGACCATGATCTTCACGCATTCCGGAATGGCAGCGGGCGCGGGGCCAGGTTTGACATGGACGGAAAGTTCGTCGGATTCGTATGAGAACCCAGGGAGATCGCCGATGTCGGTAATTCGAGAGTTCAAGGGCGCCACGATCGAAATCACCTCGTTCGCTGACATCGTCGGAGAGTGCGAGACCCTTGAATTCAGCACGCTTCTGCCAGCGTGGAGACTTGACATGGCCGTGACTCAGCCGGAGAACGATCCGCAGAGATCCGCTACGAAGGCGTAGCAGGGCGGCGAGCAGCTACGCGCCCTGTGGCCGCTGCGAGAAGTGCCTGCCGGCGATGGACGGTGCGGGTGACCGCCTGCCCTCTGCCCGCACTGAGAGGAGCCGGTCGTGATGCGCTGGCTGGTGCTTGCCGCGGTGGTCGCCCCGGCGTGGATGTTCGCGGTCGTGTGCTGCGTGGCGGTCTGCCGCGGCAACCGGGCCGCCGACCAGGCCGCCGCTGAACGGGCCGCAACCAACGCCGTAATCGCGGCCATGGAGCGGCAGTTCGCAGAGAGGATCGAGCCGTGACCATCCAGCACGATGCTGCGCTGCGCGCCATGCTCCAGACTGCCGACCGGCACCGGATCCCGGTGAACGTCCGGCAGGTGGGCTGCTCCTCGCCGCTGCTGCCGAGCACCTCCAGGTCGATCGGTCCGCGCTGGCCGAGGCCCCTCGCGCTCCGCAGTCTGGCTGGGTTCCGGCCGAGCGGACGGCGGCTGCCCCGCGGTCGCTGGTGACCGGCGGCTGGCCGCTGACCTACCTCGCGCCGCGCGTGCGGAAGCCGCCCGCGGAGCTGAGCGCGTTGATGCGGCGGCGCCCGAATGTGACGGCCCGTACGGAGGCGGCTGTGCTGGCCCTGGAGACGGAGCTGCGCGGTGTGGATCCGGTGGCTGCTGGTGTGCCGGCGCTGGCGGCGCGGAAGGCGCGGAATTGGGCGCAGCGCGAGGGTTGGGGTCGTCAGGCCGGAGAGCGTGCGGCGTGAGCTGCCCGGACGACTACCTCGATGACCTGTGGGACGAGACCTCGACCTCGACGCGCCGCCTCTGAACGATGACCCGGTGGATCCCCGCCGGCACCTGTACCACCGCGGCCGGTGGCGGCCGATCGATGTCGGCCCCGCAATCGACGACTACCAACCGCACCAACCGTCCAGCAACCAGGAGGAAGCCATGACCAAGCAATAGTTCGACGAGTCCCGCTGCGCCGCGGTCGCCGGGCTGCACCACTGCGGCGACCCGGAGCAGGACCACCTGATCGACGAGATCCAGCACCCGGAGACCTGCGAGGCGCTGTACGAGATACCGGCCGGAGTGGCGCGGCAGGCTGCTTGAACCGCCAGCCCGCTCGGTGTTCGCCGGGCGGGCATGACGCCCGACCCCACGGTCGCTAGCGTCCGGCACAGCGCCGGCTCGGGATCCGTCTGGCGACGCGGCGTTCATGGCATCGACAGCGTGCTGTTTGTGCCTGTGGGTATGGCGAGGGCCCGGCTGTCGCGCGGGTGGGCGCCGGGTTCCACGGCTCCGGGGGTGGTCGGCTGCTCGTCA
>NZ_JBSFJU010000201.1:0-1835 GCF_053598215.1 Kitasatospora sp. NPDC001175 | reverse complement strand
CGGGTACTTCTTCGGGGCGGCCATGGCCTCGGGTCCTCTCATGAGGCCCATCTGACCCGCTGTCACCATCCGCCGCATCTCGGGGGAAGCTCACCTCGGTGCGCGACTCCGCGAGTTGCGCACCGAGACCGGTCTGACCGGCCGCGAGTTTGCTGTACAGCTCGGCTGGCCGGCTTCGAAGGTCTCCAAGCTGGAGAACGGCAAGCAGACACCCAGCATCGCCGACCTTGTTACTTGGGCCAAGACCGCCGGACAACCCGATGCCGTCGCCGAGTTGAAGGGGCGGCTGCACGGCCTGGAGTCCCGGTATCGGACCTGGAAGCGCCTGCTTGCCGGGGGCCATCGTGCCCGGCAGGAGGCTGGGATCGCCCACACCCGTGAGACCACTGTGACCCGGGGCTACGAGAGCGGCATCATCCCGGGAGTCTTCCAAACCGCCGAGTATGCCCGCTCGGTTCTGACCCACTTCACGGATCTCCACGGCACCCCTCGGGACATCGAAGAAGGCGTGCGTGCCCGAATCCGCCGCCAGGAGGCGCTGTACGAACCGGGAAAGCGTTTCCAGTTCATTCTGGCCGAGGCAGCGCTCTACGTCCGAATCTGCCCGCCTGAAGTTCTAATAACGCAACTCGACAGACTCACGGGACTGTTGGGGATGGATACCGTGACACTAGGAATCGTTCCGCTCGGCGCCCCGGTGACAGTGGTGCCGAAGCACGGCTTCTGGATCTTCGATGATCGCCTGGTGATCGTTGAGACCTGGAACACGGAGATGTGGCTGGACGACGACGCCGACGTGGCCCTGTACTCCGCTATCTGGAACAGGCTCAACAAGACTGCTGTGTATGGTCCATCAGCTCATCGCCTGGTCGTTCGTGCCCGGGGAGCTCTTGCGTCGACGTGAGCAACATCCAGAAGACTGGAAAGGGCCGTAGAAATCCGGAGAAATCCTGGCCGTCCTGCATGGCCCCACGCCCTACCGTCCTGGTTAACCAGGTTGTGGTGTCGATCCCACAACCCACCGTTGAGCCCAACCCGGAGTACGGAGGCGGCCAGTGCCCACATCGACGGAAGCACGGATCGTCGTCGAGATCGAAGACATCACCGCACCAGCCACGTTCAGCCGCCTGTCCGACGCACTGGCCGCACTGTGGGCGTCCCTCCGGGAGCTGCCGCTCGGCTGGCAACAGCACGAGGCGTACCGGTACTTCCTCGGCGAAGGCGCCGAGCAGCGGGTTGAGGACCACCTCGCTCGCGGTGAGATGGTCCTGAGCTTCGCGATGGCCGGGCGATCTCATCTCGTGCGCGTCCGCCGCGAGAAGCCGGTGGCCTGACCGTGGACGACCTGCAGCTTGAGTACCGCCAGGTCGCCGAGCGCCGACAGCGGCAATGCCCGGATCCGCTCGGGTCGCTCATCGCGTACGTCCTGTCGAGCGCCTGCGTCGTTCTCCTGGCGGCCACGCTGCTCATGTCGGCACGTCGGCACTGAACAGCGCCAGCCCCAATGAGCCCCCGCCCCGGCCGACTTGCTGCCAGGCCGTCCGACCGGAGCGGGTCCACGCCACCGAACGACCCGGCCGCCGATCAGCAGCCGGCTCGCCTCAGTGAGAGGAGAGTCCAGTATGACCACACCTCCCATTCCCCTGCCCGGTCCCGACAAGCCGCCGGGCCCGATGGTCCCGGCCTCCGGCACCCGGACCGGCCCCGCGCGACGCTGCGCGAGGCCCAAGAAGCGCACCAACTAGGCAGTGTCCTGGCGATCACGAGCGAAGCCAGATGACGAGTGCGGCTGCGGTGACGGTGCCGAGGTAGACGTAGCCGCGCTTGTCGAATCT
>NZ_JBSFJU010000200.1:0-1941 GCF_053598215.1 Kitasatospora sp. NPDC001175 | reverse complement strand
CTGTGAGTGTGTCCTGAACGTGAAAGGGAGTTATTGGTAGTGAACTTCTAATTGCGGTGCTGTGCGAGAGATGAAGGTTTGGCCCTTCGGAGCCGCCCTGCGGGGGGAGGCTTCAAACTACCTCATGCTGCGTTGGCTGAAGACCGTCGTGGTGAACGATGAGGAAAAGGCGTTGTAAGAGGCGCCAGGTGGGGACCGGAAAGACGAACGCAAGTGAATCGCTGCTGACGTGTCGAAATGCGAACAGGCGACATCAAAACCGGGGGGTTCACAGGCTCCCGGGATGAACCTGGCGGGTGCCCGTCTATTGGCCAGGTGGTGTCCGGCATGGAGGCGACGTGAGTCCGGTCTGCTGCTCTCGTACGGAACAGGAGAAGGCAGGTCCCGATACTCCCCGCTGCGGCGGGGGAGAGGGAGTGCTCCAAGCGGCAGAACTACCGTGAGGAGTCGAGTACCGATGCGGGTCCTGCTGGCGGACCGGTTCGTAGTAGTGATGAAGCCCCTGTAACGGGGGTGGAGCGAAGGGGCCGGGCCGCTCGTGACTGAGTTGATCACATCAACCGGAAGTTCTCCGGGAGGAGTGGGATGAGCCAGTTGAAGTCTCAGATCAAGCCGTTTGACATTTCGAAGTGGGAGGTTATGGAGGCATGGGAGGAAGTCAGGGATAACAAGGGTGCGCCGGGAGTGGATGGGCAGAGCATCGCCGACTTCGAGAAGGACCTGAGGAACAACCTCTATAAGGTCTGGAACCGAATGTCGTCGGGCTCGTACTTCCCGCCTCCGGTGCGCGCGGTGGAGATCCCGAAGCCGCACGGCGGCGGCACGAGAATGCTCGGCATTCCCGCTGTCGCCGACCGGGTGGCACAGACCGTTGCGGCCCGGTATCTGATGCGAAGGGTGGAGCCGATTTTCCACCCGGACAGCTACGGATACCGGCCCGGACGGTCTGCTCTTGACGCGGTGGGAAAGTGCCGGGAACGGTGCTGGAGGAAGAACTGGGTGGTCGAACTCGACATCCGGAAGTTCTTCGACAGCGTGCCCTGGGACCTGCTGGTCAAGGCCGTGGACGCTCACACCGACGCCGTCTGGGTGAAGTTGTACGTGCGCAGGTGGCTCGCCGCCCCGCTCGTCATGCCCGACGGCCAGCTGGTGGTACGGGAACGCGGGACGCCGCAGGGCGCTCCGGTGTCTCCCGTCCTGGCGAACCTGTTCCTGCACTATGCGTTCGACACCTGGATGGCCCGGAACTTCCCGGGCGTGCAGTTCGAGCGCTACGCGGACGACGTGGTGTTGCACTGCAACTCCGAGCATCAGGCCCACGAGGTCCTGGCGGCGCTGCGGGAGCGGATGGTCGAGGTCGGGCTGGAACTCCACCCGGACAAGACCCGGATCGTGTACTGCAAGGACGGCGTACGCCGCGGCTCCTACGAGCACGAGGCGTTCACGTTCCTCGGATACACCTTCCGCGCCAGGAAGAGCCGGAGCCGGCGCGGGAACCTGTTCCTGTCGTTCGACCCGGCCATCAGCAGGGAAGCCCTGACCAGGATCGGACGTGAGATGCGGTCGTGGCACCTTCACCGCCGCACCGACCTGACCTTCCAAGAGCTTGCCCGGCGGATCAACCCCGTGGTGGCGGGCTGGCTCAACTACTACGCCCGGTTCCGGCCGTGGGAGTTGTACGCCTTCGCCCTGCGCATCAACGTCTACCTGTTGCGCTGGATCCGCAAGAAGTACAAGCGGTTCGCAGGCAAGCGGAAGGCGCTAGCGAAGCTCCAGGAGATCGCACAGCGGTACCCCCGGATGTTCGCTCACTGGCGCCTTACGCCCAAGCAGAATGCCCTGTTGATCTGACGACCAGAGCGGCAAGAGCCGTGTAACGGGAGACTGTTACGCACGGTTCTGTGAGGGCCGGGAGGTGAGATCCCTCCCGGCTACTCGACC
>NZ_JBSFJU010000199.1:0-2014 GCF_053598215.1 Kitasatospora sp. NPDC001175 | reverse complement strand
AGAGCGGCAAGAGCCGTGTAACGGGAGACTGTTACGCACGGTTCTGTGAGGGCCGGGAGGTGAGATCCCTCCCGGCTACTCGACCCTGCGCGGATGGGCGCTTCCCCTCGTGGGTGGTCCGGGCGCGACAGCACGGTTCGGCAGGCCGCCGGACGCAACGCGGGATGCAACGCGGATGACCTGTGACAGCGAAGTCGGGACGGTCGTCACCGAGGTTGGGAACAGCGCCGGTTTGTGACAGCGAAGTTGGGAAGCACTGGCGCAATCGGCGCGCCGAGGCCGACGATCGGTCGGTGGCCTCGTGGATCCGCGCTGTCGAGCACGAGTTCAACCGGACGGCGTGACCGGGGACCACATGCCGAGCCACTGCTCGGCTCCCCAGGCCTTGAACCGCTCTACCTCAGTGAACCCCAGCTTCGCCGCGAGACGCATCGAGCCGACGTTGGCGGTCTGGGTGGTGAGCACCACCGGCTCGCCGGGAAGCGCGCCGGCGAGCCAGCCGAGTGCCGCCGCGCACGCCTCGGCGGCGTACCCGAATCCCCACGCCCGCGGCAGGAACAGGTAGCCGAGATCGGCCTTCCCCGCGGCAGCCGGGCGACGGTGCCCCGTTGCTCTCCTGAGTAGGATCTGGCCGATCATCGCCCCGTCGAGATCAACGACGAAGCTCCCGGGCCACCGCTCGGGCGCCCCGGGCATCTCGCGCTCAAGCTCGTCACGCGGCCGGGGGCCGCCGAGGTAGGTGTGCACCTCTGGCGAGGCGAGCAGCTCGATGAACGCCGCACGGTCCCGGGTCTCGGGCTCACGGAGTACGAGCCTCTCGGTCCTGATCGGCTCAGGCGGCCAAGCCACGGATCCAAGCTCAGTCATGACGGGCAACCTATCGCACGCCCGTCGGCAGGAGCCTCAGACGACCGACGAGACCGATCAGTCCCAACTTCGGTGTCACAAACTAGCGTTGTCCCAACTTCGGTGACAACCGTCCCGACTTCGCTGTCACATATCACGGATGTCACGGATGTCCTGTGCCACCGAACATTGATCGCTTGCCATCGAAGATTGACGGATGACAGTTCGTGTCACTGAGGACTGACCGCCCATGTTCCGATGCCCGTGGAAACGTCCGGGTCGACGTGAGGAGGAATCGGTGCCGCGTGCCGCTTCGGCGTCCCTGGCGCCTGATGGATAGCCGAAGCGGAAGGCGGTCGGCGATGGATGCTGAGTGGACCGGCGGCTGGAGTTGCGGCGGCTCCGTGCCCGCGTGAGCTGCTCAGTACCGGCGCAGTAGCGGCCAGAGTGCCGTCCATGCCCGGTCCGGTCCTGCGCAGAGCACCACGGCCGCGTGCTGCTCTTGGTTTGCCGTGTCGTGCCCGTTGTCGACGCGCGTGACCGCGTGGCAGTCCGTGAAGTGTTCCTCCACCTTGGCGTGGTCCGCCGGGTGGACGAGCAGCACCGGTCCCGTGGCGGTGGCCGGTGGTGGGCCCCAGGCATGTAGTCCCATGTGGCCGGAGTACGGGGATGGCAGGCCGAGGACGGGCCCGTACTGCGCGAGGGCTCCGGCCTCGCCGTAGTTCGAGGTCAGCAGCACGGCGGTGGCCCGCTGCTCGGCGGGGATGGCCGCCCAGCCGGTGGCGGTGGCACGCGCGAGCTCCGGCCAGCCGACCTCTTCACCGATGTCGGGGTCGACGGTCATCGGCACGGCCAGCGCCGAGGCGGGAAGCACCGGCAGGGCGGCCAGGGCGCTGGTGAGCAGGGCCGCGAGCAGTCCGCCGGCGAGCTTGGCGCGGTGCTCGCGGGCCCAGTGGGCGCACGGCTCGCAGCCGGCTGCGGTGATCGCGTACAGCAGCGGAATCGGGTAGTACGCCTTGCCACCCCCCGCCATCACCAGCAGGCAGAGCATCACCCACGCCACCGCGACCGGCCGGGCCCAGCGCAGCTCCGACCGGCGCAGCAGCCGGCTCAGCCCGGTCAGCCACAGGGGCGCCAGCAGCGGGGAGAACTGGAGCACCTGCATAGG
>NZ_JBSFJU010000198.1:0-2097 GCF_053598215.1 Kitasatospora sp. NPDC001175 | reverse complement strand
ACCCGCAGCCGCTTCTGCGACGGGAACAACACCTGCCGCTGGTTGGCGAACAGGTTCCGCAGACCGCCATGAGTCGTCACCACACCCTTCGGCCGTCCGGTGGACCCGGAGGTGTAGATCACCTGCGCCGGGTGCCCCGGCTCGACGGCCACCTCCGGATCCACTACCGGGCAACCCGCCAGCAGTACAGCCGTGTCCGGGTCATCCAGCACCAGGCAGTCGGCCGGACCGGCATCACCCAGCCGGTCCCGGGTACGGGCGTCGGTCACCAACACCGCCGGCCGCGCGTCGCCGAGCATGTACGCGATCCGCGCGGCCGGGTACTCCGGATCGACCGGAACATACGCCGCCCCCGCCTTCAGCACCCCGAGGATCGCCACCACCAGCTCGGCCGACCGCGGCAAGGCCACCGCCACCAGCCGCTCCGGGCCCACCCCGCGGGCGATCAGGGCATGCGCCAGCCGGTTCGCCCGCGCGTCCAACTCCGCATACGTCAGCGAGAGGCTCCCGCACACCACCGCGACCGCGTCCGGGGCCGCCCTCACCTGTGCCGCGAACAGTCCGGGCAGGCTCGTGGCGGGGAGCTCAGCCACTGTGCCGGTGCCAGCGGCCAGCAGCTCGCGGTGCTCGCCCGTCGCCAGCAGACCGATCCGGCCGACCGTCTCCTGCGGGTCGCAGTCCGCGACGGTGTCCAGCAGCGCGAGCAGGCGCCGCTGGTGGGCGGCGAGTTCGTCGTCGCCTTGGGTCTGCGGCGAACCGTGGAGTTTGAGCTGCAGCGAGCTGCCGTCCCGGTGTCCCAGCACCCAGATCGCCAGGTCGGTGGTGGCTCCGGCGAGCAGGTGGCGCACCGTGGCGGGATGCCCTGCGAAGCTCGGCCGGGAGTCGAAGACCATGATGTTGACGACGAGCGGGAACGCCGACCCGATGATCCCGGGCAGGCCGAGATCCCGGAGCAGGTCCTCGCTGCGATAGCGCTGGTGCACGAGGGCGGCGTCGACCTCCCGTGCCGCCTGAGCGACGAGGTCGTGCCACCGCATGTCCGGTCGCACCGACAGCCGCAGCAGTACCACGTTCGACACCGCGCCGGGCACGGACATCAGAACGGGCTCGGCCGGCCCGCGTCCGGTGACGGGAAGGCCGATCACCACGTCCTCGTCCCCGGTCAGCCGGTGCGCGTAGAGCGCCGTGGCGGCGATCAGCAGGCGGGACCACCGGACGCCGGCCCGCTCGGCCGCCGCCCGAAGCACCTCCGGGCGGAGCAGCGCCGACTCCCCGGTCATGCGGAGGGCACCGGCCGGGTCTCCCGGAGCCCGATGGGTGACCCGCGTCGGTGCCGGCCGGTCGGCGAAGCGTTCCATCCAGTACGAACGGTCGGCGGTGTACTGCGCGGAGGTCTGGTAGGCGGCGTCCCGCTCCACCAGGTCGTGCAGTGAACCGAAGGCCGACGGCGGCACCGGGTGGCCCTCGGCCAGCGCCGTGTACGTCTCCGCGAGCCGCTGCCTGACCAGGGAGTAGCCGAACCCGTCCATCACCAGGTGGTGGTAGTTCTGGTACCAGAGGAAGTGACTCGGCGACAGCTTGATCAACGCGTGGCTGAACAGCGGATCGCGGGCGAGGTCCAACGGGCGCGTCTGGTCCCGGGCCATCCACTCCAGAGCCGCCGTGCGCGGCTCCGGCTCGCCACTGAGATCGAGGTGCGTCGGCGCCCAGTCCACTGTCTCGTGAACGAGCTGGCACGGGCCCTCGCCGTCGTCGACGAAGCTCACGTGCAGCGCGTCGACCTCACCGACCACCCGGCGCAGCGCGGTGTCGAACAGCTCCGGGTCGACCGGACCGTGGATCTCCAGATACTCGCCGATCCGATAGCCCGGAATGACCGTCCGTGACCGCTGTTCGGCGAGCCAGATCTCACGCTGAGCCGCTGTCAGGGGAAGGGCGTCGCCTTCGCGACGAGACATGGGGGTTCCTCCAGGAGTGTGGGCAGGCTTGGTGGCAGGGCGCACGGGAGCGCGCCGGCCGCGGTGACGTCACGCGGTCGGCGGGCTGGTGGCGCGCTGTGCTGCGGTCAGGAGGCGACGAGGTCGCCGGCCTGGAGCT
>NZ_JBSFJU010000197.1:0-2103 GCF_053598215.1 Kitasatospora sp. NPDC001175 | reverse complement strand
CCTACGGGAGGCAGCAGTGGGGAATATTGCACAATGGGCGAAAGCCTGATGCAGCGACGCCGCGTGAGGGATGACGGCCTTCGGGTTGTAAACCTCTTTCAGCAGGGAAGAAGCGCAAGTGACGGTACCTGCAGAAGAAGCACCGGCTAACTACGTGCCAGCAGCCGCGGTAATACGTAGGGTGCGAGCGTTGTCCGGAATTATTGGGCGTAAAGAGCTCGTAGGCGGCCTGTCGCGTCGGATGTGAAAGCCCGGGGCTTAACCCCGGGTCTGCATTCGATACGGGCAGGCTAGAGTGTGGTAGGGGAGATCGGAATTCCTGGTGTAGCGGTGAAATGCGCAGATATCAGGAGGAACACCGGTGGCGAAGGCGGATCTCTGGGCCATTACTGACGCTGAGGAGCGAAAGCGTGGGGAGCGAACAGGATTAGATACCCTGGTAGTCCACGCCGTAAACGTTGGGAACTAGGTGTTGGCGACATTCCACGTCGTCGGTGCCGCAGCTAACGCATTAAGTTCCCCGCCTGGGGAGTACGGCCGCAAGGCTAAAACTCAAAGGAATTGACGGGGGCCCGCACAAGCAGCGGAGCATGTGGCTTAATTCGACGCAACGCGAAGAACCTTACCAAGGCTTGACATACACCGGAAACTGGCAGAGATGTCAGCCCCCTTGTGGTCGGTGTACAGGTGGTGCATGGTTGTCGTCAGCTCGTGTCGTGAGATGTTGGGTTAAGTCCCGCAACGAGCGCAACCCTTGTTCTGTGTTGCCAGCATGCCTTTCGGGGTGATGGGGACTCACAGGAGACTGCCGGGGTCAACTCGGAGGAAGGTGGGGATGACGTCAAATCATCATGCCCCTTATGTCTTGGGCTGCACACGTGCTACAATGGTCGGTACAAAGGGCTGCGATGCCGTGAGGCGGAGCGAATCCCAAAAAGCCGGCCTCAGTTCGGATTGGGGTCTGCAACTCGACCCCATGAAGTTGGAGTTGCTAGTAATCGCAGATCAGCATGCTGCGGTGAATACGTTCCCGGGCCTTGTACACACCGCCCGTCACGTCACGAAAGTCGGTAACACCCGAAGCCGGTGGCCTAACCCGTATGGGATGGAGCCGTCGAAGGTGGGACCAGCGATTGGGACGAAGTCGTAACAAGGTAGCCGTACCGGAAGGTGCGGCTGGATCACCTCCTTTCTAAGGAGCACATAGCCGACTGCGAGCGAATGTCTCGCACGGTTGCTCATGGGTGGAACGTTGACTATTCGGCACGGTTCGGGATCGGCCACTAGTACTGCTTCGGCGTGGAACGTGGGTTTGTGACTGGGTCGTGTCGGGCACGTTGTTGGGTCCTGAGGGAGCGGCCGTTTGGCTGGTACCTCATGGTTGCCGGTCTCATGTGAAGGAGTCTCGTGTTCGGGGTTCTGGAGTGTGGGTGACTGGTCGTTGTTTGAGAACTGCACAGTGGACGCGAGCATCTGTGGCCAAGTTTTTAAGGGCGCACGGTGGATGCCTTGGCACCAGGAACCGATGAAGGACGTGGGAGGCCACGATAGTCCCCGGGGAGTCGTCAACCAGACTTTGATCCGGGGGTTTCCGAATGGGGAAACCCGGCAGTCGTCATGGGCTGTCACCCGCTGCTGAACACATAGGCAGTGTGGAGGGAACGCGGGGAAGTGAAACATCTCAGTACCCGCAGGAAGAGAAAACAACCGTGATTCCGGGAGTAGTGGCGAGCGAAACCGGATGAGGCTAAACCGGTATGGTGTGAGACCCGGCAGGGGTTGCCGTATCGGGGTTGTGGGAGTGAGCTTCAGTTGTCTGCCGGCGGCTGGGCGAGTCAGAAACCGTATGGGTAGTCGAAGGACATGCGAAAGGTCCGGCGTAGAGGGTAAGACCCCCGTAGACGAAATCTGTACGGCTTGCTTGTTCATTTCCCAAGTAGCACGGGGCCCGAGAAATCCCGTGTGAATCTGGCGGGACCACCCGCTAAGCCTAAATATTCCCTGGTGACCGATAGCGGATAGTACCGTGAGGGAATGGTGAAAAGTACCGCGGGAGCGGAGTGAAATAGTACCTGAAACCGTGTGCCTACAAGCCGTGGGAGC
>NZ_JBSFJU010000196.1:0-2154 GCF_053598215.1 Kitasatospora sp. NPDC001175 | reverse complement strand
CGTGCATCGTGCGGGGGTCCCCCCGGCCGTCAGGCTGGGGGAAGAGAGCGCAGCGGCGCTGCGCGCGACGAGGGATGTGCGTCCGAGGGCCCCTCGCCCCCAGCCTCCGGCCGGGGGGACCCCCGCCCGTTGGCGGGCAAGGACGGCCCCTCCTGCCCGATGGCGGGCAAGGAGGGAGAGAGAGCTATCGGCACGCGACGCCGCGGGCCCTATTGCCGGTCGGTCCTAGCCCAGCTGGCCGGCCCGCGGTTCGACGACGTGGTCCACCAACCCGTACTCCTGCGCCTCCCGTGCGGTGAGGATCTTGTCCCGCTCGATGTCGTCGCGGATCTGCTGGACGTCCTTGCTGGAGTGCTTGGCCAGCATCTCCTCCAGCTGCCCGCGCATCCGCAGGATCTCGTTGGCCTGGATCTCCAGGTCGGAGACCTGGCCGCGGCCGGTCTCGGTGTACGGCTGGTGGATCAGGATCCGGGAGTTGGGCAGCGCCATCCGCTTGCCGGGGGTGCCGGCCGCCAGCAGGACCACCGCGGCGGAGGCCGCCTGGCCCATGCAGACCGTCGAGATGTCGGGCTTGACGTACTGCATCGTGTCGTAGACCGCGGTCAGCGCGGTGAACGATCCGCCGGGCGAGTTGATGTACAGCGAGATGTCGCGGTCCGGGTCCATGGACTCCAGGCAGATGAGCTGGGCCATGATGTCGTTCGCGGAGGTGTCGTCGATCTGCGCTCCGAGGAAGACGATCCGCTCCTCGAACAGCTTGGCGTACGGGTCGTACTCGCGGAAGCCCTGCGAGGTGCGCTCGGTGAAGCGCGGGACGATGTAGCGGCCCTCGGCGCGCAGGCGCTCGTGGGCGGCGCCCATTAAGTCGGGGATGTTCATGGGGACTTCGGCCTCCGTCAGGAGATGGGCTGGTGGACGGGCGGTGTCGCTGGGTGGCGGTCTCAGGCGCCCGTGCCGCCACCGCCGGGCACGTCCGCGGCGTGGTGCATCACGTCGTCGATCAGGCCGTACTCCTTGGCCTGCCGGGCGGAGAACCAACGGTCGCGGTCGGAGTCCGCGGTGATCTCCTCGACGGTCCGGCCGCTGTGGAAGGCGATCAGTTCGGCCATCCGCTTCTTGGTGCGCAGCAGTTGCTCGGCCTGGATCCGGATGTCGGTGGCCGAACCGCCGAGACCGGCCGAGGGCTGGTGCATCAGGATCTCGGCGTTCGGCAGCGCGAAGCGCTTCCCCGGGCTGCCGGCGGTGAGCAGGAACTGGCCCATCGAGGCCGCCATGCCCATCGCGATCGTCACCACGTCGTTCTTGACGTACTGCATGGTGTCGTAGATCGCCATGCCGGCCGAGATCGAGCCGCCCGGGGAGTTGATGTAGAGGAAGATGTCCTTCTCCGGCTCGGCGGCCAGGAGCAGGAGCTGGGCGGTGATCCGGTTGGCGATGTCGTCGTCCACCGCCTCGCCCAGGAAGATGATGCGGTCCTGGAGCAGGCGGTTGTACACCTGATCGCCGAGGCCGCCTCCGGCGGCGGACGGAGTCGTCATTCCCACGCGCTTGGCCAGTGTCACGGTGCAACCGCCTTGTCAGTCAGGGGTGTTCTGGTCTCGGGTGCCGTTCACGGAGGTGGCGGGGAGCAGACGGCGGAGGGCCGATGGGCCGGTGCGCGATCGCCGCGGAGCCCGGCGGGCCGCAGGGCAGGTAGCGGACGGCATCGGCCGGGCGGCAGCCGGCCCGGGGCCCGACGCACACCGAAGCGGCCCGTCGGCCGGGGCCCGGCGCCGTCGGCGGCCTGCCGCACGGTCACGTCCCGATGACCTCGCTCGCCCGCAGGCCGCAGCCCGCGCTCCGGATCGCCGGGCGCGCTCCCCGCCGCCGTCTTCGCAGATCGTGGCTGTTCAGCTGCTACCCCCTCCGGCCGTCGTACCCCTGTGTGGCTGAGTGACCGTCGATCATCGCCGCCATCGGAGATGATCCCGCCCTGACACTCTCTCTCTTTCCCCTTGCCAGACGCAAGTTGATCCGTCAATTACCTCATAAGACCGGCGGGCAACAGGGAGCGTGGATGAAGGAGCGGGTCGAGAGCCGAGTCTGGGCGTGCATCGTGCGGGGGTCCCCCCGGCCGTCAGGCTGGGGGAAGAGAGCGCAGCGGCGCTGCGCGCG
>NZ_JBSFJU010000195.1:0-2233 GCF_053598215.1 Kitasatospora sp. NPDC001175 | reverse complement strand
GGTCAGGTACTCCAGGCGGCTCATCAGCCGGTAGAGCTCGGCCACCTCGGCCACCGACTGCTCGCTGTCGCCCACCGCGAGGGCGCGGCGCGGAGTGCCTGGCCGACCCGACGAACCGACCCGACCAAAAGGAGCAGTGATGGACACGACGGAGGCCTTCGGCCTGATGCTTCCCCAGTGCTGCGCCCACCTGATGTCCTGACCCCGCCCAGCGCCGGCTTGTGGCGAGCAGGTTCCCAATCCCGCTGAACAGGCCGAGCATCACACAGCTGGCAGTGTGGGGATCGGCCGGTCGATGGAGTGCAGCTCCAGGTATCGGTTGGCCATCAGCACATAGACATCCTCGAGCTGTTCGCCGTTCGCGCGACACCAACGGACAACGGCCCGGCGCAGCACAGCGCGCCGGTCCGGGCCCCGCTTGATGCCCGATCGCAGCTCGCTGCGCGCCTGTTGGTGGGCTTCTTCGACGTATTCGGCTGGCACGATGTCGTGATCAAGGGCGAGGTCGAGGGCGTACTCGTACGGGTAGCGCGCGGGCACGAACAGCGGGCCGGGCAGCTTGGCGATGGCTTCGGCGATGCTAGTCACACATCAACCGTGGCATGCCCTGGCGGCGTCGGCATGCCACAACCGCCGGGCCGACGTTCCCCTGGCCAAAGCGATGTCCTACACAGCCGCCGCCCGATCGAGCGGCGGCTACTCGCTGCACCACTCAACTCCATCTCGTCCATATGGACGGGGATTGACGCTGGGCTGACGTGACAACAGGGCGCTACTCTCTACCTCGTTCATCGGACCTCTATCCACGTCTGTTGCACCGGAGCCTCGCCTTGGACCTCATCCTGTCCGTGAAGAACGCCACCCCCGAGTTCGGCGAGAAGCTCCTCGCCTTCCTCGCCCCCTACGTCGACGCCGTCACAGTCGAAACGGACGGCACCTGGACCCGCGACCGGATCGACCGCTACTACCTCTCCCTGCCACCCCGCGCTCAGCGGATCCTCGAAGAGGCCGTTGGCCGTGGCGGCTACGTCTCCGCCGATGCCTTGCGCGGCGAGGACGGCTCCAGCAGCCTCAAGGGCCATAGCGCCGGCCTCAAGCGCGCCCTCGACCGCGGCGTCCGCGAAGGCTGGTTGCCCGCCGCCATCGAAGCGCCCGTCCAGGCCCAGGGTCCCGGATTCGGCAAGGTCGTCGGCTACAGGATTCCGCACGCCATCTACGACCTGTTCCGCGACACCGTCCTCGCCCTTCCCACCGCGCGCCGCGCCGCGCTCAGCAAGGCGATCACCAGGCACGGCACGGACACGCGGTGGGATGCGTCCTTGGCCGTCAAGATCCTTACCAACCACGACCTCGAAACCGACTGGAAGGGTGCGGACGTCATCCTGCGCCACCTCGCCGAGACCGGACTCATCGTCAAGGCCGACTCGGACCGCGCCGTGTACCGGCTCGCCAACGGGCAGTAACCGGGCTCGGACCAGGAAGGAGGGAGCCAGTGGGAAACGACCTCACAGCGGTCTGGACGGCGCTGAACGAACGCCAGCAGTTCTACCTGGGCACCATCTACGACGCCGACCAGGCCAAGGAGTCGGAAAGGGCCGCCGCTGGCGCGGCGGGGAAGTGGGACCGCATCCCTTGCTCTGCCGCGTTCGTTCCGAGAGTGCGGTCCAGGTCGGCCGCCAACGGACTGGACAGCTGAAACGCAGACAAAGCTGCAGGGGCCGCAGCTTCATTGCGCATGGTGTTGTCCGCGGACAACACCACCCCAACGGTCGCAGGGCTCTGATCTGCGAGAGCTGCAGCCGGCACGGAGTCATCGAGAGCCTGCATGAAGGAGTGCATGTTGTCCGCGGACAACACGGTCACGGCCGGCACCGTGCCCTGCTGCTGCACCAGGGCGGCCGGGACTTCTGGGTTGGCGACGGTGTTGTCCGCGGACAACATCCACTCCTCCTGGTCCTCTCGGTTTCAGAGATCGGCGTACAACTCCTCGAAGAGCGCCCTGAGCCCGGCCTTGTCGAGGCCTTCTCGAAGGGTCACGGCTCGCTCCGCCACGCTCGCTCCGAGAGCCCGGACCAGCTCGACCGCCGACGGACCGGACGGCCGAAACACGGACGAAGCCGCAGCGGCCGCAGCCTCACTGCGCATGGTGTTGTCCGCGGACAACACCACCCCAACGGTCGCAGGGCTCTGATCTGCGAGAGCTGCAGCCGGCACGGAGTCATCGAGAGCCTGC
>NZ_JBSFJU010000194.1:0-2241 GCF_053598215.1 Kitasatospora sp. NPDC001175 | reverse complement strand
TAGCTCGCTGGGCTCATAACCCAGAGGTCGCAGGTTCAAATCCTGTCCCCGCTACCACCAGGGCCGGGGTTGGCGCATGAATGCGCCAACCCCGGCCCTGTTCGTTGGTCGGCCCGCTGTGCAAGCAGGACTCGCCGGGAGCTAGCTGACTGTCCGGCAGATGGCCGTCCTCACCCAGAAGGCCTCCACCCAACGGTCGAGCTGTTCGCGTTCTAATACGGCGTCAGCCGGCGGAGGCGACCCAGCCCTCGCAGGTAGTCGCGGCCGACCCGGTCCAGCCCGCCCGCCGTGGCCTCGGCTGTGTCCCGGCCGTCTGGCCGCACGGTCAGGAACTCCGGAAGGTCGGTCGCCGAGAACAGGTCGAACAGCATCGCCGAGCGTGGGTTCCAGCGCCGCCCGAGCTGCTCGCGCCACTGCCCGAGCTCGCTCTCGGGCTGGTGGGTTGCCAGCAAGTGGAGGCTCAACGACAGTTCCGAGGACATGTCGGCGGCCGGTGCGATCCGGGTGAGCGCCAAGTCCTGGTCGGTGAAGCAGATCTTCAGCACCTCCTGATCCTGGGCCCTCCCGCTGCTCGACGACAAGGCATTCGTCGTGAAACGAATCCCTGGCTCCCGGGGCGCCCGCTGGCGCATCGTCATCAGTGGCAAAGCCAAGACGGCCCTGCGGCGGACGCGGGAGATCCGCCGCAGGGCCGACGACTGTGCAAACTCAAGGAGAGACACCAACCATGCGCATGCACACCTGGACACGCCAGACCGTCCTGGCCCTTGGCGCGGCTGCCGCCCTGGCCCTGGCCGCCGGTTCCGCCCACGCCGCAGGCAGCAGCCTCGGGACGGGCAGCTCCGGCCCAGCCGTCGTCTGCCTCCAGCGCGCCCTCGACGACGTGGACGCTGCAGGCCTGCAGGCCGATGGCCAGTTCGGCACCCGCACCCACAACGCCGTCGTGAACTACCAGCACGAGCACGGCTTGAGCGCGGACGGCACCGTCGGCCCGATCACCGGCGGCTCCATCAAGAACGCGGTCAGCCAGGCCTACTACGCCGCGCACCGCGCCAACGACCCGTCCCAGGTGGAACTCGGCAGCTGGCTGGCCAACTGCAGCGGTCAGCTGCCGGGCTGACTCCGGCACGCCGGGCCGGGCGCGCCCGGCCCGGGAAGGCGAAGGAGAGGTCCAGCACCACTCGGTGCTGGACCTCTCTGCGTTGACGGTGGCCGGAGTCGGCCCGGCCTCGTCCGCTGGAAGGACTCGTTCAATCCGCGCGCACCTCGGGCAGCGGATCGACGGCTGAGGCCAGTGCCGCACCGTGCCCACTGCGGCCGTGCTCGTACTGGCGGGCATCGGGCTACGGCCCAGATCACGCGCCTGGGAGCCGGTGCGGGCGGCCAATTCGGGCGAGTGGTGCACCAGTGGCTCCCGACCGGTCGGGCCGCCCGGGAACTGTGATCGTTTTCGGCTGTGTTCGGCTGCTCGCGCGTGGGTTCGCTACTGGTCGTTGAGCAGGGCGAGTCCGACGTCGTAGCAGGGAGCGCGGTGGCGAGGTGGGCTTCGAGGATCAGGCTCTGCACCAGGCGCGTGCTGGGCGGCGCGCCCTCGCCGCGGCGGCAGGCGTTGACGGCGAGGATGCCGTCGGGCAGCGGGGCCTGGGCGGTGGGCTGCCACTGCGTTTTCAGTCGTTGGTGCTGGTGATGGTCCACCAGGAAATCTGGTCGCTGGAGGCGGTGATCCAGGGCCCAGTAACCTGCGCCAGGCGCGGTTGCGCACTGCTGTCAAAAAGACACACAGTGCGAAAGCCGGTGGTGAGAACCCGTCCGCACCCTGCAGCTGCAATGCTGAAAAGGCTCAGCCCCTCCTCTGCCACGGCCCCTGGCCCGGCGACGCCCAGCTACGCCTGGAGGTCACCGCCGCTGCGTGGACCGAGTTAGGTCGCGCCCGGCGCCCTGAGGGCTCGCGGTAGAGCCGATGTCGTAAATCGCTGTCGGTCGTGACCATCGACTGGAACAACCCCGTTCGCACGGCCGAGGTCGGCCGGGCTCACGCCACGTGCGTGACCAGGGAAGCGGGGGACCGGGATGAAGATTGCACGAGTGACGAAGCCCGGAGCGCCGGGCCGCGCCGGACGGCTGCGCCCGATGGCGGCCAGGCTGGGCCTAGGCAGTGTCCTGGCGATCACGAGCGAAGCCAGATGACGAGTGCGGCTGCGGTGACGGTGCCGAGGTAGACGTAGCCGCGCTTGTCGAATC
>NZ_JBSFJU010000193.1:0-2241 GCF_053598215.1 Kitasatospora sp. NPDC001175 | reverse complement strand
AGCAGCCTCGGCTACCGCAGTCCCGCCGAATACGAGACCGTCCTGGCGGCCTGACCACCACACCAACGGTGTCCGTCAAAGCGGAGCAAGCTCACAGTACGTTCTCCCGCACGCCGCCGCGTCCGAGACGCTCCCTGGGGAGGACGAGGAGGACGCCAGCGAATTGGAACAAGAAGAGCAGGACGAACAACTCGGTGCCGACCTCAATGGACAGGAGGACGATGCGTAAAAACCTCCCTGCACCGAGGCGACGCCCTCACCGTGCTGAAGACCATCCCTGACGAGAGCGTCGACGCCGTGATCACCGACCCGCCGTACAACAGCGGTGGGCGCACCAGCTCCGAACGCACCGCCCGCACCGCGCGGGCGAAGTACACCAGCGGTGATGCCCGGCACGACCTTCAGAACTTCCCCGGCGAGAACCGCGATCAGCGCTCCTACCGGGCGTGGCTGGAGGCTCTGCTCACCCAGGCGTACCGGGCCTCGAAGGAGCACTCCGTCGCCATGGTCTTCTCGGACTGGCGGCAGGAACCGACCACCAGCGACGCCCTGCAGATGGCGGGCTGGACCTGGGCCGGCACCATTCCGTGGATCAAGCCGGCCTCCCGGCCGCGCAAGGGTGGCTTCAAGCAGTCTGCGGAGTTCATCTGCTGGGGCGTCAAGGGGACCCTCGATAAGGACCGGGACCTGTATCTCCCCGGGCACTTCATCGCCTCCCAGCCCCGCAAGGATCGGGTCCACATCACGCAGAAGCCCGTCGAGGTGATGCAGCAGCTCGTCCAGGTCTGCCCCGAAGGCGGTACCGTCCTCGATCCGTTCACCGGAAGCGGGTCGACCGGCGTTGCCGCGCTCCGGGAAGGACGCAACTTCCTCGGGATCGAACTCTCGAGTCACTACGCCGACGTTGCCGAACGACGGCTCCGAGCCGAGTTGAGGCAGGACGACTTCGTCCTGGCGGGGCCCGCGGCATGAGAATCCGAAGCGCCGGGACCGGTAGACGAGAGACGAAGAGGGCGGTTGCTGGATCGGTGAATCGATGCAGCAGCCGCCCTCGGTCGTTTGTCAGGCCGCCTCGAACGCCTGCTGTATCAGCGGCGCCGCCTTCTCCAGGTCGGCCGCCGATCTGATACGCACCTCCAGATCACCCGTCCCCAGGTGGCCCTTGCCGCGCACGGTGCGGGTGAACCCCGCTTCCAGCTTGACGCCGTCGGGGTCTACCTTCAGGTTGAGCAGGATCGTGTCCTTGAGGAACCGCACGGTCGCCGCCTGTACCAGTCGCCGGTACGCGATGTAATGCTTCATGGTCTCCGCCTCAACGTCTCCCGACTCGGTCAGCACCGTGTGCAGCTCGCGGTAGAGGGCCTGAAGCGCTGATGGCATCTTGCCCAGCTTCTCCTCGACCACCTTCACCTCGTCATCGGCGGCGGCCGGCACCGTGTTGCCGTTGGCCGGTGCCGTACGCGCGGTCGCCGACCGGGGTGCCCCTGCGGAGCCAGGAGTGGACTCGATGAGCTGCAGGCTCAGCAGGTCGCCATCGAAGATCCGGTATCGCACCAGGTCGATGCGCTGGCCCATCTTGTGCACCGCGATCCTGTCGTGCCGAGCGAAGTCGCCAGCGATACACACCACCCGGGGGTTATGCCAGTTGATGGCCTCGGCCGCCTCATTCCCCAACTCGTCCCTCACCAGGGCCTGGAACTCGTGATGGCTGGCGTCCAACCACGTCAGGTAGGAGACCGCCTGAACGATCACTCCGGGGTCGCTGCCCCTCTTGTACTCGATGATCACCGGCGTGCCGTTCTCATCGAGCCCGAGCGAGTCGATCCTTCCCCGGTGGAGCGGACCGGTCTGGTACTCGGAGGCCAAGAACCGGATTCCGAGCATTGCCCTCATGTTGGCCTCGACCCGCTTCTGCAGATCGCACTCCCGCGCCGCCAAGGAGCCCTGCACCTCAACGTCGAGCCCGTCCTCGCCGAGCCGGAACACCTTCAGGTCCGTCATCCAAGCCTCCCCGAGCTTCGCTACGAGGGAACCAATCGAAAGCCGCAGTGGCGTATTCCGGATGAGCCGGGAGACCTTCTGGCTCGCGCGTTCTGATCGGCTCCGACAGGCCAAGAGCGCGAGAAGCCGGGGTGCCCGCTGCCGAACTGAGCTTGCTCCGCTTTGACGGACACCGTTGGTGTGGTGGTCAGGCCGCCAGGACGGTCTCGTATTCGGCGGGACTGCGGTAGCCGAGGCTGC
>NZ_JBSFJU010000192.1:0-2307 GCF_053598215.1 Kitasatospora sp. NPDC001175 | reverse complement strand
AGATTCGACAAGCGCGGCTACGTCTACCTCGGCACCGTCACCGCAGCCGCACTCGTCATCTGGCTTCGCTCGTGATCGCCAGGACACTGCCTAGAGCGCGCACCGAGTCGGCGTAGGCCGCGGTCACAGCGGCGGGCTGACCCAGGTGCTTGGCGCGCAGTACGGCCTGGATCCTGGTGGCTTTGTCGGCGATGTTGCGCCGGCGGGCTCGCTTGAGGGCCGCACTGATCTGCGTGATCGTCAGCTTCGCCGCGGCAGTCGGATCAGGTGAGTTGGCCAGCAGCTCCAAGACGTCGGGGGCGTCCAGATCCTCGAACGCCTCCAAGGCGGCGGGGAAGTAGTCGAGCAGAGCGTGCCGCAGCCGCTGCGTGGTACGGGTCCGCTCCCAGATCAGGGTCTTGTGGATGCGCGTCACGACCTTGACGGCTTCAGCGTCGGCGGTGTCCCCGGAGATCGGGCGCAGGTGGTGGGAGCCGGTGCGCACCATGTCAGCGACCCCCGGCTCGCCACCGTCCGGCCACCGCGCGCCCGCCATCACCCTTCCCCTCGACTTCACCGCATTTCTGCGAACTCCACCACCCGCACTACCTCGCCTACGCCCGTCTGCACACCCACGACGACCAGCAGGCCGACCACATCGTCCAGACTGCACCCGGCGAGCTCGCCACTCACTGGACAAACACCCTCGCCAGCGCCAGCTGCCTACGCATGGGCCCCCTTCAAGCGCCAGATCACCCGGCAATCGGCACGAGCCCCCCTCCGATACCTGTCCCCGCTGCTCCCCAGCGAAGTCGTGGACGAGGAACTCCTACGCGATCTGCCCCAGCTGGACTTCGTTCAGATCGCCCGGCTCAGCGCAAGGCCCGCCGCGAGTACGAGAATCGCGTCAACGCCCTCGTGGCCAACGTCCGGCACTGAGGGGCCGTCAGGACCGCAGCCCCGGACGCCCCTCGCCGCCGCAGCCTGACCAAGTGAAGGATCCGGCCGTGCCGGGATGTGGAGGATCAGACAGCGGTCAGGCTCTTCGCCATGACCCGCTCCCTGCCAACGCCATCGGGCAGAAGATCGCCGGGCTCACCCGTGTCCGTGAAACCGTGCCGCTCATAGAGCGCGGTCGCCTTGCGGTTGTCCGGCATGACCGACAACCGCAGCGTCGTGGCACCGCGCTCCGCCCCCCACCGCTCGACCGCCTGGATCAGGTAGTCACCCACGCCCTTGCCCCGAGCCGTGGGGTCGACCCACATCGAGATCAACTCCACGTTCTCTGCTCCCTCGCCCGGCACTCCGCTGACCATGCCCACCGGAAGGCCGTCGAGGAGCGCGACGAGATCGTGCGCGCCAGGAATCGACAGACGGGCACGCCAGCGTTCCTCTCGGTCGCCGGAGCCCTGCCACTGGGCCAGCGTCGATCCGAACGCGTAGGGCGCCTCAGCAAGCGCGGCCAGTCGCAATTCCCGCCAAAGGGGCCAGTCGTCTGATTCCAAAGTGCGTAGTTCAAGCATGATCCAGACCCTGCCCGCCCGCCGGGGCGGGCAGCAAGTTGATTACAACCATGCAAACGAGGTCGTTCAGCCCTGCGACCAGCCGAAACCGGGGAGCAGCGGTGACTCACGCACCCGCAGACCACGAGACCTCGGTGAACCCATCCGGTCACGGCACTACACGCCACCTGGCCGTAGCTGTACGAGAACAGGGCCGGCACCAGCTCCTGCACCGGTTCGCCACCTGGCACCAGCTGCGGCGCCTGCGGGCGAAGCCCGACGCCGGGCCGCTCGGACGCTCTCCCACCCACGAGGCCCGGCAGCAGATCACCCAGGCCGACGCCTTCCTCACCTGGCTCGTAGCCCGCAACCGGACCCTCGACCAGTGCCAGCAGGACGACCTCGACGCCTGGCACGCAGACCAGTGCGCCACCCGCCGACCCGCCCAGCCCTTCCTGCGCTGGTGCATGGACAACAGCGCCATGCCCCGACTCGCCCTTCCGGACGACCTGGCACGAGCCCGCGTGCACGACGTGGGCCCGGCGATGACCACAGGCGGCGCGAGTACCGAACCGGCTCGCACGCGGGTGTGCGCGGTCCTGGCCAACGACGGCCGGGTGCGTCTGCTCCACTGGGGCAGTGTGCGGTTCGTGGGGACCGCGGCGGGGTCGGCAAGGGCGAGCCGGAGCGCTGGGAGAACCGATTTCGTATTGGAACGGTTACCGCATAGAGTGGTGTCACCGACGCGGGGTGGAGCAGCTCGGTAGCTCGCTGGGCTCATAACCCAGAGGTCGCAGGTTCAAATCCTGTCCCCGCTACTACCAAG
>NZ_JBSFJU010000191.1:0-2340 GCF_053598215.1 Kitasatospora sp. NPDC001175 | reverse complement strand
ACCACCGACTCCACCGACCGCGGCAACGCCACCGCCACGACCTGCTCAGGAGCCACACCTCGAGCGACCAGCGCATGCGCGAACCGATTCGCCCGAGCATTTAGCTGACGGTACGTCAACTTCTCACCAGCGCCGACCAACGCAACAGCATCCGGAGTCGCCCGCACCTGGGCCGCGAAGGCTTCCGGCAGGGTGCCGGCGCCAACGGGCAGGGCGGTGGCGTTGTTCTCCTCCAGCAGCCAGCGGCGCTCGTCGGCGCCGAGGATGTCGATCCGGCCGATCGGCTGGTCCGGGTCGGCGACGACAGCCTCCAGCAGGAGCGTCCAGCGTCGGGCAAGGGATGCGACCGTCGAACGGTCGAACAGGTCGGTGGCGTAGTCGACCGCACCGACGATTCCGGCCGGGCTGCCGTCCGGGCCGTGCCGCTCGATCAGGTTGAAGCCCAGGTCGAACTTGGCGGTCCCGGTCGGCACGGCGGAGAAGGAGGCCCGGAGCCCGGGCAGCCCGAACTCGCCCATAGGCGCGTTCTGCAGGGCCAGGACGGTCTGGAACAGCGGGTGGTGGGACAGCGACCGGGACGGATTCAGCACCTCCACCAGGTGCTCGAACGGCACATCCTGGTGCGCGAACGCGGACAGCGCCGTCTCCCGCACCCGGCCCAGCAACTCGGTGAAACCCGGATCATTACCGGTGTCGGTACGCAGCACCAGCGTGTTGACGAAGAACCCGACCAGATCGTCCAACGCCTCGTCGGTACGGCCCGCGATCGGACTACCGATCGGGATGTCCGTCCCCGCACCCAACCGCGTGTACAGCGCCGCCAGGCCGGCCTGCAGCACCATGAACAGACTGGTACCGGAACGACGCGCCAACTCGGCCAGCCCCGTGTGCAGTTCGGGGGGCAGCTCAAGGCCGAGGTGATCCCCCCGGTAGCTTGCGACGGCCGGGCGAGGCCGGTCCGCGGGCAGCTGCAGCCGCTCCGGAAGACCGGCCAACTGCCGAGCCCAGTAGCCGAGTTGCTCGGCAAACCGGCTGTCCTCATCGGCGGCGTCGCCGAGCAGGTCGCGTTGCCACAGGGTGTAGTCGGCGTACTGCACCGGCAGTACCGGCCAGCTCGGCGCGCGACCCTCGCACCGGGCGGCGTACGCCTCGGCCAGGTCGCGGGCCAGCGGGCCCGTGGACCAGCCGTCGCCCGCGATGTGGTGCATGACCAGCAGCAGCACGTGCTCGTCCGGCGCGAGCGCGAACAGCTCTGCCCGCAGCGGCACTTCCGCCGCCAGGTCGAAGGGCTGCCGTGCCGCTTCGGCGAGCCGCTGTGGCAGCTCAGCCTCGGCAACCTCGGTCACCCGCACCTGCGGACGCGCCGCCTCCGGGTCGAGGACCCGCTGGCACGGCACGCCTTCGACCTCCGGAAACACCGTCCGCAAGCTCTCGTGCCGGACCACCACATCGGCCAGCGCCTCGGTCAGCGCCTTCTCGTCCAGCGCTCCGGTCAACTGGAGTGCCAGCGGGATGTGGTACGTCGCGGCAGCCTCATCCATCCGGTGCAGGAACCACAGCCGCCGCTGAGCGAACGACAGCGGTACCACCTCCGGCCGCTCGCAGGCGACCAGCGCGGGCCGGACCCGGCCGGCCTCGGCGAGCTTCGCCGCCAGCCCGGCCACCGTTGGTGCCTCGAAGAGCGTGCGCAGCCCGACCTCGACACCGAGTGCCGAACGCACCCGTGCGACCAGGCGGGTGGCGAGCAGGGAGTGCCCGCCCAGGTCGAAGAAGCCGTCGTCGACACCGACCTGCGACCGGCCGAGCACCTCGGCGAACAGCTCGCACAGGATCTGCTCCTGCGGCGTGCGCGGCGCACGGCCGCTCCCCTTGGTGGCAGGCTCGGGCACGGGCAGCGCCGCCCGGTCCAGCTTCCCGTTCGGCGTCAGCGGCAGCGCGTCCAGCACCACGAAGGTGGCTGGGACGAGGTAGTCCGGCAGGCGGCCGAGCAGGTGTGCGCGCAGCTCCGCCGGCCTGACCGAGGCACCGGGGTGCGGCATCACATAGCCGATGAGTCGGTCGTCCTGGGCGAGGACGGCGGCCTGGGCGACGGCCGGGTGCGCGACGAGGGCGGTCTCGACCTCACCGGGCTCGACCCGGAAGCCGCGCACCTTCACCTGGTCGTCGGCCCGACCGGCGAACTCCAACCCGCCGTCGGCCCGCATCCGGACCAGGTCACCTGTGCGGTACATCCGCGCGCCCGCCGGGTCGAACGGGCACGCCACGAACCGTCCTGCCGTCAGCCCCGGCCGGTTCAGGTACCCGCGGGCCAGCCCCGCACCGGCGACGTACAACTCCCCC
>NZ_JBSFJU010000190.1:0-2382 GCF_053598215.1 Kitasatospora sp. NPDC001175 | reverse complement strand
TCCAGGAGTTCCACCGCCATCGCAGCCCACTGCGAACCCTGACCCGGGAAGACGAACGCCACCTTCCCCGCAGACCCCGCACTGCCCTGAACCAGCCCCGCACCCGGCTCACCGGACGCCAACGCCTCCAGACCCCGGACCGCACCATCACGGTCGGCCGCGACCAGCACCGCCCGGTGCTCGAACCCGGCCCGCGACGACATCAGCGAGTACCCGACATCCGCCAGCGACAACTCCGGCCGCTCCGCCAGGTGCGAGCGCAGCCGCGCCGCCTGGCCTCGCAGGGCCGTCGCGCTCTGTGCGGACAGCAGCAGCGGCACGATGCCGGAGTCGGCCTCCGCCGGCTCCTGGGCAGCCGCCGGAGCGTACTCGAGGATGGTGTGGGCGTTGGTGCCGCTGATACCGAACGACGACACCGCCGCACGGCGCGGACGCCCGGTCTCCGGCCACTGCCGCGGCTCGGTCAGCAGCGACACCGCACCCGAGGCCCAATCCACCTTCGGCGAGGGCTCGTTCACGTGCAGCGTCTGCGGCAGCACACCGTGCCGCATCGCCATCACCATCTTGATGATGCCGCCGACACCCGCCGCCGCCTGCGTGTGACCGATGTTCGACTTCAGCGAACCCAGCCACAGCGGACGGTCCGCCGAGTGCTCCTGGCCATAGGTCGCCAGCAGCGCCTGCGCCTCGATCGGGTCACCCAGCGTGGTGCCCGTGCCGTGCGCCTCCACCGCGTCGACCTCGTCGGCCGACAGACCGGCGTTCGCCAGCGCCTGGCGGATCACCCGCTGCTGCGACGGACCGTTCGGCGCCGTCAGACCGTTCGACGCACCGTCCTGGTTGATCGCCGAACCACGGATCACCGCCAGCACCGGGTGACCGTTGCGCTCGGCGTCGGAGAGCCGCTCCACGAGCAGCATGCCGACACCCTCGCCCCAGCCCGTGCCGTCCGCGTCCGCCGAGAACGCCTTGCAGCGGCCGTCCACGGAGAGCGCCCGCTGGCGGCTGAAGTCGACGAAGACCTCCGGGGTGGACATGATCGCCACGCCGCCGGCCAGCGCCATGGTGCACTCACCGCCCCGCAGCGCCTGGATCGCCCAGTGCAGTGCCACCAGCGACGAGGAGCACGCGGTGTCGACCGTGACCGCCGGGCCTTCCAGGCCGAGCGTGTAGGCGACGCGGCCGGAGGCGATGCTGCCGGAGTTGCCCGTGCCGAGGTAGCCCTCAACGCCGTCCGGCAGTTCACCGACGCCCGTGGCGTAGTCGTGGTACATCACACCGGCGAAGACGCCGGTCCGGCTGCCGCGCACGGTCGCCGGGTCGATGCCGGCCCGCTCGAACGCCTCCCACGAGGTCTCCAGCAGCAGGCGCTGCTGCGGGTCCATCGCCAGCGCCTCACGCGGCGAGATCCCGAAGAACGTCGGGTCGAACAGGCCCGCGTCGTGCAGGAACCCGCCCTCGCGGGCGTACGAGGTGCCCTGGTGATCCGGATCCGGGTGGTAGAGGTTGTCCAGGTCCCAGCCACGGCCGGCCGGGAAGCCGGAGACCGCGTCCGCACCCTCGAAGACCAGCCGCCACAGGTCCTCGGGCGACTCCACACCGCCCGGGTAGCGGCAACTCATCCCGACGATCGCGATCGGCTCGTCGTCCAGGACCGCGACCGCGGCGGCGACCGACGCCTCGGTCCCCTCGCCGACCAGCTCCGAGCGCAGGAAGGCGGCCAGCGCGGCGGGCGTCGGGTAGTCGAACACCAGCGTCGCCGGCAGCCGCAGACCCGTCGCACCGTTCAGCTCGTTGCGCAGCTCGACGGCCGTCAGCGAGTCGAAACCGAGCTCCTTGAACGCCCGGCCGGACTCCACCGCAGCGGCGTCCGCGTAACCCAGCACCGACGCCACCCGAGCGCAGACCAGCTCGAGCAGCACGGCGTCCCGCTCGGCCACGGGCAGCGCGGCCAGCCGCCCGGCGAGGCCAGAACCGGCCACCGTTCCGGACGAGTTGGCCTCGACGGCCCGGCGAACCGGCGTCCTGACCAGTCCGCGCAGCAGCGGCGGCAGCGTACCCGCCACTGCCTCGGCGCGCAGCGCCGCGAGGTCGAGCTGCATCGGCACCAGCATCGCGTCATCCGCGGCGCATGCCGCGTCGAAGAGCGCCAGGCCCTCGTCCGCGAGCATGCCCTGCACGCCGCCACGGCTCATCCGTCGCACGTCGACCTCGGCCAGGCTGCCGACCATGCCGCCGTCCGCCCAAGCGCCCCAGGCGAGCGAGATCGCGGGGAGTCCGGCGGCACGGCGCTGAGCGGCGAGGGCGTCAAGGAAGACGTTGGCCGCAGCGTAGTTGCCCTGGCCGAGGCCGCCGAAGGTACCGGCGGCTGAGGAGAAGAGC
>NZ_JBSFJU010000189.1:0-2478 GCF_053598215.1 Kitasatospora sp. NPDC001175 | reverse complement strand
ACCACCGACTCCACCGACCGCGGCAACGCCACCGCCACGACCTGCTCAGGAGCCACACCTCGAGCGACCAGCGCATGCGCGAACCGATTCGCCCGGGCATTCAACTGACGATACGTCAACTCCTTACCAGCACCGACCAGGGCAACAGCATCCGGAGTCGCCGCCACCCGGGCGGCGAACATGGCGGGGAGGTGGTATTCGCCCACCGCCACCGAGGTGTCGTTGAACCCGTCCACCAGGTCGCGGCGCTCCTCCTCCGCCAGCACGTCGACCAGGCCGATCGGCCGTTCGGGAGCGACCGCGACCGCGGCCAGCAGCCGGATCCACCGGCTGAGAAGGCTCTCGACGGTCCTGCGGTCGAACAGGTCGGTGCTGTACTCGATCACACCGCTCAGGCCGGCCGGCGTACCGTCGGGCCCGCGGTTCTCCGCCAAACTGAAGGTGAGGTCGAGCCGAGAAGTCCCGGTGGGCACAGCCATTCCGGCGACCGTGAGGCCGGGCAGCTCGAAGTCTCCGGTCGGCGCGTTCTGCAGGGCCAGCATGGTCTGGAAGAGCGGGTGGTACGACAGCGACCGGGAGGGGTTCAGCACCTCCACCAGGTGCTCGAACGGCACGTCCTGGTGCGCGAAGGCGGACAGCGCCGTCTCCCGCACCCGGTCCAGCAACTCAGCGAAACTCGGATCACCGCTCGTGTCCGTCCGCAGCACCAGCGTGTTGACGAAGAAGCCGACCAGATCGTCCAGTGCCTCGTCGGTCCGGCCCGCGATCGGACTACCGATCGCGATGTCCGTCCCCGCACCCAACCGCGTGTACAACGCCGCCAGGCCGGCCTGTAGCACCATGAACAGACTGGTGCCGGAACGCCGTGCCAACTTGACCAGCGCCGTGTGTAGTTCGGCGTCCATTCGGATATCCAGTAGGTCGCCGCGGTAGGACATGGCGGCTGGACGGGGCCGGTCGGCCGGGAGCTGGAGCTGGTCGGGCAGTCCGGCCAGCGTCTCGGTCCAGTAGGCGACCTGGCGGGCGAACGTGCTGTTGGCGTCGTGCTCGTCGCCGAGGATCTCGTGCTGCCACAGCGTGTAGTCGCCGTAGTTCACTGGTAGCGGCGTCCAGTCGGGCGCCTCACCGCGCTGCCGGGTGGCGTAGGCGGTGGCGAGGTCGCGGGCCAGCGGGCCCATGGACCAGCCGTCGCCGGCGATGTGGTGCATGACGACCAGCAGTACGTGCTCGTCCGGGGCGAGCGTGAACAGCTCGGCCCTGAGGGGTACTTGGGTCTCCAGGTCGAATCCGCGCGCCGTCGCCTCGCGCAGCAGTGCCGGGAGCTCCGCCTCGCCGGCGTGGCGGACGGTCAGCTCGATGGCGGCCTCGGCGGTGTCCAGCACCCGCTGGTGCGGAACGCCGGCGGTGTGTGGGAAGACTGTGCGCAGGGTCTCGTGGCGGGCGACCACGTCGGCGAGGGCGGCGCTCAGCGCGCCCTGGTGGAGGTTGCCGGATAGCCGCAGGGCGAGCGGCATGTGGTAGGTGGCGCTGGGTGTCCCGAGTTGCTGGAGGAACCATAGGCGGCGTTGTGCGAACGACAGCGGCATGGGCTCGCGGCGGGGTTGGGGCAGCAGGGCCTGTCGTGCGGTGCTGGCGTCGTGCAGTCCGGCTGCGAGCGCGGCGGGGGTGGGTGTGCGGAACAGGCTGCGCAGTTCCAGTTCGACGCCGAGGGTTGCCCGGACCCGCGAGAGCAGTCGGGTGGCGAGTAGGGAGTGTCCGCCCAGGTTGAAGAAGTCGTCGTTGACGCCGATCTGTGGTTGGCCGAGCACTTCGGCGAACAGCTCGCACAGGATCTGCTCCTGTGGGGTGCGTGGCGCGCGGCTGCTCCCAGCGGTGCCCGGCTCGGGTGCGGGTAGTGCCGCGCGGTCCAGTTTCCCGTTCGGGGTCAGTGGCAGCGCGTCCAGCAGTACGAACGCGGATGGCACCAGGTAGTCGGGCAGGCGCTCGTGCAGGTATGCCGCCAGTGCTGCTGTGGTGGCGCCGCGCTCGGCCGACGGCACCACGTACGCGACGATGCGGCAGTTTCCTGGCTGGTCCTCGCGGGCGAGGACGGCGACCTGGGTCACGCCGGGATGAGCGGTCAGCTCCGCCTCGATCTCGCCCGGCTCGATCCGGAAGCCGCGGACCTTTACCTGGTGGTCCACCCGGCCGGCGAACTCCAGCTCGCCGTCGGCGCGCCAGCGGACCAGGTCACCCGTGCGGTACATCCGGGAGCCCGCCGGGCCGTACGGATTTGCCACGAACCGAGCAGCTGTGAGCCCGGGTCGGTTCAGGTAGCCGCGGGCCAGCGCCGTCCCGGCCAGGTACAGCTCGCCCGTCACTCCCGGAGCGACCGGCCGCAGGACCGAATCCAGCACATAAACCTGGCAGTTGGCGATCGGACGGCCGATGGGTACCGGCAGCGGGCAGTCGGCGGGGTCGGTCGGCAGCGGGTAGGCG
>NZ_JBSFJU010000188.1:0-2619 GCF_053598215.1 Kitasatospora sp. NPDC001175 | reverse complement strand
GGCTCCGAAGGGCCAAACCTTCATCTCTCGCACAGCACCGCAATTAGAAGTTCACTACCAATAACTCCCTTTCACGTTCAGGACACACTCACAGGAGCGCAACAGGGCGATCTGTGCCGGCGCTTGTTGTGTAGAGATGAGTGGTCGGCCGTGACGGCCGGTCAGTATCGCTCACCGCTCTTTGGGGGAACTCGTCATGAAGGCCAACCGTCTTGCCGCAGCCGTTGTCGCTACTGTGTTCGTTGGTCTCGTCCTGACCGCTTGCGGTCCGGACGAGACCAACGGTGCCGCCGGTTCGCCGACGGCTGGCGCTGCGGCCTCCACCGGCGGCGGGGCCCAGCCGGTCCCCGCCATCTCGACCGCGCCCACCGGTGCGGCGAAGCCGACCAGTACGGCGAAGCCGAGCGGCAAGCCGACCGGTGTGAAGCCGTCGGGCGGTGCCACCGCGGGTCAGGACTGCACTGCGGCGGCGAAGCAGGGTCTCGCGGGCCAGGTGGTGGTGGAGGCCACCGACAACGGCTACCAGACCTCGGTATGGATGAAGGCCAAGCCCACCAAGTTCGTCTGCGGCTCCGACGTCCCGGACGACGGCTACCACGAGAGCTACGGCAGCCCGGTTGTCTACACGTTCAGCAACGACGTCAAGACGTACGTGCTGAAGGGTGCCACACCGGTCCCGGTCAGCCTGGACGCGTTCATGAAGCAGCAGGACGACTGCCTGCACAATCCGAGCGTCGTGGCCGCACCCGGGGGCTGCTTCGGCAACCAGTACCTCATCACGGCCAGCAGCCAGAACGTGATCACCTCGATCACCCAGGCCTACCACCCGTAGACCAGGCACACGTTCGCGGCGGGCGGTCCAAGGAAACAGCGGGATAAGCCCACCACCACCCGGCTGCTACGCCCACTCCACGCCGTGCTCGGCGAGCCGCTGTCCAAGGGCGTTTTTTCTGATCAGGGTGGGGTGATGTGAGCTGGGCTGATCAGTTTCGTGTGCCGGTCGTTTCTGGGTCGCTGTTCCGATTGTTGGCAGTGCTGAGCAGGGTTGGTCAGGTTGTTTGAGCGGTGGTCAGGTTCGCTGATCGTTGGTAGGTCGGGGACGGTTTGGCGCGCCCACCGGCGGCCCGCTGCTGCTCCTGGCGATGAGACGACCGGCACCTCCTACCGGTGGCGTTGAACCTCGACACGGAGGCAGACCGGTGGGGTACGGTGCTGGACACAGGCTGATCGTGGCCTTGCCGGGGGCGACCGTCGGTTGCCCGGGAAGGCTGAACGGCGATCGGGAGGGGCGGGCCACTGGCCTGCCCCTCCCGCTGTTGCGATCGCCGCCTATTGCTCCGTCCACCCACATGGCCGCCGCTCCCGATGCTGGGCGGGTGCAACCGAGGCCGCCAGCCCGCGCTGGACGGGTGAGTTGGTGGTTTGTCGGCCTGGGGGATGTGCTGGTCAGGTTGGTTGAGTGGTGGTCAGAAGCCGTTGCTCAATCGAGCTGGGTGATCGTGAGTTCGAGTCTGCTGTCTCGGTCGGGTGATCCTCTGGTCGGCTGGGCATGGAAGTGGGGCCTCCCGCACAACTCGGGTGCCAGGACACTGCGGGGCTGGGCTATCCGCCTCCGGTGTCACCGTAAGTGCCTGTTTCTGAACCTCGGCGGGTGCTGAACGCACCCCGACGGCGTTCGAGTTCTGGGTCGTGCGGCAGGATGTGCGGACACGTAGCTGCGGATCGGGGGAGCCAAGTGACCGAGGTGTCCATGGAGTTGCTGGCCGAATTGATGGTGGACAGCCTGGCGCCGCTGTACCCCGTGGTCTCGCCGGACGGTCGCCTGGTCGCCTACGCGGTGAAGACCGTTGGTGTCAGAGAACGCTTGGTGAGTGCGCTGTGGCTGGCGGATGCCGCCGGTGGTTCGACTCCGCGGCAGTTGACGGACGGCAGCCGGTGGGTCGGGGCTCCGCAGTGGGCTCCGGACTCAGGGTCGTTGTACTTTCTCACTGGTCGGCAGTTGCACCGTCTGCGGCTCGGTGACGGGTCGGCGGAGGAGGTGACCGCTTGGCGCGGCGGCGTCGCCGGTTTCCGGCTGCTGGCCGACGGCCGGGCGGTCGCGGTGGTTGCCGTCGATGAACCGGACACCGAGGACGAGCGTCGGTGGGCCGAGGGCGATGACGCGGTGGTGTGGGGCGAGCACGCACACCCGGCGCGGCTGCGGCTACTCGACCTCGACAGCGGTGAGCTGCGTTCGGTGGCCGGTCTCGGTGAGCGGCACGTGGTGGAGGTGGTGCAGCGGCCGGACGGCGGCCCGCTGGCGGTGCTCAGCTGGGCGGGCCCGGAAGAGGACTTCGGGGCGTTCGCCGCGGAACTGCACCTGGTCGATCCGCACACTGCCAAAGTGCATGACCTGGGCCCGGTCGGTATGGACGCCTGCTCAGCAACCTGGTGGCGTTCCGGGGACACGTGGCACCTGTCCTATCTGGCGGTCACACCGCCCGGGCCGGTCGGCGGGACGGCGGTCTTCGACATCACCGTGCCAGATGCCGGGCCGGCGCCGGAGCACCGCAACCTGACCGCGGGGATGGCCGTGTGCCCGACCGAGCTTGTGCAGGTCGCCGAGGGCACGCCGCTGGC
>NZ_JBSFJU010000187.1:0-2626 GCF_053598215.1 Kitasatospora sp. NPDC001175 | reverse complement strand
CGGTTACATTCCGAACCCGGAAGCTAAGCCTCACAGCGCCGATGGTACTGCAGGGGGGACCCTGTGGGAGAGTAGGACGCCGCCGAACAAATTTTGATGACAGAATGCCCCCTCCCGGAAACGGGAGGGGGCATTCTGCGTTGCCCGTGTTGAAATTTTGGTGCCATAGTGCTGTGCAGATTCCGATACACGGACCAGGGCTTCGCGGATTGGTACCCCGCTGATGGGCGTCGCGGCTTGTCGCCGGCGCGACCGGCGCTGGTATCGGTGCTGCAGTACGCGGAGAACCTCACCGACCGGCAGGCTGCCGCTGTTCGGCTTGGCCTCGCCTTCGCGGCGGCCTTCTCGCCGGTGTCGACCACGGCCTGCTCGTCGCTGCCGTCGGTGCGCTGCTGGCGGCGGCGTTCCTTGTCCTGGGCGTGCCGGCGGGCCTCGTCAGCGGCCTCGGTCTCGATCCGGGCGTGGGCGGCCTGCAGCCTGCTTCATGACCGGCAACCTCCACTGGCACGGCCTCACGGGCCACTTCCCGGAGGCCGATCTGCGTCGCCACCATGGCCGGGAGCTCCTGAGCCCCACCGGGCTCGGCACCACGGCCGCGCGAATCCCGCTGCCGACGACCTAAGTCGGGAGGGAAAAGCGCTCTCCCTACCGGGGAAGGTCGCCTTTCCCCATGCTCCGGCTCGCCCTACATCCGGCCGAACGATCGATGAGCGGTCAGCAGCACCACGGTCAGGAACACCCGCCAAACCGCCACCGTGGCGTAGTTGATGCCGACGCCGAGATCGAAGCGTCCTCCTTCCGCACCATCTGGCGGGTCCTGCACGCCCTGGCGGCGCACGACGCCCGAGCGGTCGGCCGGATCACCGAGCCGTGCACCGGCCGCTCCCAGGGCACCCAGCACACCACCACGACCAAGGCCTCCGAACGCGAGAGCACCAAGACTGGCGAGGGCGAGCAGCCCTCGGTGCCGGAGCCGTCGATCGAGTGGCTGCGGATGCACGCCATCGCGGCGGTGTGCTTCACCGGGCACGGCCACCTCGACCCAACCGACAAGACCAAGCACGCCGAGCTGATCTCCTGACTCGCCCGCCAGCGCCACCTGGGTGGCCAGGGCCTGCTCGACCCCGCCCGCGTCTCGGAGCTGGACACGCTCGGCATGATCTGGTCGAAGAACGCAGGCGCCTGGGAGCGCGGCCACGCATACGCGAAGGCCTTCTACCAGCAGCACGGGCACCTCGCGATCCCCGCCACGGCGAAGCTGGACGACTACGCGGCCGGGCGGCGGATGCGCCGCCAGCGCGAGGCCGAGAACCTCACCAACGACCAGGCCGCAAAGCTCGACGCGCTGGACGAGCTGTGGCGGATGGATCCGAACTGGAGTCGCCCCTACCGCGAGTGCTGGTCTCCCATCTCACTCCGGTTGTCGCTGTCTCAGGCCTCGTTGTCGGATCTGCTGGTGAGCGACAACGTCATATGAGGCTGCCTGTCAGCCTTCCGCCAGTTTGGTCTGACGGTCACCGTGCAGGGCGAGATTGGTCGAGAGGTGGCGAGTTGTCACCAGGGGCGTCGGACGGGCCTGCTTGGCTACCGGCGGAGATGCGCGGCAGGCGCATCCGTCCCGAAGGAGACCATCGTGTCGACAACAGCAGATCACGCGGAGGAGCGGACCAATCCGGCCGGCCGGCTCGGGTTCGAGCCCGGCCAAGTCGTTCAGGAGATCGGATACGACGACGACGTCGACCAAGACCTGCGCGAGGGCATCGAGTCGCTCATCGGTCAGGACCTGGTCGACGAGGACTATGACGATGTCGCCGACGTTGTGCTGCTCTGGCACCGCGACGAGGACGGCGACCTCACCGACGCGTTGGTCGACGCGATCGGACTCCTCGAAGACGGCGGCACGATCTGGCTCCTCATTCCGAAGGACGGACGGGACGGCTACGTCGAGCCGAGCGACATCAACGATGCCGCTCAGACGGCCGGCCTCTCCCCGGCCAAGAGCGTAAGCGTCGGCAAGGACTGGAGCGGCACCAGATTGAAGAGTGGCAAGAGGTAGCGTCAACGCCCCTGACCCGCCACAAGAAGCTCGGCAGTGGGGCGATGACGTCCATCGCTCTCTTCGACCTTGAATACAGATCAGCGGCAACCATGCCTGAGATCGGCGGCACACACGCCTGAGTGGCAACGGGATGTGAGCTTAAGCTGAGCCCCAGCCCAGTCGCCCTGTCTCACATCCCGTTGCATCAGCCCAGTTCACAAGCCATGCTGTCGGCGTTCGCCCGTCAGGTGTACGCCGACATATGCCATCGTTAAAGATCAAATGTCGTGTGCCTGAAGTGAGTCGATCGGCGGTGCGGAAGTCGGACCTGCCGAGGTGCACGATGGTGCGCCGGGTGGATGGCCTGCCCGCACCCGGGCGGCGCAGGCAGGCCGAACATCAGCGGCTGACGGAACCCATCAGCCGGGCGGGAGGGAGAAGAGCACCGGGCGTCGCCAGCAGACCCGCTGCAAAGGGACCGTCACGTCAGTCCTTGAACCGCCCCGGGTTCGGTAGAGATCTCAGGTTGTGGCTGTGACCAGGGGTTTCGTGGTCGCCAGGTAGTAGTTGGTCTCGTATTCGGCGGGT
>NZ_JBSFJU010000186.1:0-2720 GCF_053598215.1 Kitasatospora sp. NPDC001175 | reverse complement strand
GGCAGCGCCGCAAGCGGCACCACCGTCGTCATCGGCGTCGACGCCCCGCTCACCGGCGATTGGCTTGCGAGCCAAACCAGCCGGGCGTACTTTGGTTGCCGAGCCAACAACTTGGCTAGCTAGACAAACCTCGTGCACCAGCAACGGAGGCTGGATGTGCGTACCGGCCGGGCCTCCGGCGTTGTGCGTGCGCGGACGCGGGGCGGACTACTTCTTGGCCTCGCCCTCGACGTCCTCCTCGATCTCGACGTCGTCCTCGTCGTAGTACTCCTCGACGTCTTCCTCGTCCTCGAAGATCACCCGGTCCTCGCCGGTGTCGTCGATCGCGATCTTGCGACGGACCGGCTCCGCCTCGGCCTCAGCGCCCTGCCCGGCCTCCTCCAGCTCCGGGTCGAGCGCGTCGACGAACTCCAGGCCGTCGATCTCGGCCAGCCGCTCGGAGGCGTTGGTGACACCGTCGGTGTCGGCGTCGGCCGCCTTGGCGAACCAGTCGCGGGCCTCTTCCGCCCGGCCGGCCGCGATCAGCGCCTCGGCGTAGGCATAGCGCAGGCGGGCGGTCCACGGGTGGATCGAGCTGGATGCCAGCTCCGGGCTCTGCAGCGTCACCACGGCGGCGTCGAACTGCTCCATGTCGCTGCGGGCACCCGCTGCGACCAGGCGCATCTCGACCTGGCCGGCCTTGTCCAGCTGCTTCACCTCGGGCTCCCCGGCCATCGCCAGCGCCCGCTCCGGACGGCCCAGACCACGCTCGCAGTCCGCCATCACCGGCCACAGGTCCGCCCGCCCGGTCATCCGCCGCGCCGCCCGGAACTCGGTCAGCGCCTCGGAGTACCGCTGCGTCATGTACGAGGCGAAGCCCGCCGCCTCACGGACCGAGGCGACACGCGAGGCCAGCCGCAGCGCGACCCGCGAGTACTTGTACGCCTCCTCCGGCTCGCTGTCGAGCAGTCGGGCGACCATCACCAGGTTGCGGGCGACGTCGTCCGCGAGCGTCTTCGGCAGGCTCTTCAGGTCCTGGCGCACATCCGCGTCGATCTCGAAGCCCGTGACGTCGTCCGGGATCGGCAGCCGGTGGACCGGCTCGTGGTTGCCACGGCGGTCGTCGTAGTCCCGGCGGTCGTCACGCCGGTCGTCCCGGCGGAAGCCACCGCCGTGCGAGCGGTCGTCACGGCGGAACCCGCCGCCCCGGCCCTCGCGGCCCTCGTGCGGCCGGCCGCCTCGGTAGCCGCCGCGGTCGTCGCGGTCACGGCCATAGCCGCCCGACGGACGGTCATCCCGGCGGAAGCCGCCACCCTGCGGACGCTCGTCCCGACGCGGACGGTCCTCACGGAAACCACCCGACGGACGCTCGTCCCGACGGAAACCACCGGAGGGGCGGTCGTCGCGGTCACGGCCGTACCCGCCCGACGGACGGTCATCCCGGCGGAAGCCACCGCCCTGAGGACGCTCGTCCCGACGCGGACGGTCCTCACGGAAACCACCGGAGGGGCGGTCGTCGCGGCGGAAGCCACCGGCCTGCGGACGGTCATCCCGGCGGAAGCCGCCGCGGTCGTCACGGTCACGGCCATGGCCGCCACCCTGCGGACGCTCGTCCCGACGCGGACGGTCCTCACGGAAACCACCCGACGGACGCTCGTCCCGACGGAAACCACCGGAGGGGCGGTCGTCACGGCGGAAGCCGCCGCCCTGCGGACGGTCATCCCGACGGAAACCACCGCGGTCGTCACGGTCACGGCCGTACCCGCCCTGCGGACGGTCATCCCGGCGGAAACCACCGCGGTCGTCACGGTCACGGCCATAGCCACCCGACGGACGGTCATCCCGGCGGAAGCCACCGCCCTGAGGACGCTCGTCCCGACGCGGACGGTCCTCACGGAAACCACCCGACGGACGCTCGTCCCGACGGAAGCCACCGGCCTGCGGACGGTCATCCCGGCGGAAACCACCGCGGTCGTCACGGTCACGGCCATAGCCACCCGACGGACGGTCGTCGCGACGGAAGCCACCGGCCTGCGGACGGTCATCCCGGCGGAAACCACCGCGGTCGTCACGGTCACGGCCATAGCCACCCGACGGACGGTCATCCCGGCGGAAGCCACCGCCCTGAGGACGCTCGTCCCGACGCGGACGGTCCTCACGGAAACCACCGGAGGGGCGGTCGTCACGGCGGAAGCCGCCACCCTGCGGACGGTCATCCCGGCGGAAACCACCGCGGTCGTCACGGTCACGGCCATAGCCGCCGGAGGGGCGATCGTCGCGACGGTAGCCACCACGGTCGCGGTCGGAACGATCGTCGCGACGGTACCCGCCACGGTCGTTCGACCAGCCCCCGCGTGACCGGGGCTCGTAGCCGCCGCCGTCGTCCGATCGACGCTCGGGACGGTCCTGGGGCGGGTTCGACATCGTGGTGACTCCTGTCTGCTGCTTCAAACTCCACCACCCCGGTTCCGGCGACACGTTCGCCCCGCGGCGGTGCGGTGCCGGCCACGTGACCGGACACCATCTCCATTGTCCGGCATCCGCTCCCGTACCGCGTTCGGGCGGTACGGCGGACTGGCCGGGTCAAACACGTTCTGACACGCAAAAAAGCCGTGGCCCCCAGCGAGTCGCTGGGGGCCACGGCTTTGAATAATTGTTCGGCGGCGTCCTACTCTCCCACAGGGTCCCCCCTGCAGTACCATCGGCGCTGTGAGGCTTAGCTTCCGGGTTCGGAATGTAAC
>NZ_JBSFJU010000185.1:0-2876 GCF_053598215.1 Kitasatospora sp. NPDC001175 | reverse complement strand
AGCGGTGATGGAAGCAGACAAGAGCGGTCCTAAGGCAGGGGACAGGGATTCACACCCGCACGGCCTTCGAGAAGGGTCCGTGCCTCCGGCGTGGTCGCGGCGCCGTGATCGGTGGAACGGATCGCGTGGGCTGCGCCGGTTCGCTACGACTCGGGTGGAAGGTCCGGTGCGTCGTGGCGACTGAAGCCATTGTTAGCGGGCCCCGTGGCGGGCTCCAAGGGGTCGGAAACGGCCGGTCTACGACGCGGTGTCGTAGGAGCGTCGCCCGTCGGGGTTCCCGGGGCGCGTCGTTCTACCCGCCGCCGCGGGGCTGAAACCTGGCCTCCGGGCCCGTTTTCGAGTTCCGTGATCACGGCTCTGAGCTGGGCTGATGTGGGACCGGCCGGTCGGTGGCGGCCCCGGCGGCCCCGGGGTGGCCGTGGTGGCGGGCGGGTGGCCGCAGGCCGGGTGGGGGTGGTCCACTATGCGGGGTAGCGGAGTGTCTGCCGCGTGTGGCCACCGTCACGGGCGACTTAAACCTAATTGCCCGATTTTCTCCTTTTAGGGCGGCTTTAGGCCCCGAATGCCCCCGCCGGAATGTGGCCCGAGCCACAGGAAAGGGAGTGACGCGGGCCGCAGAGTGCGCCGGGTTGCCGAAAGCAATGTGGCCCAGGCCACAGGCCGAAGAGCGCCAAGGACCGCGAATACCTGCCCCGGCGCCGACCGCGAGCGGAACGGGGTGGAGCGGGGCACCGGGTCAGGAACGCCAGTCGCAGCCCCGCCCCGCGCCCCCGCGCCTCCCGCGCCCAAGCCGTCCAGGATCTCGAGGTCCGCCCGCCAGGGCCGCACGGTTCGGGCACACCGGCCGGGCAGGCCGAGCGGGGTGGACGCTCCGAAACCCGCGTCGGACGCAGGTCGAGGTCGGTGTCCCGGGCCGGTTCGGCTTCCCCGGGGTCCGCTTGTCGGCCACGAGTACCTCGGAAAGGCGGAGTCCGGTGTGGCGTAGGCGTCGGAGCCCCGGGAGCCCGTTAGTATCCGATGTCAGGGAGCCGGAGACACCCCGGAAAACGCAGCCACGGACGCCCCGCCCGGCAAGAGCCAGGCGGGGGCGTCCGTGAGGCAGAAAAGCGCCAACCGCGGCGTGGTCCGGTTCTCGGCGATGTTCCGGTGCCGGTCAGGCCCCGCATCGCGATCCCGGACCACGCTATCGCCGGTCACGGAGAAGGTCTTGACCGAGCACGTTCCCGATCCGTCGAGGTGTCCACGGCCCCTCGACCGCCCTTTTCGCGATCGTCAAGACCATCATCGCTCAGGCCTTTCAGGGAAGACCTGATCAGTCCCAGTCGCCCCCGCGGTCGCCGCCGCCCTCGCGGTCGCCGCCGCCCTCGTGGTCGCGGCCGCCACCCCCGTAGCGGTGGACCACCCGGAAGCTGGCCAGCACACCGTTCTTGACGAAGACACTCTCGACGCAGTGCGGGTTCACGCCGTCGGCCGAGCTGCGAGGCCCGACGGTGGCGATCGGAGCTCCGTTGTCGCACACTGCGCCGCGGAAGACCTCGACCGTCTTGTGGCTGTCGTTGCGAATGTTCAGGGTCCTCGCGCCCAGGCCGCTGACCACGGTGATGCAGCCGTCCGAGTGGGCGGAGTACGTCCGCTCGTTGATGTGGATCCGGCCCTCGTGGTGGCGGTGGTGCCGGTGCTCACGGTGCTCGCGGTGCTCGTGTCCCTCGTTGCCCTTGCTTCCATTGTTGTTGTTGTCCCTCCCGTCGTTACCGGTGGGCGCCTGAGCGGGAACGGCCACCTGCTGGACGGCTGGGGCGGCTGGGGCGGCTGCCTGACTCGCCGGCTGCGAGGCGGCCGAGGTGTAGGAGAGGCCGGTCGCGGCCAGGGCCGCGGCGGCGCCGACGGCCGCGGTAATGGCGGTGGCGCGGGTGATCTGCATGGAACTTCTCCTGTTTCCTGAGCGGTCGGCTAGGCCGCCGACCGGTGATCTGAACGTAACGACGACACTCACATCGGGCATCTCGAAGGCCAAGGCCAGGGAGCCGAACGAGGTACCAGCACAGGGCATCGAGCAGCCCCTGAAGCGTCAAATCATCTGGAAAACAGGAGAATTGATGTGGTTTAGCCCTTCGGATTGAACCTGACACCCGCTCACACCATCGGCCGCCGGAGCGCCTGGAACCGCCGACACGACGGGATAAGCCGCCGTCAGGGAAACAGGCACCTCAAGAACAGCGCCCCTCCCGCTGATGCCCGCGGCCCACAGGCCGTGTCCCCACTCCGCACGCCCGCTGTCAGTGGGTTTCAGCAGCATGCCCGTGCGGACATCGACGAACGTCGCCCAGGCGGCCATCGAGGCGATCCGAGCTCAGGGCCGCCGCGCGGTCGTGGCCCGCGGCTGGGCCGACCTGGCCCTGATCGACGACCGGGACGACTGCTTCGTCGTCGGCGAGGTCAACCAGCAGGCACTGTTCCGTCGGGTGGCCGCAGTCGTGCACCACGGCGGCCAGGGGACCACGGCCACCCGGGCCGGGGCACCTCAGGTGGTGGTACCCCAGGCGGCGGACTCGTACTGGGCCGGCCGGGTGGCCGGCCTCGGCATCGGCGCGGCGCACGACGGGCCGACGCCGACCACCGAGTCCCTGTCGGCCGCACTCAGCACGGCCCTGACCCCGAGACCCGCACCCGAGCGACCGCCGTGGCCGCCATGATCCGCACCGACGGAGCGGCAGTGGCCGCGAAGCTGCTGCTCGACACGGTCAGCCCGGAGAGGCCGCCGGGAGTCGCGTGAACCACGGGCGACCGCCCAGCCCGGGGTGCGGCCCGGCCCAGCCGGTCGGCCGTCGTCGGCAGCAGCGCTACGAAGTAGTCAAGTGCGGCCTGTGGTCGGCCGT
>NZ_JBSFJU010000184.1:0-2882 GCF_053598215.1 Kitasatospora sp. NPDC001175 | reverse complement strand
ACGCCCCGGCCTTGGAGCTGCTGTGGTTCACAGGCCAAACCTAGACCAGACTTCTGACACGATTCCCGTCCGGGCCAGTTAGTTCGGAGAAGGGCCGTCGCGTACTCGCTGACCTCCTATCGTGGTCGGGTGTCGTCAGTCAGTCAGTCAGTCGGATGGGACGAGGAGTTGACGTGCCACGGCTCGAGGCAGTGAGCAAGCGTTACGGACGAGGGGAGTGGGTCGTCAGAGACGTCCACGCGGAGATACCCGCCGGGGAGGTGGTGGCGTTCACAGGCGGCAACGGGTCGGGTAAGTCGACGTTGCTGCGGATGCTGGTCGGGATCTCCAGGCCGACGAGCGGGGTGGTCTCCGGCCGGCCCCGGCAGGTCGGTTACGTCCCCGACCGCTTCGCCCCCGACGAGCGCATGTCGGCCGTGGCGTACCTGACCCACATGGGCCGTATCCGGGGCCTGGGCACGCGGGTCGCCGCCACCAGGGCGCACCAGCTGCTGGACCGCCTCGCGCTGGTCGGCGGGAAGGAGGCCCGGCTGCACATCCTGTCCAAAGGCAACGCGCAGAAGGTGGCGCTGGCTCAGGCGCTGCTGGTGGAACCGGAGTTGTTGGTACTCGACGAGCCCTGGTCGGGACTCGACGCCTCGGCGCACGGCACCCTGACGGAGATCATGTCCGAGGTGGCACGTGCCGGCGGTTCGGTGGTCTTCACCGACCACCGGGAGTCGATCACCAGGGTGCTCTCCTCGCGCACCTACACCGTCAGAAAGGGGACGGTGGCGCTCCGACCGCCGCAGGCGCAGCCCGCTCACCGTCCGGCGGCCGAGGTCGTTCTGACGCTCCCGGAGCACGGCGGCACACCCGGCGAGCCGGACTGGGACGCGATCGGCGGTGTGCGGTCGGTCGCACGGAGCGACGCCCGTCTCGTCGTCACCGTGGACCGCGACTCCGTGGACGCGCTGCTGCTGGCCGTGCTGCGCGGCGGGTGGTCGGTACTGACCGTGACCCGGGACGAGCGGGACCGGGAGGCCGGGCAGCCGGTCGAGGACACGGCCGCCGTGCCGGGAGGGAGCTTCCGATGATCGCCCTGATCCGCTACTCGTTCGCCACCGTGTTGCACACCCAGCGGTACCTGGCGCCGCTCCTGCTGTTCACCGGTCTGATGGGCGTGCTGACCGCCAACGGCAGCGGCCCGCTCCCGCCGGCGTACGCCAGCTCGGCGGGGGCGCTGTTCGTCGCCTCGACCTGGCTGACCACCGCGCTGATCGGTATCGACAGCCCGGTGCAGCGGGCGATCGTGGTGGTCGGCAGCGGCAGGGCGGCCAAGGTGCTGGCCGGCTCGATCGCCACGGTGCTGATCAGCTGCCTGTTCCTGATGGTCTTCGGACTGCTCTTCCCGCTCTGGGTGGGCTCCTACCACGTCCGGCCGGCCGATCTCCTGCTCGGGGTGATCGCCCAACTCACCTGCACGCTCACCGGAATCGCGATCGGACTGCCGTGCTCGCGCCTGGTCCTCAGACGCCAGGGCGTTGCCCTGCTCCTGGCGCTGGCCCTGGTCATGGGCTTCCTCTTCACCCACGGGGTGCCACCCGTCAACCGGCTCTTCCGGCTGATGGCGACCTCCACCGACTCCACCGCCCTGCTGGCCCGGTCAACCGGCATGCTGGCCGTCGCGACCGCCCTGTGCCTGGCCTCCGCGTGCGCCACCCACTACCTCACCAGCCGCAGGGAGTAGCCGAAACGACCTCCGTCGCACCCGCCGAGGCCGTTCGGTCCCACCCAGGGCGGCCCGGGGAACTTGGGGCCGCGTGCCGCGCTGACGAGCCCGGCCTCCTCGTCCGAGAGCTCGCAGGCGGCGGCGTTGTCAGTGCCTACCGCCATGATGAGCGGCATGAAGGAAACAGCCGTTCTGGTCTCTCCCGCCGCCTACGCCGATGCCGTCACCACCGCCGTCGAGGCGGCCGCGGCCTACTACGCCGACGGCGGCACGCCGCTGGGTGACGACGAGTACGACAAGCTGCTGCGCGCGATCGAGGCGTACGAACTCGCGCACCCCGGCGAGGCGCTGCCGGCGTCACCGACCGGCAAGGTCGCCGGAGGAGCGGCGGTCGGGGACATCCCGCACTCCGTGCCGATGCTCAGTCTTGACAACGTCTTCTCCGCCGAGGAGTTGGCGGCCTGGGCCGCCGGGCTGGAACGCAGACTCGGGCAGCCGGTGCAGGGCTGGTGCGTGGAGCCCAAGTTGGACGGCCTGGCGGTCGCCGCCCGCTACCGCGCGGGCCGGCTGGTCCAGTTGATCACCCGGGGCGACGGACTGGCGGGTGAGGACATCACCCACGCCGCCGACGCCGTGCTCGGCCTGCCCGCCCTGCTCACTGAGGCGGTGGACGTCGAGCTGCGCGGCGAAGTCCTGCTCACCCAGGAGTTCTTTCCGCTGTTCAAAACTGTCTCATGAGATGTGTGGTTCAGTCTCGACTCGTTGTGGTGGTGCGAGACGGGTGAGCTGAGGGAAGTTCCTCTCCGGCTCCTGGGGAGGGAAGAGTATGGATCTCGCCTTTGTGCAATCCGGGCTGCTGGAGAAGTACCTGGACACTGATGTGATCTCTGCTGCGAGGGTGGCCACCTTGCTGAAGCGGCGGGGCATCCTCGACGGGACGCCGGTATACCTCGACGAGGAGACACAGACGCCGATCCCACCGTTGTGCGAGTTCGGCAGGTATCTGTCGACTGGGCTTGATTCGCTTTGACGGACACCCCTGATCAGGGGCTTCGGTCCCGGTAAGGATGATGTCCATCATGGAGAGCATGGGGAACAAACCGCGCCCTCGCCGCTCGTTCACGTCGGAGTTCAAGGCCGAGATCGTCGAGCTGTGCCGGCGCGGTGACCG
>NZ_JBSFJU010000183.1:0-2957 GCF_053598215.1 Kitasatospora sp. NPDC001175 | reverse complement strand
CGCGCCCGGACACCATCCGCCTCGCACGAGGCGATCAGCTCCTCCAGCGCAGCCGGCTCACCCGAAACCACCACCGACGACGGCCCGTTCACCGCCGCGACCGAGATCCGCTCCTCACCCCACACGGTCAGCCGCTCACGCACCGCCTCCACCGGCAGCGCCACGGAGACCATCCCGCCACGACCCGCAAGCCCACCGGCAATCGCCCGGCTGCGCAGCGCCACCACCCGGGCACCGTCCTCCAGCGACAGCGCACCGGCGACCACGGCGGCGGCGATCTCACCCTGCGAGTGACCCACCACCACCGACGGCTCGACCCCGGCGGCGCGCCAGACCTCGGCCAGCGAGACCATCACGGCCCACAGCACCGGCTGGACCACGTCCACCCGCTCCAGCCACGCCTCACCGGCCCGGCCGAGCAGCACATCCTCCAACGACCAGTCGGTGAACGGCGCGAGCGCGGCCCCGCACTCGGCGATCCGCGCGGCGAAAACCGGGGACTGCTCCCACAGCTCGGCACCCATCGCCGCCCACTGCGAACCCTGACCCGGGAAGACGAACGCCACCTTCCCCGCGGAGCCTGCGGTGCCCTGCACCAGACCCGCACCCGGCTCACCGGAAGCCAACGCCTCCAGACCCCGGACCGCACCCTCGCGATCGGCCGCGACCAGCACCGCCCGGTGCTCGAACCCGGCCCGCGAGGCCATCAGCGAGTAGCCCACGTCGAGGAGGCCGGCCTCGGTCTGCCCGGAGAGGAGGGCCAGCAGTCGGGCTGCCTGGCCCGCCAGCGCCTTGTCGGTCTTGGCGGACAGCAGCAGCGGCACGATGCCGGAGTCGACCTCCGCCGGCTCCTCCACGACCACCGGAGCGAACTCGAGGATGGTGTGGGCGTTGGTGCCACTGATACCGAACGACGACACCGCCGCACGGCGCGGACGCCCCGTCTCCGGCCACTGCCGCGACTCGGTCAGCAGCGACACCGCACCCGAGGCCCAATCCACCTTCGGCGAGGGCTCGTTCACGTGCAGCGTCTGCGGCAGCACACCGTGCCGCATCGCCATCACCATCTTGATGATGCCGCCGACACCCGCCGCCGCCTGCGTGTGACCGATGTTCGACTTCAGCGAACCCAGCCACAGCGGACGGTCCGCCGAGTGCTCCTGGCCGTAGGTCGCCAGCAGCGCCTGCGCCTCGATCGGGTCACCCAGCGTGGTGCCCGTGCCGTGCGCCTCCACCGCGTCGACCTCGTCGGCCGACAGACCGGCGTTCGCCAGCGCCTGGCGGATCACCCGCTGCTGCGACGGACCGTTCGGCGCCGTCAGCCCGTTCGACGCACCGTCCTGGTTCACGGCCGAGCCGCGCACCACCGCCAGGACCGGGTGGCCGTTGCGCTCGGCGTCGGAGAGCCGCTCCACGAGCAGCATGCCGACACCCTCGCCCCAGCCCGTGCCGTCCGCGTCCGCCGAGAACGCCTTGCAGCGGCCGTCGGCCGACAGACCGCGCTGGCGGCTGAAGTCCACGAAGGTCTCGGGCGTCGCCATCACGGTGACACCACCGGCCAGCGCCATGCTGCACTCGCCGCCCCGCAGCGCCTGGATCGCCCAGTGCAGCGCCACCAGCGACGAGGAGCACGCGGTGTCGACCGTGACGGCCGGACCCTCCAGGCCGAAGGTGTACGCCACTCGGCCGGAGGCGATGCTGCCCGAGACACCGGTGCCCAGGTAGCCCTCGACCCCTTCCGGGAGCTCGCTGATTCCGGTCGCGTAGTCGTGGTACATCACACCGGCGAACACACCGGTGCGGCTGCCGCGCAGCGTGGCCGGATCGATGCCGGCCCGCTCGATGGCCTCCCAGGAGGTCTCCAGCAGCAGGCGCTGCTGCGGGTCCATGGCCAGCGCCTCACGCGGCGAGATCCCGAAGAAGTCCGGGTCGAAGAGGCCCGCGTCGTGCAGGAAGCCGCCTTCGCGGGCGTAGGTGGTGCCCTGGTGGTCCGGGTCGGGGTGGTAGAGGCCGTCCAGGTCCCAGCCTCGGCTGCTCGGAAAGCCGGAGATCGCGTCACCGGCCTCGGACACCAGTCGCCACAGGTCCTCGGGCGACTCCACGCCGCCCGGGTAGCGGCAGCTCATCCCGACGATCGCGATCGGCTCGTCGTCCAGGACCGCGACCGGACCGGTGGCGGACGCCTCGGGCGCCTCGCCCAGCAGTTCGGTGACCAGGAAGGCCGCCAGTGCGATCGGGCTCGGGTAGTCGAAGACCAGCGTCGCGGGCAGTCGCAGGCCCGTCGCGCTATTGAGCTCGTTGCGCAGTTCGACGGCGGTCAGCGAGTCGAAGCCGAGCTCCTTGAACGCCCGGCCGGACTCCACCGCAGCGGCGTCGGCGTAGCCCAGGACGGATCCGACCCTGGCGCGGACCAGGTCGAGCACCGCCTGCTCACGCTCGCCGGCGGGCAGTGCCTGCAGTCGGCCGGCCAGCTCCGAGCCGCTCGCCGCGGCCGCCCGCGCCACTCGGCGGGCCGGGACTCGCACCAGTCCGCGCAGCAGCGCGGGGAGGTTGCCGGCGGCGGCCTGCTGGCGCAGCGCGGCCAGGTCGAGCCGCATCGGGACCAGGGTCGCGTCGCCCGTGGTGACCGCGGTGTCGAGCAGTTCCAGGCCCTCGGCCGAGGAGAGGCCGTGGATACCGCCACGGCTCATCCGCTGGACGTCGAGCTCGTTCAGACTGCCGACCATGCCGCTGCTGTCGGCCCACGGACCCCAGGCGAGCGAGGTCGCCGGGAGTCCGGCGGCACGGCGCTGAGCGGCGAGGGCGTCAAGGAAGACGTTGGCCGCAGCGTAGTTGCCCTGGCCGGGGCTGCTCAGGGTGCCCGCGGCTGAGGAGAAGAGCACGAACGCGCTCAGGTCCAGGCCGGCGGTGAGCTCGTGCAGGTTGAGGGCCGCGTCCACCTTCGGGCGCAGCACGGT
>NZ_JBSFJU010000182.1:0-3045 GCF_053598215.1 Kitasatospora sp. NPDC001175 | reverse complement strand
GAACCTCCGGGCGCTTCGTTCTTTCGTGTTTCCAGCTTATCAGATGTTTTCCGCTCCGTTTTCCAGAGCCTCACTCATCCGATTCGCTTTCCTTCGGCCTTTCGGCGCTTCCGACTCTATCAGATCCCTCTGACTCGTCCTTCACGCTTCCCGGCTTTCAGGAGGCTTTTCACCGGACCTGACCTGACGGCCCGTCCGACGTTTCAAACCTTAGCCGATCCCCGCTCCACGAAGCGAACCCGGCCGCAATCCAGAAAAACACACACCAATTCGCACCGAGCCGTGACAAGGCACGACCCAGCCCGAGCAGAAGAAGTGGTGTTTCAGAGGATTGGCCGCCCCGGGACCGTCCGCGCCGATGCGTGTCCGGTGCTCCCTGCCGAGCGACCCGGTAACACTACCCCATCGACAGAGCACCTTCACCGGTGCCGGGGGTGCATCCAGTGCCGTCAGCTCCCCCGCGCCTGCTCCGGCAGGTAGATCCAGGGCCGGCGGCGGTACCTGTGGCGGGCCGTGGACGCCGACGCCCTCGACTTCCTGCTGCACACACCGACGTCGCCCGGTCGGCTCCCGTCGCCCGCCCGGCCTGACCACCTGCCAACGCCTGGTGGCCGCCGACAACCCCACCCGCCTGGCCAACTCTCCCGTCTGCGGGAACTGCGCCGCAACCACGACGCCGAGGTCCGCCTGATCTGCGCCCACGAACTCGTCCAGGACGGACCGCCGGCACCCGAGTCCGCGCACGGCTATTGACTCCTCTTCCAACAGTGGCGATTCTCGTCACACCGAGTGCGCGGTTCATGACAGCCGGCCCGGACGGGTCGGTCCGCGCGTCCCGACGGTGCCCGGTGCCCAGCCGCGCCACCCCCTCACCTCGGACACGGGTGGTGACCATGCGCCAACTCCCCCATAGCAGGCGCGGATTCGTCGCACTTCTGGCCGCACTCCTCACCCTGGCCGCCATGGTGCTCGCCGCTCCGGCGCCCGCGGCGCCGGGCGAGACTGGCTGGTGGAACCCGACCGCACGGCCCGCGCCCGACTCGCAGGTCAACGTCACAGGCGAGCCGTTCCACGGGACCGACGCCCAGGGGCGGGTCCGGGGCTTCGTCGACGCGCACGACCACATCATGGCCAACGAGGCGTTCGGCGGCCGGCTCATCTGCGGCAGGTCCTTCTCCGAAGCCGGGATCGCGGACGCGCTGAAGGACTGTCCCGAACATTACCCCGACGGCTCACTCGCCATCTTCGACTTCATCACCAAGGGCGGCGACGGCAAGCACGACCCGGTCGGCTGGCCGACCTTCGCGGACTGGCCGGCCCACGACTCGCTCACCCACCAGCAGAACTACTACGCATGGATCGAACGGGCCTGGCGCGGCGGCCAACGGGTCCTGGTCAACGACCTGGTCACCAACGGGGTGATCTGCTCGGTCTACTTCTTCAAGGACCGCAGCTGCGACGAGATGACCTCCATCCGTCTCCAGGCGCAGAAGACGTACGAGTTACAGGCCTATATCGACACGATGTACGGCGGGCCGGGCAAGGGCTGGTTCCGGATCGTCACCGACAGCGCGCAGGCCCGCGAGGTGGTCAAGCAGGGCAAGCTGGCTGTCGTCCTCGGTGTGGAGACCTCCGAGCCGTTCGGCTGCAAGCAGATCCTCGATGTCGCCCAGTGCAGCAAGGCCGACATCGACCGCGGTCTGGACGAGCTGTACGGGCTGGGCGTGCGCAGCATGTTCCTCTGCCACAAGTTCGACAACGCGCTCTGCGGGGTGCGCTTCGACGAGGGCGCGCTCGGGACGGCGATCAACGTCGGCCAGTTCCTCTCGACCGGCACCTTCTGGAAAACCGAGAAGTGCGCCGGGCCGCAGCACGACAACCCGATCGGCCTCGCCCCGGCGCCCGAGGCGCAGAAGCAGCTCCCGGCGGGGGTGGCGGTGCCGGCCTACGCCGGCGACGCGCAGTGCAACAGCCGCGGGCTGACCGAGCTCGGCGAGTACGCGGTGCACGGGCTGATGAAACGCAAGATGATGCTCGAGGTCGACCACATGAGCGTCAAGGCGGCCGGGCGCTCGTTCGACATCCTGGAGTCCGAGTCCTACCCGGGCGTGATCTCCTCGCACAGCTGGATGGACCTCGGCTGGATCGAGCGGGTCTACAAGCTCGGCGGTTTCGTCGCCCAGTACATGAACGGCGCCGAGGCGTTCAGCTCGGAGGCCAAGCGCACCGACACGCTGCGCGACAAGTACCACGTGGGGTACGGCTACGGCACCGACATGAACGGCGTCGGCGGCTGGCCCGGCCCGCGCGGGGCGGACACCGCCAACCCGGTGCGCTACCCGTTCCGCAGCGTGGACGGCGGATCCCTCATCGACCGCCAGACCACCGGCGCGCGCACCTGGGACATCAACACGGACGGCGCCGCGCACTACGGTCTGGTACCGGACTGGCTGGAGGACATCCGGCAGGTCGGCGGCCAGGACGTGGTGGAGGACCTCTTCCGCGGCGCCGAGTCCTACCTCACCACCTGGGGGGCCTCGGAGCAGCACCAGGCCACGGTGAACCTGGCCGCGGGCCGTTCAGCCACGGCCAGCACCACCGAATGGTGGAACCCGTTCGTCAGCTACGCGCCCGGCCGGGCGGTGGACGGCGACCCGGGTACCCGCTGGGCCAGCGAGTGGAACGACGACCAGTGGCTCCAGGTCGACCTCGGGTCCACCAGCCTGGTCGGGCGCGTCACGCTGGACTGGGAACGCGCCTACGGGCGGGCGTACCGGATCGAGGTCTCCACCGACGGGAGCAGCTGGCAGTCGGTATGGTCCACCACCACCGGGGACGGCGGCCTGGACACCGCACGGTTCGCCGGCGTCCCGGCCCGCTACGTCCGCGTCCACGGGGTGCGGCGTGGCACCCAGTGGGGCTACTCGCTGTACGAGGTCGGCGTCTACGGCAGCTAGGCCCGTACTTCGCGGGTCGTTGAATCGAATGGTTCGGGCCCGGGAACGGTGTCCAAGGCCGCCCCGGTGGCGTTGGATTGGGTGTGTC
>NZ_JBSFJU010000181.1:0-3173 GCF_053598215.1 Kitasatospora sp. NPDC001175 | reverse complement strand
TCGGGTGCCTCGGTGGTGTTCGCGGCGTGTGACGTCGCGGACCGTGCGGCGCTGGCGGACGTACTGGCGTCCGTGCCGGCGGAGTTCCCGCTGACCGGTGTGGTGCACACGGCCGGTGTCCTCGACGACGGCATCGTCACCTCCCTCACCCCCGAGCGCATCGACACCGTGCTGCACCCGAAGGTGGACGCGGCCCTCAACCTGCACGAGCTCACCGCCGGCCTGGACCTGAGCGCGTTCGTGCTCTTCTCCTCAGCCGCCGGTACCTTCGGCGGCCTCGGCCAGGGCAACTACGCTGCGGCCAACGTCTTCCTTGACGCCCTCGCCGCTCAGCGCCATGCCGCCGGACTCCCCGCGATCTCCCTCGGCTGGGGCCTGTGGGCCGAGGGCGGCATGGCCGAGACCCTCGACGCCGCCGACCTCCAGCGCCTCGCACGCGCCGGCATGACCGGCCTGTCCAACGCCGAGGGCGTCGCGCTCTTCGACGCCGCCACCGGCAGCGACCAGGCCCTGCTCCTCCCGATGCGGCTCGACCCGGCCGCGCTGCGCCAGCAGGCCGCCGCCGGCACCCTCCCCGCCCTGCTGCGCGGACTGGTCCGCACCCCCGCCCGGCGCGCCGCCCGCGGGGCCGCCGGTGGCGGCTCCGAGCTGATGCGCCGACTGGCCGGGCTGTCCGAGGCCGAGCTGGACCGCGAGATCCTCGAACTGCTCCGGGTACGCGTGGCCGCCGTACTGGGCCACGCCTCGCCGGAGGTGATCGAGGCGGGCCGGGCATTCAACGAGATCGGCTTCGACTCGCTGACCTCGGTCGAGCTGCGCAACGAGCTCAACGCCGTCACCGGCCTGCGGCTCCCGCCGACCCTGATCTTCGACTACCCCACGCCCGCCGCACTGGCCGAGTACCTGCGCTCGGAGATCGTCGGCGCCGACCACGGCACCGCCGCCGCCCAGCTCCCGGCACCCCGGGTCGACGACGAGCCGATCGCCATCGTCGGCATGGCCTGCCGCTACCCGGGCGGGGTGGGCTCGCCCGAGGAGCTGTGGCAGCTGGTCACGGCCGGAGTGGACGCGATCTCCCAGTTCCCGGCCGGCCGCGGCTGGGACCTGGACCACCTCTTCGATCCGGACCCGGACCACCCCGGCACCAGCTACGCCGACCAGGGCGGCTTCCTGCACGGTGCGGGCCTCTTCGACCCCGCGTTCTTCGGCATCAGCCCGCGCGAGGCGCTGGCGATGGACCCGCAGCAGCGCCTGCTGCTGGAGGTCTCCTGGGAGGCCTTCGAGCGCGCGGGCATCGACCCGGCCACCATGCGCGGCAGCCGTACCGGCGTGTTCGCCGGTGTGATGTACCACGACTACGCCACCCGGATCGGCTCTGTCCCGGACGGCGTCGAGGGCTACCTCGGCACCGGCACCTCGGGCAGCATCGCCTCCGGCCGGGTCTCCTACACCTTCGGCCTGGAGGGCCCGGCGGTCACCGTCGACACCGCCTGCTCCTCGTCGCTGGTCGCGCTGCACCTCGCCGTGCAGGCCCTGCGGCAGGGCGAATGCAACATGGCGCTGGCCGGCGGTGTGACCGTGATGGCCACGCCCGAGGCGTTCATCGACTTCAGCCGCCAGCGCGGCCTGGCCAAGGACGGCCGCTCCAAGTCCTTCTCCGCCGACGCGGACGGCACCAGCTGGTCCGAGGGCGCGGGCATGCTGCTGGTCGAGCGCCTGTCGGACGCCCGCCGCAACGGGCACCCGGTGCTGGCGATCGTCCGCGGCTCGGCGATCAACCAGGACGGTGCCTCCAACGGCCTCACCGCCCCCAACGGCCCCTCCCAGCAGCGGGTCATCCGCCAGGCGCTGGCCAGTGCCGGGCTGACCGCCGACCAGGTGGACGTGGTCGAGGCGCACGGCACCGGCACCACCCTCGGCGACCCGATCGAGGCACACGCCCTGCTGGCCACCTACGGCCAGGAGCACGCCGAGGACCGTCCGCTGTGGCTCGGCTCGCTGAAGTCCAACATCGGCCACACCCAGGCCGCGGCCGGTGTCGCCGGCGTCATCAAGATGGTGATGGCGATGCGGCACGGCGTGCTGCCGCAGAGCATCCACCTGGGCGAGCCCTCGCCGAACGTCGACTGGGCCTCGGGCGCGGTCGAGCTGCTGACCGAGGCCCGGCCGTGGCCGGAGACCGGACAGCCGCGTCGCGCCGGTGTCTCCTCCTTCGGCTTCAGCGGCACCAACGCCCACACGATCATCGAGCAGGCACCGGCCGAGCCGGCCGCCGAGGCCGGTTCGCGTCCGGCACCCACCGTCCAGCCGTGGCTCCTCTCGGCCAAGACCGAGGACGCCCTGCGGGACCAGGCGCGGGCACTGCTCTCGCACCTGGACACCGAGTCCGGCTTCGCGACCACCGACGTCGCCTACTCCCTGGCGACGGGCCGGGCGGCGCTGGAGCACCGCGCGGTCGTCGTGGCCGGTGAACCCGAGGAGTTCCTGCGGCAGTTGGGCGCGCTGGCGGCCGGTGAGCCGACGGCGGACGTGGTACGGGGATCGGTGGCCGGTGGCCGGCTGGCGTTCCTGTTCACGGGGCAGGGGAGTCAGCGGGCCGGGATGGGCCGCGAGTTGTACGAGGCGTTCCCGGCGTTCGCCTCCGTTCTGGATACCGTCTGCGCGGAGCTGGACGGATGCCTGGAGCGTCCGCTGCGTGAGGTGGTCTTCGGCGGCGAGGAGTTGGACGAGACCGGGTACACGCAGCCGGCGCTGTTCGCGGTCGAGGTGGCGCTGTTCCGGTTGGTGGAGTCGTGGGGTGTTCGGCCGGATGTGCTGGCTGGTCACTCGATCGGTGAGCTGGCCGCGGCGCATGTGGCGGGTGTGCTGTCGTTGGCGGACGCCGCCGCTCTGGTGGCCGCCCGTGGCCGCCTGATGCAGGCGCTGCCCTCTGGCGGTGCGATGGTGGCGGTGCAGGCCTCCGAGGAGGAGGTGCTGCCGCTGCTGGCGGACGAGGTGGGCATCGCGGCGGTCAACGGGCCGACGTCAGTGGTGATTTCGGGCGTCGAGGCGGCCGTTGTCGCGGTCGCCGAGCAGCTAGCGGCGCAGGGCCGGAAGACCAAGCGGCTGACCGTGAGCCACGCCTTCCACTCGCCGCTGATGGAGCCGATGCTCGCCGAGTTCCGCACCGTCGC
>NZ_JBSFJU010000180.1:0-3205 GCF_053598215.1 Kitasatospora sp. NPDC001175 | reverse complement strand
GCCCGGTGCGACGCTCGGGTTCAGCGACCAGGCGAAGCTGGACGACGGCGCGATGTGGGCGGCCGGTTACCGCGCACGCGGCGGCCGCCGACGCGATAGCCGCCTCCGAGCAGGCCGCGCAGAACGTCAAGAACGCCGACGCGCAGGCGCACGTCGCGGCGGCCAACGCGGTCGCCGCCCGGAAGGCCGCGACCATCGGCCAGATCGAGGCGGATCACGCCGCGGCGGACAGCGCCCGGGCCACCGGGCAGGCGTTCGCCTCCGCACAGGCGGCGAGCGCGGCACGGGACGCGGCGAACGCCGCGATCGACGCCGGCAACAGTGCCGTCGCCCTGGGCACCCCCTTCCGGGAGACCGACTCCTCTGCGGGCCTCGCCGTCCTGGTCGGCCAGGACAGCAAGACCATCGCCCAGCAGCAGGCCGACGCCGCGAAGGCCCGGGCCGACGAGGCCGCGCGGGCGGCCAAGGCCGCGCAGGCCGCCGCCGACAAGGCCCAGGCCGATGCCAAGGCCGCCGCGCAGCTCGCGGCCAACGCCGCCGCCGACACGGTGGCCGCATTCCAGTCCGTCGCACGGGCACGGGACTTCGCCGCCCAGGCGGCGAGCGACGCCGCCGCGACCAGGACAGCGGAGACGAACACCACCCAGTACGACATGCAGGCCAACAGCGACGCCCTCACCTCGGCGCTGGCGGCCAACGGCGCCCAGAACGACGCCATGGCCGCCCGCGCGGCGGCCACCGACGCCGAGAAGGACGCCGCCACGGCCCGTACGGCGGCCACCACCGCCGAGGGCAACGCGGCCACCGCCCGTAGCTCGGCCGCCACGGCGGACCAGCAGGCCACCGCCGCCGAACAGGCCGCCGCCAACGCCCAGTCCAGCGCCCAGCAGGCCGACCAGGCGGCACAGCGCGCCGAGGACCAGGAGCGCAAGGACCAGCAGGCCGCCCTCGCCGCCATGGTCACCTCGCCGCCCACCCCGGTGGCGGACCTGACCACGGACGAGACGACGTCGCTCAGCGGCGACTGCGGCGCCGACTGCGTCGAGCAGTACAACCAGGCGCAGAAGCTGGCCGGCGAGGACGTCATCGACTGGGTCAAGGAGAACGGCGGGCAGATCCTGCTCGACGTGCTCGGTGTCACCGACGCGAAGAAGTGCTTCGCCTCGTTCGACATCGAGAGCTGCCTGTGGACGGCCGTCAACGTCGCGAGCTTCATCGAGATCGCGGGCAAGATCCCGGCCGTCAGCCGGGCCATCGTCCGGATCACCGAGGGGATCTCGAAGTTCCTGGAGGAGGTCAGGGGCGCCAAGGCCACCCTGCAGCGACTGCGTCAGATGATGGACGCGGCCAAGGCGGGCGAGTGCCTGATCGACACGGCGTCGGCTGCCGCCGTCCCGGCAGGTGCTGCCGCGTTCAGCGCAGGCGGGGCCGGTGCCCGGCACGCGTCGGCGATGGCGCCCAGGGCCAAGAAGTCGAAGTTCTGCGGCATCAAGTGGGTGGCCGTCCTGCACGACGACTTCTGCGCCAAGGGCATGCACATCAACCTCAAGAACGGCGCCGAGGTGAGCCTGTTCACCATCGCGGACGAGATCGTCGGCAAGGTCGGCCGACCGGCCAAGCGGGATGCCACCGACGCCGAGATCAAGGCCACGATCGAGGAGATCAAGGCCAACAAGGGCTACCAGTCCGACATCCTCAGGGTCGGAGCGGACGCCATCAAGCAGTTCAACACCCCGGGGAAGAAGAAGGGCACCTGGGGTGCGGACTGGAGCTGCGGAACCAACCGCGCGGTGGAGATTCAGCTACTGCTCGACGCGGTGCGCAAGCTGTGACCGGATTCACCGGGTAATCGGCTGACCGGGCGGTGCGGCTTTCCGATGCCGGAAAGCCGCACCGCCTTTCGGTGAATCAGATCCTCCGGGAAATCGGGTGATGCCGGTGTGGCATCATGACCGTATGGAGATGCTGAGCATGTTGACCGTGCTGACGGAATTCGGCGCAACCGGGTCGATCGCCGGAATGCGTCCGCTGGCCTCCTTCCCGGAGGTGACCGCAGTGCTCGGCCCGCCCGAGAAGTCCGGCCGGATCTCGGACGACCAGCCCTGGCCGCAGTGGTTCCAGTACGGCGACATGTCGGTCGAGGTGTGCCGGTGCCGGATCATCAACCGGGTCTCCGTCCGGACCTGGTACGAGAGTGTCAGAATTCCCACCGGCCGGCCCGGTGAATTCCACACCTTCGAGGCCGCGCCCACCTGTCCGCAACTCTCGGCCGCCTTCTCCGCCGCCGGTGTTCCCTGGCAGCGGGTCGAGCAGACTCACAGCCTCCCGCAGTTCACCATCGAGACCGATATTGCGGGCCTGCCGGGGGTGACGGTCGCTTTCACTTTCACTACTGGCGAAACCCCGGATGCGCCGCCGCTCCACAGCGCCCACGCGGTGGAATTCGCCCACGAGTGCCCCGAGGATTCGGCGCCTGTTCCGGGGTGACCGGCTACGCTGTCAGCCTGGATCCACCGACCGGTGACTGGCTGACGGTGCCCTCGCGTCGGCTGGACAACGGCCGGCCAGGGGTGTGGAGCTTGCGGTGCCCGTCGACGGCTGCGTCGAGAACGGCATCGAGGACGGCATCCTGTGAGGCATCGGTGAGGCTGTAAACCAGCGGCTGCGCCCACGAGATGGCCCACTGCACACTCTCAGGCCAGTCTTGTCCTCGGCCGAAGGTTTCGGCCAGCGCGGCGGGGAGCTGCTGCCCAAATACCGCAGTGATGTCATGCGTCATGGGATTAAAGGAAGCCAGGTCAAGGTCGAGCGAGGACTGCGGCACGCCATTGTCGGCCAGTAGTCAGACAAGCGTCGGGCCGGGAGGCCGGACGTCGGCGGGATTACACCGCGACCCCGTCGGGGACCGGCAGTGCTCCGGGCTCCGCCGCCGGAACGCCGACCCGGCCGTTCTCGTCCGGCAGTAGCAGCTCGGCCGTTCGTGGGCGCGACGCGCTCCCCCGCTCGCCCGCACCGTCACCCGACGATGCAACAGCTGACCGTACCCGTCACCAAGCCCGGACCAGGCCGCCGTGGTGATCTCCAGGCGTAGCTGGGCGCCGCCGGGCCATGGGCCGTGGGAGAGGAGGACGGTTCCGGTGCGGCGTAGGTGTGCGGCCAGGCGGGTGGTGGTGCGGGGCTGCAGCCAGGTGGGAGGTCGGATTAG
>NZ_JBSFJU010000179.1:0-3422 GCF_053598215.1 Kitasatospora sp. NPDC001175 | reverse complement strand
GCAGCCTCGGCTACCGCAGTCCCGCCGAATACGAGACCGTCCTGGCGGCCTGACCACCACACCAACGGTGTCCGTCAAAGCGGAGCAAGCTCAGAGGCTGCCAAGTGATGGGCTCCGCGATGCCGTGCTCGCGTAGGAACTCCTGAGCCGCCTGCTCCAGCTCGTCGGCGAGATCGGGTGTGACGTCGGTGATGAAGCTGGCCAGCATGGAGCGCTCGGAGGGAGTCGACACGGCCAAGTCGGGGGCTGTGAGATCGGCGGGCATCCCGCTGATGCGTTCGAACAGGACGGCGCGGGCCAGCTTTCGGCGGAGCTTTCGAACGCTTGAGCGAACGCGGATTCGAACGAAAGTCGGCTCTCACCTGCACAGGCGAATCGAACACGCTGCGCCGCTGCCCCCCGCGCGGATTTCGGATCACCCTCTGCCGTCGCGTAGTGTTCGGCATCGCCCGCGCGCAGGCACGGACAGCAGACCGACCCGGTGGTGAAGAGACATGGACGGCGCGCGGCGCACCTGGCAGCCCGCCTTCACCGTCGACCTCGATCACATCCTCGGCCCCATCTCCCGAGGCGCCGGCGACCCGACAGCCTCATGGGAAGCGGGCGGACTGTGGCGAGCGTTCCGCACCCCGGCTGGCACCGGCACCATCCGGATCACCACCCACCCCCAGACCGCCGAGATCACCGCCACGGCGTGGGGACCGGCCGCCGACTGGCTTCTGGACCGGCTGCCCACCCTGCTCGGCGCCGACGACGACCCCGACCAGCTCCATCTGCCGCCCGGCCCGCTGCGCGAGGTCCAGCGCCGCAACCCCGGCCTGCGCCTCGGCGCGACCGGTCTGGTCATGGACTCCCTCATCCCCGCGATCCTGGAGCAGAAAGTCACCGTCACCGAGGCCTTCCGCGGCTGGCGCTACCTCCTGCGCCGCTTCGGCACCCCGGCACCCGGACCGCACCCTGCACTGCGGGTGATCCCCTCCGCGACCCAGTGGGCGGCGATCCCGAGCTGGGAGTGGCACAAGGCCGGCGTCGACCCCAAGCGCTCCAGCACGGTGCTGCGCGCCGTCCGGCTCGCTCCTCGCCTCGAAGAAGCCGCCGCCATGAACAGCCAGGCGGCCTTCGCCCGGCTGACCTCCGTGCCGGGAATCGGGATCTGGACCGCAGCTGAGACCCTCCAGAGATCCAACGGCGACGCCGACGCTGTCTCCGTCGGCGACTTTCACCTCGCGAACCACGTCGGGTTCTGCCTGGCCGGCCGGGCCCGGTCCAGCGATGAACAGATGCTGGAACTGCTCGCCCCCTTCGCCCCGCACCGCCACCGCGTGTGCCGACTCATCCGCCTCACCGGTGCCCGTGCCCCGCGCTACGGCCCCAGACTCGCCCCGAACGACCACCGCCACCGCTGACGCCACGGCCACCACCCCCGCCCCACCGTCCGCGCAGTACGGTCGCAGCGTGAGCGATCAGCACCCGCAGCCCCTCCACCACCCGGCCGGATCCCTGGCACCGGACGCCGTGACCCAGCTGCCAGTCGAAGACCTGGTCTACGAGGCCGCCGACGCCACCGTCCGCACCAGCGCACCAGAGCACGGGCTGCTGCTGCTGGCCGAGCTGCAGCGCCGCGGCGACCACGCACTGTGGGAAGCCGCCCTGGTGTGCCTGGGACCGCTCTCCTCCCGCCCCGTCTACGGCCTTCCCGAGGAAGCCGGCGTGGACCGCCTGCGGCAGATCGCCCGAACCACGCCCGACGCGGTCACCGCCCTGGTTCTCGAACTCCAGGCCCGGCACCGCAGCATCGGCACGCAGGCCGCGCACCTGGTCTGGCAAGAAGCACCCGCCGACGTCCGCCACACCGCCATGCTCCAGCTGCTCATCATGCTGTGCTGGTCGGTCGGGTCCGAGCACGGCCAGCTGACCGCCGCGCAGACGGTGGCCCTGATCAAAAGCCTCGTTGTCACCCCCGGCGTGCCGGAGTGACCGGCGCTCAGCAGTGCCGAGCCGGGCGCGGCGAACGCCCATAAGACCTGTAGTAGAGCCGCAGGCGGGCAGAAGCCCGAATTCGGCCGGTACCGTCACCGTCCGCGCGTCCTGCTCACACGAGCCGACCTCACCATGGACCAGCTCACCACGGCGGGATCGCCCATGCGCTGAACCGGCAGCGCCAGCCCAGCTGAGCCCGCCGAGCCGCTCCTGGGTGGGCCGGCCGCGACCTCACCCAGAGCCTGCTTCTCCAACGCGGCGAGCGCCTGCTGGTCATCCGCGAACTGCACGACCAGGCCCAGCTGCGTTCCCTCGCCGACGCTCGGCGCCACGGATGAACAGCTTCACGATGCGGTGCGTAGACGACGGCCTCGGGGGCGCTGGGCGCGTTCGAGGGCGTGCTGGAGCTGGTCACGGTTCATGGTGGAGCGCTGGGGGATGTCGAGATCGCTGGCCCGCTTGTAGAGCTCGGCCTTCGTGAGCGCCCCCAGGTCCTCGGCTTTGGAGGAGGTCCCGGTGCGCTTCTTCGCGCCAGCGGCGGGCTGCGCCCGCTTCGCGGTGATGGTCTTCTTCCCGCTGGCTGTCTTCGGGGTTCGGCTCGTACGGGGTGCGGCCTTGCGGGCGCGGTGGCGTGAGGGCTTTGCTTCCTCGGCTTCCTGGTCGGCCGTGGCACGGTCCTTGGCGGTGGCCAGGCTGCGGTTGAGGACGTCCATCAGGTCGACCACGTTGGTGGGCGTCTCCTGCGGGCCTTGGGAGACGGCGATCTCCTTGCCGGCGGCCTTGGCCTCGATGAGCTCGCGGACCTGCTCGGCGAAGGTGTCGTGGTACTCGTCCGGGTTCCAGTCGACGGCGAGCATGTCGATCAGCTGCCGGGCCGCGGCGAGTTCCTTCTCACCGACCGCGGTGGTGGCGGCGGGCAGGTCGTCGACCTCGCGGCGGGGGTCGCGGACCTCGTCGGCGAAGTGCATGGTGTGGGTGACCAGCATCCCCTTCTCGGCCTGCACTGCGGTCAGGTACTCCTTGCCGCGCATCGCGAACAGGGAGACTCCGGCTCTGTTCGACTCTTCCAGGGCTTTCACCAGCAAGGCGTAGATCTTGGCGTACTCCTTGCCCTTGGGACCGAGGTAGTAGGTGGTGTCGAAGAAGATCGGATCGACCTGGTCGAGGTCGACGAACCCGCGGATCTCGATCGTCCTGGACCGGCCGGGGGAGAGCTGCTCCAGTTCCTCGGGCTCCACGATCACGTACTCGACCTCAGCCAGCTCGTAGCCCTTCACGATCTCGCTGTACGACACCTCCTCACCGGTACGCTCGTTGACCCGCCGGGTCCGCACCCGGTCCGCCGTACCGCGCTGGATCTGATGGAAACTCACCGTGTGGGACTCGGTCGCCGAGTACAGCGCCACGGGCAGGGTGACCAGCCCGAAAGACAGCACCCCGGT
>NZ_JBSFJU010000178.1:0-3423 GCF_053598215.1 Kitasatospora sp. NPDC001175 | reverse complement strand
CGGCTTCTTCCCCATGCTCTCCATGATGGACATCATCCTTACCGGGACCGAAGCCCCTGATCAGGGGTGTCCGTCAAAGCGAATCAAGCCCAGGTCGATCTCGGGCGGCGTCGCCATCACGGGCTCCTCAAGGTCGGTGCCCGCCACCCCGGCGGCGGCGAGCACCCGTATGGAAGCCCGCGGTTCTCACCACTTTTCTCCCCAAGATCAGCCTCTACGGTCACGATCCGACAACGGGTCCGCTAACCGGTGCGCCAACCGGTGGTGAGGACCGGTGCACCAACCGGTCGCCGCCCCTCTTGCCCGCTGCGCCCGGATTCCGGCCATCCGCCCAGGTCAGACGCCATGGTGAGTGGCCGTCAAGGTGAAACCCACCACCCCGACAACCCTTCCTGTCCTCGGCTTTGTGGGTGGTGGTTGGGTGGGGCGGTGGCGTTGAGGGTTCGCTGCGCCTGCGGCGGGCCTCTTCTTCTCTCGCGTCCGGCTGGTGCCGGCCGCTCGCGGTGGGGGTGGGGCGGGCGCGGCGCGCGGGCGGCCCAGAAGGCCGCCAGGCCGCCCCTGCCGGGCCTGGCCGCCACCCGTTCCTCGAGCGCGGCGGGTTCAGGCGGGCAGAGAGGGCCCGGAGCGCTTCTCGACGGGCCTCGGGCCCGGCCGGGTCAGCGCCAGTCGAGCCGCTCGGCGGCCGACTTCACCCGGCGGCTCTTGGTGTTCGCGATCTTCGAGCGCGTCGTCAGATCGTTCTGGCTCCCGCTTTCGTGGCTTATCGTTTGCAGGGCACCGTGCCGTCTTCGGCGCCGTCGTCGCCAAGGCCGAGGACTCTGGGGCGCGCGGCGGCCGCAAGCACTCGATCGGCTGGCGGTGAAGCTGCCGCGCGGCCCAGCGTGTTGATTCACCGAGCAGTCGACAACGTCATCCCGGTCACTCCGGTTCGAAGGCTCGCAGGGTGTCGTCGCCGTCGGTCCACAAGACCCCGAGCCGCTGCCGGGCCAAGAGCCAGCCGTCCCCGTTCCGGCGGAACTCCCAGTCATAGGGGCCGCCCATGGCGTAGGGGGCGGAGGTTCTCCCGGGAGCGGTGACGGCGACGAACCACATGTATCCGATGCCGGTTGCCCGGTCGCCCGCCACGTCTACGTGCATGTTGCGGATGTGGTGCTGGATGCTTGTGTAAGGCGACTCGGCCTCCTCCACCTTCGCGCGGATGGCCTCCCTTCCCTGGGTTCGCTGCCAGGGCCCGAACTCCAGCACGGCGTCTTCGGCCCAGCAGGCGGACCAGGTCCGCCAGTCTTTGCGGTCCAGTGCCCGCCAGCCGCGGATCATGAGGGCGTGCAGGGCGTCCCGGTCCTCCAGGTCCCGCACTCTGCGCGCCAGGTCGTCGAGGGCGGGGGCGTGCAGCATTCCGGTCCCTTCCGTCACTGGGCGCTCGCTGCAGGTCGTACGACGATCTCGTTGACGTCGACGTGCGGCGGCTGGGAGATTGCGTAGGCGACGGCGTCCGCGATTGCGGAGGCCGGCAGGGCCACGGCGCGGTACGTCCGCATGGCCGCCCGGGCGGCCGGGTCCGCGATGCTGTCGGCGAGTTCGGACTCCGTGACACCCGGCGAGACCAGCGTGACCCTGACGTCACCGGCGGACTCCTGACGCAGGCCCTCGGAGATCGCACGGACCGCGAACTTGGTGGCGCAGTAGACGGCGGCGGTGGGAGAGACCTCGTGCGCGCCGACGGAGGCGATGTTCACGATGTGCCCGCCGCCTTGCGCGCGCATCACGGGCAAGACGGCGGAGATGCCGTGCAGGACACCCCGCATGTTCACGTCGATCATGCGGTTCCACTCCTCCGTCCTGAGCGCTTCCAGCGGCGACAGCGGCATCACCCCGGCGTTGTTGACCATCACGTCCACGCGGTTGTAGCGCTCTTTGGCCGCTGCCACGAAGTCCTGGACGTCGGCGGCCTCGGTGACGTCCAGGCGCTGGATCGCCGCCGTGCCGCCCGTGGCGGTGATCTCCGTGACGAGTTGGTCCAGGCGATCGGTGCGCCGTGCTCCCAGGAACAGGCGGTGGCCGTCGGCGGCGAGCCGGCGGGCGGTCGCCTCGCCGATCCCACTACTGGCACCGGTGATCGCTACGACCTTGACTGTCTGGTCCGGCATGACTGCCCCTTATCTCTTGGTAGGACACCGAGTCTGGGCGAGGTGTTCCAGGCGGCCCAGGCCGTGTGCTGCCTGGGTGCGGTACACCCAGGCAGCACACCGGGCCCGCGGCCTAGCCTGAGCACATGACCGACAACCAGCTGGGTGAGTTCCTGCGGGCGCGCCGTGCGGCCGTGCGGCCAGACGAGGTCGGGATGCCGAGCCATGGCGTGCGGAGGGTGGCCGGGCTGCGCCGCGAAGAGGTCGCCGTACTGGCAGGGGTGAACGCGGACTACTACACCCGGCTGGAACAGGGCCGCGAACGCCACCCGTCCGCACAGGTGGTGGATGCGCTCAGCCGCGCGCTGCTGCTGGATACAGACGCCCAGGCGCACCTTCACCAGCTGTCCGGAACCGCACCGTCCCAGCGGTCCGTCGCCGCCACCGACCAGGTCGCCCCCGCTCTGCGCGTCCTGCTGGACGGCTACCCCAGCACTCCGGCGGTCGTCATCAACCCGATCCTGGATGTTTTGGCCGCCAACGCCCTGGCCGAGGCGCTGTACTCCCCCTTTGAACCGATGGACAACCTGGCCCGCATGGTCTTTCTCGACCCGGCAGGTCGGCCGTTCCACCCCCGATGGGACCGGACAGCCGAGATGGTGGTGGGGCATTTGCGCCAGGCGTCCGGCGTCGATCCGGGCAGTCCACGCCTACGGGTTCTCGTAGGCGAACTCAGCGCGCGCAGCACGGACTTCGCCCGGCTGTGGAACACCCATACCGTGTGCGGTAAGACCCGGGAAAACAAGCACTTCCACCACCCGCACGTCGGTGGCCTGACCCTCACCCACCACGCATTCGACGTGCGGGACGCCCCCGGCCAGCAGTTGATCATCTACCATGCCGAACACGGCAGCCCCAGCGCCGAGGCACTCAGCCTGCTCGGCTCCGTGCACGCCACAGCGAACCGCGCCTACCGGTCCGCCGGGTGACCTGCGTGGCACGGTGAGCACCCGGATCTACGGACCTCACGCCGGACGTACACCCCCGGGCCACCGCATGATCGGGGCTGGACGTGCCTTACGTGCCTAACCGGCTTGCGTGCCTTCACCTGCAAGTTTGCGCGATAGCCCCAGATAAGCGAGCCCGCCGGAGGCTGTCGCGTCTGCTGTCGCGCCCCCTGTCGCGTGGGGTGCTGTCGCGTGCTGTGAGTGTGTCCTGAACGTGAAAGGGAGTTATTGGTAGTGAACTTCTAATTGCGGTGCTGTGCGAGAGATGAAGGTTTGGCCCTTCGGAGCCG
>NZ_JBSFJU010000177.1:0-3429 GCF_053598215.1 Kitasatospora sp. NPDC001175 | reverse complement strand
TCGGGGAGGTGTTCGCCGGGTTCGTCGACCAGGAGGAGGCGGTTGATGGGGATGCCGTGGCCGATGGCTGCGGCCAGCCCGAGGTCGGGCAGGTTCATGGCCGCGGACCAGGTTGCGGGCGTGGCATCCGCCGGGCCTGCCGCGAGGGCCAGGAGCAGCGACAGGTCGGTGGTCTCGGTGACGGTGCCGCGGGCCAGGCCGCCGTGCGGGAGCAGTGGGGCGAGGAGGGGGTGGACGGGGATGGTGGCGGCTTCGGCCTGGCGGGCCCGGGTCGCAGGGGAGGTCTGTTCGAGGAGCTCGGAGAGAGCGCTTGGCGACGGCGGGGGCGGGGGGCGGTGGTCATGGCGTTCCCTCGAACACTGTGGTGGCGCCTGCCGAGACGGCGGCGGCGGCCGAGGGCTGTGGGATGGGGCAGATCGTGGCGGGGTCGTAGAGGAAACAGCCCCACCGCTGCTCGCGCTGGTCGTCTTCGCCCCAGCGGACGTGGGCGACCCAGACAGCGCTGTTGGGCGGCCTGCGCCAGACCGTGAGGATCCCCGACCGCCAGGCACCTGCGATGCGGATCCACACGAGTTTCCAGTCCCGTACGTCCCGGGACATGCCCGGCAGCGTCATCAGCTCGCGCGGGGCACGCTCCGCATCCCCCAGCGCCGGGGCTGGCTGGCGGGGGTGGGTGACCCGTCCCAACGAAGTTTGATCGTTCTCATCGAAGTTTGATCATCCTGTCCTCTGATTTCTTCGGGATGGATGGGCAGTACGTTCTCGGTGGGTTTGGACCCGGGACTTCAGCGGATTGGGACAGCACATGTGATGGTGTGTGACATACCGCTTTCGGAGCAATCGAGGTGGTGCGGGCCGTTCGGCCGTCACGCTGTGCTTGTTGATCACGGCTCGGGGCAGGGAGACCGCCGGTGCACGGGCTCGGCGCTCCGGCTCCCGCCGCGTCCGTCGGAAAGGGGTCTCATGTCCCACCGTCCCGGCCGCCTCAGGCGGCTCTACCGCGCGCTCGTCGTCCTGACCCTGACGGCCGCTGTCGCAGCGCCCGGCACCGTCGCCTTCGGTGACTCCCAGCGCCGCCCCCCGGGATCCCTGCGCCCGTGGGTGAAGTCCTGCGTCCGGCACCGGGGGCCGGCGGGGCTCATCGCCTGCCTCCGGGGAAAACACCCCCACCCGGGGGCGGCACAGACCCGCCCGACCCCCACCATCAGCGAACTGGCGACACCCACTGCCGATGCGGAGCCGGTCGGCATCACCGCGGGGCCGGACGACGCCCTGTGGTTCACCGAGAACGAGAACGGGGCGGACGCGATCGGGCGCGTCACGACGAGCGGCACGTTCACCGAGTTCTCCGTGCCCACCACCAACGCGGGGCCCGCCGAGATCGTCACCGGGCCGGACGGCAACCTGTGGTTCACCGAGTCGAACGTCGACAAGATCGGCCGCATCACCACCGGCGGCACGGTCACCGAATACGCCCTCCCGACCTTCGGCGCCTACCCCTGGGGCATCACCGTCGGGCCGGACGGCAACCTCTGGTTCGCGGAGCCGGGCACCGACAGCATCGGCCGGATCACCACCGGCGGCACGGTCACCGAATACGCCCTCCCGACGACCGGCGCCTTCCCACTGAGCATCACCGCCGGGCCGGACGGCAACCTCTGGTTCACCGAAGTCCTGTCCGGAAGCATCGGCCGGATCACCACCGGCGGCACGATCACCGAGAACGCTGTTCCCTCACTGTTCTCCCTGCCCATCGGCATCACCGCAGGGCCCGACGGCAACCTCTGGTTCACCGACGCCGGAGCAACGCAGATCGGACAGGTCACCACCGCGGGCGTGTTCACCGGCTACGACCTCACGGACACCGTCTTCTTCCCGTTCCCCTGGGGCATCACCACCGGACCGGACGGCAACCTCTGGTTCACCGAGAACGCCAGCAACGACATCGGCCAGATCACGACCTCGGGCACGATCACCGAACTGTCGGTCCCGACCACCGATTCGAGCCCGCTGGACATCACCACCGGATCCGACGGCAACCTCTGGTTCACCGAGAACGTCCCGAGCCAGATCGGAACGGTAACGCCCTGACAGAGCCAGCGGTGTGAACAGCCAGCCGACCGGAACACCCCGCCTCCCGCCGTCGGGCGGGAGGCGGGGCCGTGCGCCGGGCAGCAACCGATCGATCGGTGCAGGCGCCGCACTTCGGTGCCACCGACTTCCGACACGCCAACCTTCCAGGTGCTCTCGGTTCTCGCCGACATCTCGGGCGTCCGGCACCGGGAGGTGCCGGACGCCTCTTTGTCCGTGTGTGGAGGTGTGCTGGCGCTGATGGTCGCGTGTTCCAGCGTCAGGTCGTGATGTCAGACGCTGAGGGGTTCCCGGTGGTTGGTGGCGCGTTGGGCGGCCCGCCAGGCGGAGAACTCGCGGCTTCGGCTGACTGCTTCTTGGACAGCTTCGATGAATGGGATGAAGTGCTGGCCGGGGATGATCTTGTGCATGGTGACGATCGTGATCCAGGCCAGGTTGATGACGTCAGAAAGGTTGGGGCCCGAGTCGGGGACTTGCCTGCGTTCGAGGCCCTCATCGAAGTAGTCCTGGAATTCGCGTCGGCCGCATGGCCGGTCGGGGGCGTAGAGCTTGCGGTGCCCGTCGATGGCTGCGTCGAGAACGGCATCGAGGACGGCATCCTGTGAGGCATCGGTGAGGCCGTGGACTAGGTTCTGTCCGGCGGATCAAGGCGTCATAGGCTCCAGGGCATGCACAGCACCCTGACGGAGCACGCCCGATGCCTTTACGGCGACGAGTACCGACCCAGGCCGGCCTGCGACCAGCCTCACCACGAGCACCACTTCGTCGAGGAACTGACTTTCGCCCGAGCGGACTCGATCCTGGCCATGCTGCATGAGCTGTGCCCGCCCCCGGTCAGCGGCTACCTACCAGTCTGGGTGCGCAACCTGGCGTACCGGTTGGTGCTCCTGCAACGGCCGGACGAGCCGGCGCTGATGCGGGAGGCCGCCCTGAGCCTTGAGCTGTTCGGACCGGACTGGGACAGCATCGCGGCAGACCTGAGGCAGCGGGCCGACGAGCTGGAAGCCGGCTGAGGCGGAAAATCTGATCACGGCCTGATCCAGAGGCGGATCGAGGCCACGGTGAGCGTGCCGCGGAAGACGTAAGCGCGATTGTCGTAGCGCGTGGGTGCGGCACGGGAATGCTTCAGGCGGTTGATTGTGCGCTCGACCTCGTTCCGGCACTTGTACATCTCCTTGTCGAAGCCAGCGGGCCCGCCTCCTCGACTGCCGCGGCTGGGCTGTCGCCCCACTGCCCTTTCGCGACTAGCCTCCGCCTTTCAGTTGGGTTCGCCTGAACCGGGTCAATGGCGTTGGTGACGCGTCGTGGCCGTGTGCGGGTGTGGGGGCATGCCGAAGG
>NZ_JBSFJU010000176.1:0-3590 GCF_053598215.1 Kitasatospora sp. NPDC001175 | reverse complement strand
TCACCGATCGAGTGCCCGGCCAGGAAGTCCGGCCGCACACCCCACGACTCCACCAGGCGGAACAGCGCCACCTCGACCGCGAACAGCGCCGGCTGCGTGTACCCGGTCTGGTCCAACTCCTCCCCGCCGAACACCACCTCGCGCAGCGGACGGTCCAAGTGCCGGTCCAGTTCCCCGCACACCGCATCGAAAGCCTCTGCGAAGTGCGGGAACGCCTCGTACAACTCGGCGCCCATACCGGACCGCTGGCTGCCCTGCCCCGTGAACAGGAACGCCACCCGGCCGGCCGTCCCCATGGCGCCGACCACCGTCCGCGCCGCCGCCTCACCGCGCGCCAGTGCCTCCAGCCCGGCCCGCAGCTCTTCGCGGTCCGAACCCAGCAGCACGGCACGGTGCTCGAAGGAACCACGCGCGCTCACCAGCGAGAAACCGACGTCGACCGGCGACATGTCGGGCTCGGCATCCAGCCGGGCCAGTAGCCGCTCGGCCTGCCCGCGCAGTGCCTCGGGCGTCCGGCCGGACAGCGCCCACGGGGTCACCGAGGGGGCGTTCGGCTCGGCAGCCACAGCCGTGTCGGCGGCCGGGGCCTGCTCCAGGACGATATGGGCGTTGGTGCCGCTGAAACCGAACGAGGACACCGCCGAGCGGCGGGGTTCGCCGGTCTCCGGCCAGTCCGTGGTCTCGGTCAGCAGCGAGACCGCACCCGCTGACCAGTCCACGTGCGAGGACGGCTCCCCCACGTGCAGCGACTGCGGCAGCACACCGTGCCGCATCGCCATCACCATCTTGATCACACCGGCCGCACCCGCGGCCGCCTGGGTGTGACCCAGGTTGGACTTCACCGAACCCAGCCACAGCGGACGGTCGTCCGAGTGCTCCTGACCGTAGGTGGCCAGCAGCGCCTGCGCCTCGATCGGGTCACCGAGCCGGGTGCCCGTACCGTGCGCCTCCACCGCGTCGACCTGACTGGCCGTCAGCCCGGCGTTGGCCAGGGCCTGGCGGATGACGCGCTGCTGGGACGGGCCGTTGGGAGCGGTGAGGCCGTTGGAGGCGCCGTCCTGGTTGACGGCGCTGCCGCGGACGATGCCGAGTACCGGGTGTCCGTGGCGGCGTGCGTCGGAGAGCCGCTCGACCAGCAACATGCCGACGCCCTCGCCCCAGCCGGTGCCGTCCGCGTCGTCCGAGAACGCCTTGCAGCGCCCGTCCTCGGCCAGACCGCGCTGGCGGCTGAACTCCACGAAGGTGCTGGGAGTCAGCATCACGGTGACGCCGCCGGCCAGCGCCAGCGTGGACTCACCCTGGCGCAGCGACTGGCAGGCCAGGTGCAGGGCCACCAGCGAGGAGGAGCAGGCGGTGTCGATGGTCACCGCCGGGCCCTCCAGGCCCAGGGTGTAGGACACCCGGCCGGAGGCGATGCTCCCCGAGGTACCGGTGCCGACGTGGCCCTCGGCCCCCTCCGCCGACTGCTGGAGCAGCATGCCGTAGTCGTTGTACATCACACCGACGAACACGCCGGTCCGGCTGCCGCGCAGGGTCGCCGGATCGATTCCCGCCCGCTCGAATGCCTCCCACGAGGTCTCCAGCAGCAGCCGCTGCTGCGGGTCCATCGACATCGCCTCACGCGGCGAGATCCCGAAGAAGCCCGGATCGAAGAGGCCTGCGTCGTGCAGGAAACCGCCTTCACGGGCGTAGGAGGTGCCCTGGTGGTCCGGGTCCGGGTGGTAGAGGTTCTCGACGTCCCAGCCGCGGTTCTCGGGGAAGAAGGAGACCGCGTCCCGTCCGCCGGCGACCAGACCCCAGAGGTCCTCGGGGCTCTGGACTCCGCCCGGGTAGCGGCAGGCCATGCCGACGATCGCGATCGGATCGTCGTCCGTGGCGGCGATGACCGCCACCGGGAGGTCGGCGGACGGCAGCGCGCCCAGGAGCTCACGGTGGAGCAGCTCCGCGAGAGCGGCCGGGGTCGGATAGTCGAAGACCAGGGTGGCCGACAGCCGGAGCCCGGTCACCGTGTTGAGGCGGTTGCGCAGTTCGACGGCGGTGAGGGAGTCGAAGCCGAGCTCCTTGAACGCCCGCTCGGCGTCGACGGAGGCCGCACTCGGGTACCCGAGGACGGTCGCCACCTCCGAGCACACGAGGTCGAGCAGGGCGGCCTCTCGCTCGGCCTCCGAGAGGGACGCCAGCCGTCGGGTGAGCGCCGAGCCGCCGGCACCGCCGTGTCCGGTGCCGCTACCGGCCTCGGCCGCACGGCGCATCGGGGTCCGTACCAGGCCGCGCAGCAGCGGGGGCAGCATTCCCCGGGCGGCCTGGGCGCGCAGGGCCGCGAGTTCGAGCTGGATGGGTACCAGCAAGGGGTCGGTGGAGCCGACTGCGGCGTCGAACAGCAGCAGCCCGTCCTCGGCGGTCAGCGCGGCGACACCACCGCGTGCCATCCGCTCGACGTCGGACCGGACCAGGGCGGCGGCCATGCCGCCGTCTTCGGCCCACAGGCCCCAGGCGAGCGAGGTCGCCGGGAGACCGGCCGTACGGCGCTGCTGGGCGAGGGCGTCCAGGAAGCTGTTCGCGGCGGCGTAGTTGCCCTGGCCGGCCGCGCCGAACAGACCGGCGGCGGAGGAGAACAGCACGAACGCGGAAAGGTCCTGGTGCTGCGTCAGTTCGTGCAGGTTCCAGGCCGCGTCCACCTTCGGGCGCAGCACGGTGTCGATGCGCTCGGGGGTGAGCGAGGAGATCACGCCGTCGTCCAGGACACCGGCGGTGTGTACGACTGCGGTCAGGCGGTGTTCGGCGAGCAGGGTGGCCAGCGCGTCACGGTCCGCGACGTCACAGGCGGCGAAGACCGGCTCCGCACCCAACTCCCGCAGGGAGTCCGCGAGTTCTTCGGCGCCCTCGGCCTGAGCCCCGCGCCGCGAGACCAGCAGCAGCCTACGCGCACCGTACTCGGTCACCAGATGCCGGGCGAACAGCGCACCCAGGGTGCCCGTCGCACCCGTCACCAGCACCGTACCCTCCGGGTCCAGCACCAGCGGCTCGGCCTCGGCAATCGCCGGGACCCGCGCCAGACGCGGCGCGAAGGCGTCGCCGGCCCGTACGGCCAACTGCGGCTCGCCGGAGGCGAGCGCACCGGGCAGCGCCTGGAGCGAGGCCGGGTCCTCGTCCAGGTCGACCAGCACGATCCGGCCCGGGTTCTCCGACTGCGCCGAACCCAGCAGACCCCGCACAGCGGCCGAGGGCAGGTTCGGTGCTTCCGCGTCGACGGTCGCCACCGCACCACGCGTGACCACCACTAGACGGGTGTCCGCCAGCAGATCCTCGGCCAGCCACTCCTTCACCAGGGCCAGCGCATCGTGTACGGCGGCGCGAGTTGCGGCGGCCACATCCTGAGCCGCCTCGGGCAGCACGGGGACCACGATCGTCCCCGGCACCGACAGACCGGCCGAGACCGCCGCCCGCAGCTCGGCCAGGTTCCCGAACTGCTCGGCATCCTCCAGCCCGAGATCATCCGCACCGAGCACCGTCACCACATCAGGCGCCTCGACCGACGGCAGAACCGCACCGACCCACTCCGGCCGGAACAACGACTCGTGCCCGCCGCC
>NZ_JBSFJU010000175.1:0-3727 GCF_053598215.1 Kitasatospora sp. NPDC001175 | reverse complement strand
CCTCCGGCGCCTGCTCGACGATCACATGCGCGTTCGTCCCACTGAACCCGAACGACGACACACCCGCCCGACGCGGCTCACCCGTCACCGGCCACCGCCGCGCCTCGGTCAGCAGCTCCACCGAACCAGCCGACCAGTCCACGTGCGGCGAGGGCTCGTCGAGGTGGATGCTCTCCGGCAGCACACCGTGCCGCAGCGCCTCGACCATCTTGATCACACCGGCGAGTCCGGCTGCCGCCTGCGCGTGCCCGATGTTGGACTTCACCGAGCCGAGCAGCAGCGGACGGCCCTCGGGCCGGCCCTGGCCGTAGGTGGCGATCAGCGCCTGCGCCTCGATCGGGTCACCCAGCTTGGTGCCCGTGCCGTGCGCCTCCACCGCGTCCACCTGCTCGGCGGACAGTCCGGCATCTGCGAGCGCCTGCCGGATCACCCGCTGCTGCGACGGACCGTTCGGCGCCGTCAGACCGTTGGACGCACCGTCCTGGTTGATCGCCGAACCACGCACCACCGCCAGCACCGGATGCCCGTTGCGCCGCGCGTCCGACAACCGCTCGACCAGCAGCATCCCGACGCCCTCGGAGGGGGTGAATCCGTCGGCCGCGGCCGAGAACGGCTTGCAGCGGCCGTCGGACGCCAGGCCCTGCTGCCGGCTGAACTCGATGAACGTCCCCGGTGTGGACATCACCGTCACACCGCCGGCCAGCGCCAGGTCGCACTCGCCGCCCCTCAGCGACTGCACGGCCAGGTGCAGGGCGACCAACGAGGCCGAGCAGGCGGTGTCCACGGTCATCGCCGGGCCCTCGAGGCCGAAGAGGTACGACACCCGGCCCGAGACCACGCTGGCCGCCGTACCGGTGGCGACATGCCCCTCGGCCGAGTGGGCGGCCGACGCCAGCAGGCCCAGGTAGTCCTGGCCGTTGGTGCCCGCGAAGACACCGGTCCGGCTGCCGCGCAGCGTGGTGGGGTCGATGCCCGCCCGCTCGAACGCCTCCCACGAGGTCTCCAGCAGCAGCCGCTGCTGCGGGTCCATCGCCAGCGCCTCACGCGGTGAGATGCCGAAGAAGGCCGCGTCGAACCGGCTGGCGTCGTGCAGGAAGCCGCCCTCGCGGATGTACGAGGTGCCCTGGTGGTCGGGGTCGGCGTTGAAGACCGTCTCCAGGTCCCAGCCACGGTCGGCGGGGAACTCCGACAGGGCGTCACCGCCGGCGAGCAGCAGCTGCCACAGGTCCTCGGGGCTCTGCACCCCGCCCGGGAAGCGGCAGCTCATACCGACGATCGCGATCGGCTCGTCGGCGGCGGCGCGCACCACGACCGGAGCGGCGAGGCCCGTCACGGCGCCCGACAGTTCCTCGTCCAGGTGGCGGACCAGCGCCAGAGTGTTGGGGTGGTCGTAGATCAGGGTGGCCGGGAGCTTGATCCCTGCGGCGGCACCGAGCCGGTTGCGCAGTTCCACGGCGGTCAGCGAGTCGAAGCCGAGCTCCTTGAACGCCCGGCCGGTGTCCACCGCCTCCGGGCCCGGGTAGCCGAGCGCGGCCGCGACGTGCGAGGTGACCAGGTCGAGCAGGATCCGCTCCCGCTCGGCGGGCGAGGCACCCGCGAGCCGGACGGCGAGCGCGCCGCCGGCCGCCTCCTGGTTCTCCACCCCACCGCCGGTGGACTCCAACGCCCGTACTGCTTCCGGGATTTCGAAGAGCAGCGGCCGGGTCCGGCCAGAGGTGAAGGCGAGCGCGAAGCGCTGCCAGTCGATGTCGGTGACGGTCAGTGCCGCCTCACCCTGGTCCAGCGCCTGCTGCAGCGCGGCCACCGCCAGGTCCGGCGACATCTCCAGGATGCCGTGCCGGCGCATCCGGTCACCGACGCCGCCCTCGGCCATCCCGCCCTCGCCCCACGGACCCCAGGCCACCGAAGTGGCGGGCAGGCCGTCGGCCCGGCGCTGCTCGGCGAGGGCGTCCAGGAAGGCGTTGCCGGGCGCGTAGTTGCCCTGCCCGGGAGCCCCGAAGGTGGCCGCGAAGGAGGAGAAGAGCACGAACGCGTCGAGCTTCTGATGCATCGTCAGTTCGTGAAGGTGCAGGGCGGAGTCGACCTTGACCCGCAGCACCCGCTCAAGCTGGTCGGCCGTCAGGGCCTGGATCACCGCGTCGTCCAGCACCGCGGCGGTGTGCATCACCGCGGTCAGCGGCCGGTCCGCCGGGATCCCGGCGAGCAGTCCGGCGAGCGCCTCGCGGTCCGACACGTCGCAGGAGACGATGGTGACGGTCGCGCCGAGGGCGGTCAGCTCCTCGCGCAGTTCGTCCGCGCCTTCGGCGTCCGGGCCGCGGCGGCTGGTGAGCAGCAGGTGCTCGGCACCACTGCGGGCGAGCCAACGGGCCACATGGGCACCCAGGGCGCCGGTACCGCCGGTGACCAGGACGGTACCACTCGGACGCCAACTCTCCGTCGGAGCGGGGCCGGAAGGCGCGTGCACCAGCCGCCGGGCGAAGACCCCGGACGGGCGCACCGCGAGCTGGTCCTCGCCGCCGGTTCCGGCGAGCACGCGGACCAGCCGGTCCAGGCCGCGCTCGTCCACCTGCCCGGGGAGGTCCACCAGTCCGCCCCAGCGCTGCGCGTCCTCCAGCGCGGCGACCCGACCCAGGCCCCAGACCAGCGACTGTGCGGGGCTCGACAGGCGCTCGGCGCGGTTCACCGCCACGGCACCGCTGGTGGCGGTCCACACCGGGGTCTCGAATCCGGCATCGGCCAGCGACTGGAACAGCAGCACCGATCCCGCCATGCCGAAGGGCACGGCCGGGTGGTCGGCACAACGCCGCTCGACGAGTCCGAGCAGCGAGAGGACTCCGGCGGGCGCCTCGGTCAGGTCGGTCCGCAGCCGCTCGGACAGCGCCTCCCGGTCCAGGTCCGCGGCGTCGACCGACAGCCGGCGGACCTCCGCGCCGTGCCGGGCCAGGGCCTCGGTGGCGGCCGCCGCCCAGGGGGTTTCCTCAGCCGGCGCCACCAGCAGCCAGGTGCCCGAGAGTACGGGGGCGGGGAGGTCGGCCATTGGCTGCCAGGTGATCCGGTAGCGCCAGCCGTCCACGGTGTACTGCTCACGGCGCTGCCGCCGCCACGAGGACAGCGCGGGCAGTACGGCGCTCAGCGGCGCGTCGTCGGCCAGCTCCAACGACTCCGTGAGGGACGCCAGGTCCTCGCTCTCCACGGCGGCCCAGAACTCCGCCTCCACCGGGTCCAGCGACGCGTCACGCTCGGCGGCGGGCGCGGCCGGCGCATCCAGCCAGTAACGGCGGCGTTGGAAGGCGTAGGTGGGCAGGTCCACGAGCGGCGTGCCGGTACCGGCGAAGACGGCCGCCTGCCAGTCCACCGCGACCCCGCGCACCCATGCCTCGGCGAACGAGGCCAGCAGCCGACGGGCACCGCCCTCGTTGCGGCGCAGCGTCCCCACGGTCACGGCCTCGCGTCCGGCCGCCTCCACGGTCTCCTGGACTCCGGTCACCAGAACGGGGTGTGCGCTGACCTCGACGAAGGTGCCGATGCCGTGGTTCGTCGCCAACTCCGCCGTGGCCTCGGCGAATCGGACGGTGGCGCGCAGGTTGGTGTACCAGTACCCGGCGTCCATACCCGAGCCGTCGACCAACTCACCGGTCACCGTGGACAGCAGCGGCACCCGACCCGCCCGCGGAGTCACCTCACGCAGCACGTCCAGCAGCTCGGTACGGATCGACTCCACCTGAGC
>NZ_JBSFJU010000174.1:0-3839 GCF_053598215.1 Kitasatospora sp. NPDC001175 | reverse complement strand
GCGGGTACTTCTTCGGGGCGGCCATGGCCTCGGGTCCTCTCATGAGGCCCATCTGACCCGCTGTCACCATCCGCCGCATCTCGGGGGAAGCTCACACCGAAGCAAGCCGAGGATGTGGGTACTACGCCGCTACTTCGGCAACTTCAACAAGTCCAGAAAGGACAGATGGGTGTTCGGCGTCAGGGCCACTGGCGCCTATCTCCTGAAGTTCAGGTGGACCCCGATCGTCCGGCACTTCATGGTCAGGGGTGGGGCGTCTCCGGACGACCCGAGCCTGCGGGAGTACTGGGCGTCGAGGACACGCAGCGTCGTGCCGCACCTGGACAAGATGAGCTTGTCCCTAGCGGCGAGGCAGAAAGGGCTGTGCCCGCTCTGCAAGCAGGCGCTGATCGCCGGGGCCGAATACGAACCAGACCACCCACGCGAGTGGATGGCCTGGTTCGCGGCGTCGAAGAAGATGCTCAACAAGCATCACTTCGTCTACCGGCGCGACGGAGGATCAGACGACAGCCGGAACATCCGGCTGATTCACGCCGAGTGCCACCGCCAGCTCCATGCGAACGACGGTGGCACCGGTCCAGTGCAGGGCCTGCAAGGCCAATGAGTCCTGCTTGAGCCGTGTGCCGCGACGAGTGGCACGCACGGTTCTGAGGGGGCCCCGTCACGGTGACGTGGCGGGGCTACCCGACGCGGTGGTGGCGGATCTCGTCGAAGCCTTCGCGGGGGAGGAGGTCGCGGGCGGAGCAGGCCATGCGGTGCTGCCAGCGCAGGACGTCTTCCGGTACCCGCTGGTGATCGGGCCTGCTCGAGTTCCGCGTGAGGCAGAGGTCGAGCGGGGCGTCCGTCAGGATCGCGACCGCGCGGCGCCCGTGGGCGTGGGCGAGTTCGACCAGCTGGAGCCGGTGGTGGCTCTCACAGCTCACGTTGTCCACGAACGTCGTCAGGCCCCGGCGCAGCCGCATGCTCAGGATCTGGTGTTGGAGGAGGACGGCGTCCGGGGTCGCGGCCTGGTCGCCGGGTTCGGAGACGACGGCGCGTGGCTGGTCGAGGCTGACGATCTGGTGCGGCGGGATGGTGAGCAGCGTCGTGAACTTGCCCGAGCCGCTGGCGCCGATCATGACGACGAGGTCGCCGGGTTCGACGGGGTCGAGGGTGGTGGTCATGGTGGGTGCCTCCGGGGTGGGGTGGTGGGTTGTCAGACGGCGGCGGACAGGAGCGCGGCGGCGGAGACGGCGAGGACGGCGACGAGTGCAAGGCGGGCCGCCCACTGGAGGAGGCGCATCTTGCGCTCGCACAGCACGCTGAGGGCGTGGAGGCGGGCGAGGCGGACGTCGTCGGCCAGGGCCTGGCGGATCGCGTCCGGGTCGGTGCAGCGGGCCCAGCGGGAGAAGCCGTTGGACCTGGTGGGGTCGAGCTTGGGCATGACGACCAGGACCGAGAGCAGCGCGGAGGCGACGGCAGCGGCGATGCCGACGGCGGCCAGGGCGAGCGCGAGCGCGGGCGCGGGTGCCTTGCCGAGCGCGGCCACTCCGGCAATGAGGACGCCGGTGATGCCGAGCAGCAGGGACGCTTTCGAATCCGTTCGAGCGGAAACGCGCGGGTTCGCGGAATCCTGAGCCTGGATTCGCCGGAACCTGCTCACGGTCTGCAGCTTGGGCGACAAGCGCGGCGGGTTCGTGCTTGCCTGGCTGATGCTCCGGCGGCCCTGGGGCTGGCTCCCGTCGGGGATGGCACCGGACAGTGGTAAGACAGCGGTCTGGGGTCGAAGCCGTCTGCCGTGGCTTCGACCCCGAACCCCTTTAGCTGGGCGCTGAGGAGGGCCAGGCCAGTATCAAGTCAGTGGCTAGCCTCGATGACCGGTTCGGGGCAGTGTCGACGGCCTGAGCCGATCTCCTCTCAGTCCGACTACGAGGACCTTGTCTCTGCCGGACGACGGGCTGGTGTGTCGCCTGCCCGGCCTCAACAGAGCGACGGCACTCGTGGCCCACGGTGCCGGCTGAGCCCTCCTGCTGGCCGACAACCGCAGCAACAAGCACCGTCCCTCGACAGCAGCGACTTGTGTCCGGAAAGCTGCTCGCCGCGGTGGCCTCGGGTCTCGATACTGGGCGGATGGCACGCAAGATACCGAGGGCTCCCCGGCGAGCGGGCGCGTGCCCCCGGTCCGCCCAAGCCCGACCGTCTCCGTGGCGCCGCCACCGATCTGCGTGCCGGAGGAAACGGACGGATCGCCTGCGTGGGCGAAGTCCAGCTGCCGCACCACAACACCAACCGGAACGGCTGAAAGCACAGGTAGGAGTTGAATGATGGGAACGCGAGACCACCACGCGGCTTGGGGCACCACCCGGATGGCACCGTACGCGGAGACCGCCGAGGTTCCTGTGCTCACGCCGGTGATCGACCCCGAGACCCAGATCGCCGTTGTCGTCGACGAGCTCGGTCGCACGGTCGAGCTCAGCCGATACGAAGCCGACAGCAGCAGCACCAGCACCTCGAACCACACCAGCACTTCGAACTACACCAGCACCTCGAACTACACCAACACCGCGAACATCACCAGCACCGACACCGACTACACCTCCGACCCGGACAACACCACCGACAACGACCACCATCCTGACTACGACACCGTTCCTGACCACTGATGGCGGCGACGGCGGGTACGACGGACCCGAGCGGGTCGGTGCTGGTGCTGACCAACCCGCACGACGTGACCAGTGACCTGGTGCTGCGTATCCTCGCTGAGCGCAAGGTGCCGGTTGTCCGGTTTGATCCCGGCACCGACCTGCACGCGGGCGCTGCGTTGAGCGCCAGGTACGGGACGGGAGGCCAGCGCGGCACGTTGCGCACGCGGAGCCGTGAGCTCGACCTCACCGGAGTACGCTCCGTTTGGACCCGTCGCCCCTCGGCCTTCGACGGGCCGGGCGAACTGGACGGGCAGGAACGGCGGTTCGCCGCCGCGCAGTCGTTGTGGGGCGTCGGCGGCATCCTGGCGTCCCTGCCCGGGGCCGACTACGTGAACCACCCGTGGGACAACCGGGCGGCGGAGCACAAGCCGGCCCAGCTCGCCGCCGCGCAGCGCAGCGGCTTCGCGGTCCCCGGCACACTGATCACCAACGACCCGGACGGGGCACGGGAGTTCGTTGCTTCACAGTGCGGCAGGGTGGTCTACAAGCCGCTGTGGAACACGCCCTATGAGGTGGACGGCCGGGCGCAGCAGGTGTGGGTGCGGGAGGTGCGCGCGGAGGAGATCACGGACGGCGTGGCGGCCTGTCCCCACCTGTTCCAGGCCACGGTGGCGAAGGCGTTCGACGTGCGCCTGACGGCCGTGGGCGGGCGGCTGTTCGCGGTGCGGATCGACAGTCCCGATCTCGACTGGCGGCAGCGGCAGTCGTTGATGGAGTGCACCCCGATCGCCGTCCCCGACGGGGTCGCGCGCTCGGTCCGTGCCTACCTGGAGCTGTCTCGGCTCGTTTTCGGCGCGTTCGACTTCGCCGTCACGGCGGATGGGGAGTGGTACTTCCTAGAGTGCAACCCCAACGGACAGTGGGCTTGGCAGCCGGAGGCCATCACCGACGCGATCGCCCATGCGCTCGCGGACCAACTGCAGAAGAGTCACTGAACAGCAGGCGGCTCGCAGGCTTGCTTCCATCCCCCGACCTGGGAACGGGGACGTGGGCACTGGAGGACGTTCCGGCTGGTCAAGCTCGTCATGTCCGCCCCGGGAACCCGCGCGTCTTCCAAGGGCGCTAGGCAGTGTCCTGGCGATCAGTTGAGTCGTTGATACGACTATGGGGTGTAGGAGTGATCTGACGGATGCCCAGTGGGAGCGCCTGGCGCCG
>NZ_JBSFJU010000173.1:0-3956 GCF_053598215.1 Kitasatospora sp. NPDC001175 | reverse complement strand
GCGCGGCTTCTTCCCCATGCTCTCCATGATGGACATCATCCTTACCGGGACCGAAGCCCCTGATCAGGGGTGTCCGTCAAAGCGAATCAAGCCCAAACGCGGTGGGCTGAGCGATGACAACAGCCCTGCACGGCGTCACCCGTCGGGCGGTCTCACCGCAGTCGGCGGATCGCCAACCCGGGGTTGAGCATTGTCAGATCTCAGGCCGTTCCTGGCACCTCGGTCTTTGGGGGACACCGGTGCCGATGGCGCCTCTATCACTGAAGGGCGGTCCTGCCAAAACGGCAAACCCCCGGATCCTGGCTCGTGCCCGCCAGGGTGTCCCGGAGTGACACCTCCATTCGTTCGGCGGCAGTCAGCTGCCCAAGAGGAGGCAGCGCTCTTACCCCGGAGGATCGTGATGCGCAATCAGAGTCAGCCTGTCGTCGACACCGCCTTCCTGAGCGTGCAGAGTGCGGCGACGTATCTCGGTCTCTCGGTGAACACGCTGTACGTCTGGCGGCATCGGAGGCAGGGCCCTCCGAGTTTTCGAATGGGCCCTGGCGGCCGCGTCATGTACCGCCGAGACCTGCTTGACGCATGGCTGACGGAACAGCAGGAAGTCGATTCGCGGTCCAACCCGGCTCTCAGCCCGCTGAACAAGCCGCCGCAGTCGCGCTCGCCGCGCCGCGCAACTTGACGGCGACGGCCTCCAAAGGAGGTCGCCGAGAGAAGCGCCGAAGTCCTCAAGAACGAGCAGTTGAAGACATCGTCTGCATGCGGAATTTCGTGCACGCGGAGGTCGTCTGTGTGTTGCGCGCTGCCCGGAGCACGCCGGGCACGTCAGCGACCGGAACGGAGAGAGGTCCCAAGTGGCAGGGTATATAGAAGACAGGTGGCTCAAGAAGCGGCCTAACAAGGAGACGGGGAAGCGCGAACAAACCGCCCTGTGGGGGAAGTGCATCCGCTACCGAGTCAAGGGAATACCCGGCGTACGTGACCGCTCGTTCGACACGGCCGCAGACGCCAAGGCGTGGCTGGCCGAGACTCAGACCGACGCTCGACGCGGCGACTTCGTCGACTCACGGGACGGGCAGATCTCGATGCGTGACTACGTCGAGAAGCACTGGTGGCCGGCGCAGACACACCCGGCGCAGACGCTCGAGAGTATGCGCTACCGCATCTGGGGTCACATCCTCCCTTACCTCGGCGGTCTCGCGCTGCGCGACGTCGGCGTACCCGAGCTGCGGACATGGTCTGCTGAGATCCAGCGGAAGATCGGTTCCGGCACGGCGTACGTCACCTGGGTGTACCTGAAGGCGATCATGCAGGCTGCCGTCGAGGACAAGCGTCTGTTCCGCAACCCCTGCAAGGGGAACAGCTCGATCAAGCCGCCCAGGAAGCCCGAGCGGAAGGCGCGAGCCTGGACGCACGAGCGCGTCAGTGCCGTCCGCACGGGGCTCCCCGAGCGGTACCAGGCAACGTTCGACCTCGGTGTCGGATGCGGGCTTCGGCAGGGCGAGGCGTTCGCGTTCAGCCTGGACGACGTGAACGGGGACTCCGTCCACGTCTCACGGCAGATCCTGCGCTACAAGTCGCGGCTGTACTTCGGCCTCCCGAAGGGGCAGAAGGAGCGGGACGTACCGCTGCCCGCGGCCCTTCGGAAGCGGCTGGAGGAGCATCGGAAGAGGTTCCCGTCGATCGAGATCACCTTGCCGTGGCTCGATCCCGAGCTTCCGGATCTGCCGCGGGACGAGTGCCGCAAGGTGACGGTTTCGCTGCTGGCGACCACGAGGCAGGACACCGCCATCAACCGGGCCACCTGGAACACCCGTAACTGGAAGCCGGCGCTCGCTGCCGCTGGCGTGATCCCGCCGCTTGTCGGCGGTCGCTGAACCTGGACCCCTTTGAGGTCGGTCAATCCTGACCCCATTTGAGTTGTTCGCCGGGTTCTAACCCGTGGGGGCCGCGCTGGGAGTGCGGCCGATGTCGCGGTCCTTGAGGCGGTAGGAGTCTCCCTTCAAGGAGAGCACGTCGGCGTGGTGGACGAGACGGTCGATCATGGCGGCGGCGACGGTGTCGTCTCCGAAGGTCTCTCCCCAGCGGCCGAAGGCTTTGTTGCTGGTCACGATCACGGAGGCGCGTTCGTAGCGGCCGGAGATCAGCTGGAAGAACAGGTTCGCGGCCTCGGGTTCGAAGGGGATGTAGCCGACCTCATCGATGATCAAAACGGGGATGCGGGCGAGCTTGGTGAGTTCGTCCTGGAGCTTGCCGGTGGTGTGGGCTTCGGCGAGGCGGTCGACCCACTGTGCGGCGGTGGCGAAAGCGACCCGGTGGCCGGCCTGGCAGGCCCGGATGCCCAGGGCGATGGCCAGGTGGGTCTTGCCGGTGCCGGGCGGGCCGAGGAAGACCACGTTCTCCTTGGCGGTGACGAAGTCCAGGGTGCCCAGGTGCGTGACGGCCTCGCGTTTGAGGCCGCGCAGGTGGGTGAAGTCGAACTCCTCCAGGGACTTGCGGGCGGGGAAGCGGGCGGCTCGGATGCGGCCCTCGCCGCCGTGGCTATCGCGGGCGGCGACCTCGCGTTGCAGGCAGGCGGCCAGGTATTCCTGGTGCGTCCAGGACTCGGTGCGGGCGCGTTCGGCCAGGCGCTCGGCCGCATCTAGCAGGCAGGGGGCCTTCAAAGCGCGTGTGAGGAAGGCCAGTTCGGCCTTCACGTCGCGTGCTGTCCGGCCGGTGGTCGTGGTGGTGCGTTGGGGCATGGCTCACTCACTCCTGGACTCCGGCGCCGCCCTCGATGACGCGGAAGATCCGGTCGTAGGAGGGCAGTGCGCGTTCCTCGACCTCGACCGCCGCCGCGACGGCCCCGTGGGCGGCCGCGAGGCGATGCTCGTGACGCATCACGTCGGCGGCGTGGGCGTGCTCGGGGTCGGTGAGGGTCTGGTGGCGGGCCCAGCAGCGGGCGTGGGAGGCGACCTGGCGCCCGTCCAAGTAGGCCCGCACCGAGTCGGTGTCGGCTGTTGGCGATCTCCAGCCACGCGGTCAGCTGACTGTTGAAGTCCGCTGGGGAGGCAAAGACACGCCCCGGCAGGAACGACGTCTCGAGGTAGCCGTTGGCCCGCTCGACCAAGCCCTTGGCCTCCGGATCGCGGGGGCGGCAGAGGATCATCTTGCAGGCCAGCAGTCCGGCGAGTGCGGCGAACTCCGTGGTCAGCACCGCTTTGCCCTCCCGGCGGCGGCCGACGGCGGGTTCGTTGTCCCACACCAGCGCCTTCGGGACGGCCTGCCAGTCGGACAGCAGGCCCCAGTGCCCGGCGACCAGGTCGGCAGCCTGCCTCGTGGGGATCATCCGCGCGGTGATCACCCGGGAATACCCGGAGACCATGACCAGCACCGGCGGCCGGCCGGTCTGCCCGAACCCGAGCGGGACGTCCACCGGCGGGAACCACAGATCGCACTGGGCCAGCTCGCCAGGGCGGTAAGCGGTCCTGGACACCGGGTCCGCCGGCAGGTAGATGGGCCGCAGCTCGGCCACCCGCCGTTTGAGCACTGACAGCGAGCGTTCCCAGCCGATCCGCTCCGCGATCACAGTGGCCGACATCCGCGGGTACTCGGCCAGCAATGCGCGGATCTCCGGCTCGACCTGATCGACGATCGAGCCCTTCGGTGCCCGTCGGTACTTCGGGGGATCGTCGCTGGCCAACGCCCGCCGCACGGTGTTCCGGGCGATTCCCAGATGCCGCGCGATCCCCTTGATCGACATGCTCTCCGAACGGTGGAGCCGCCGGATCTCAGCCCAGTCCTCCACGCAGATCACCTCTTCCTCCTGACTCCCACAGAGCCAGACTGATCACTCGATCACGGAAGGGGTCACTTCTGATCGACGGCGGATTCGCATGATCGTCGCAACGCTGCTGGTGTTCATCCTGCCAGAGCGGCGCTGAACGCCTCGGCTGGCGTGCGCCAGCCCAGTGTTTTGC
>NZ_JBSFJU010000172.1:0-4121 GCF_053598215.1 Kitasatospora sp. NPDC001175 | reverse complement strand
GCGACACCCCGGGGGTGTTGTCCACGAAATTGGTGATCAGCCAGTTCAGGTTCTGTGCGGCCTGGCTCATCTGACTCAACTCAACGCTCCTGGTGGTTCGAGCCGCCGAAGAGATCGGTGCTGCTCTGCTGTCCGTTGCCGGAGCCACCCCGGTCGGGGTCGATCCGGAAGCTCCCGGTGGAGCCGTCGCCGCTCGCGCTGCGGCCCTGCTCGACGCCGCGGCGCAGGTTGGTAAGCCGGCCGCGGACCTCCTCGGGGCTGCGGGAGACCTGCGGGCCGTCCTGCGGCGTCGGCTTGGCGTTGCCCGGGACGAGGTTCTGCTTGGGTACCCGGCGCGGCAGTCCGGAGGGGGTGGTGCCGCCGGCCGAGGGCTCGCGCAGGCGCTCGGCCTTCTGCCAGTCACCGTCGTTGGGCGACTGCCAGGACGCGGCCGGCGAGCTGGTCGGACCGGTCGGGCCGTAGCCGCCGAGGGACGACACATCGTGGCCGCGGTTCTCGCCGGAGCCACTGGTGTCCTTCGCACCGGTGAACCAGTTCGGCGTCTCGCCGCCCTGGTCGCCGAAGGCCGACGGGCCGCCGAAGCCGCCACCGGCCAGCTGCTGGCCGGGACGCCGCTGCGGCAGGCCCGCGTTCGGGCCCGCGGAGCCGGAGTGCGGCGCGGCCGGCGGCAGCGCGGGCTGCTCGGTCGCGTACGGCTCCGGGCTGTACGAGTGGTCGGCGGGCGCGTCGGCCCGGCCGCCGAACGGCTGGCCCTGCTCGAACTGCTGCCCGCCACGGCCGTACTGGCCCTCGCCGTAGCCGTAGTTGTCGGCGTACTGGTCCTCGCGGTAGGCCTGGGGCTGGAACTGCTCCTGGCCGTACTGCTGCTCCTGGTACTGCGGCTCGGCGTAGCCCGGCCCGCCCTGCTGGTAGCCGTAGTCGTCCGCGTACTGCGGGCGGCCGTACGGGTCCTGCTGATCGTGCTGCTGGTAGGCCTGGAACTGGTCCTGACCGTACTGGTAGCCCTCCTCGGCGTGCGGCTGGTGGCCGTACGCCTCGGCGGGGGCCGGCGGGACCTCCTCGACCTCGGCCTCGATGATGTCCTCGGCCTCGACCGAATCGGGGGCCGCGTCCAGAGCGGCGCGGCGGCGCTGCTGGTCCAGACGCTGCGAGCGCTGCATGGCCTCCAGTGCGGGGCTGAAGCCGCTGCTGCCGCTGTTGCCGGTCAGGTGGTCGTCGAAGCCGAGCTCGGCGGCGCTGCGCTGGCTCGCCATGGCGTCCCAGGGCTCCGGCGCCTGCTGCGGCTCCTGCTCGAAGATCCGGGAGACGGTGAACTGCTCCTCCGGCTCCGGCGCGTTCCGCATCTGGGTGAGGAACGGCGGGAGCATGACCAGCGAGGTGGTACCGGCGGACTCGCCCGAGGGGCGCAGCTGCACGCGGATGTCGTGCCGCTGGGACAGCCGGCCGACCACGAACAGGCCCATGCGGCGGGAGATGGTGGCGTCGACCGTGGGCGGCTCGGCCAGCTTCTCGTTGATCTCGGCGAAGTCATCGGCGGTGAGGCCGATGCCCTTGTCGTGGATCTCGACCAGCACTCGGCCGTCCGGCAGGCCGGTGGCATTGACCAGGACCCGGGTCTGCGGGCTGGAGAACGTGGTGGCGTTCTCCAGCAGCTCGGCGAGCAGGTGGACGAGGTCGGTCACGGCGACGCCGACGACCTCGGCCTCCGGAATGCCGGAGAGCTCGACACGCTCGTACTGCTCCACCTCGGAGGCGGCGGCGCGGAGAACGTCGACCAGCGGGACCGGGGTGTTCCACTTGCGGCCGCCTTCCTCACCGGCGAGAACGAGGAGGTTCTCACCGTTGCGGCGCATTCGGGTCGCGAGGTGGTCCAGCTTGAAGAGGTTCTCCAGCTGGTCCGGGTCGGCCTCGTTGTTCTCCAGGTCGGTGATCAGCGCCAGCTGGCGCTGGATCAGGCCCTGGCTGCGGCGCGACAGGTTGGAGAAGATCGCGTTCAGGTTGCCTCGGAGCAGGGCCTGCTCGGCGGCCAGCGCGACCGCCTGCTGGTGGACCTGGTCGAAGGCGCGGGCGACCTCGCCGATCTCGTCCTTGCCCCAGAGCGGGATCTGCTCGACGTTGGTGTCCACCCGCTCGGGGTCGGTCTTGGAGAGCTTCTCGACCAGGTCCGGCAGACGGTGGTTGGCGATGTCCAGCGCGGCGGTGTTCAGAACGCGCATACCGAGGATCATCGAGCGGGCGATGAAGCCGGTGAGCAGACCGGCCAGTGCGAGCGCGGCGACCACGATGGCCGAGTTGAGGATCGCGTCGAACTGGGCGTTGTCCCGGATGTCCTGGGTGCTGGAGACGACCTGGTCGAGCAGCGTCTTCTCGGCGCTGCGCAGCGGGTTCAGGTGACTGTTGGTCGCCTGCATCCAGTTGTCGCTGTTCAGGCCTTCCCTGAGGGCGGTCTCGAAGCTGTGGTTGGCCGCGGCCTGGCCGTTGGAGAAGCCCGCGATAGCCGCGTCACTGTACGAGAGGCCGATGTTCATCAGGCCCTGCATGGACGGGATGCTCTGGTCCGGCATGCGCAGCGTGGAGCGTGCGTCCTCGGCGGACTGCGCGACCTGGGCGTCCGAGTAGACCTTGGCGTCCAGCGGGGTGCTACCGGTGGTGAACTCGTTGAGCGCGGTCTGCTCCAGCTTGCTGGAGACCAGCAGGGTCTGGATCAGCTCGCCGTTCTCGTACCGGGTCACCGACTGGGTGCCGATACCGGTGAGCAGGGTGAGCATCAGCGAACGCTGGCTGGAGGCCGAGGCCTTGGCCAGCGACAGGGCGTAGATCGAGCGGCCCTTGCTGGTGACGTCGGAGCTGCCGTAGCCGACGGAGTTGTCGAAGGCCAGCAGCGGGGCGAACAGCGCCGAGTACGCGGCCTGGGTCGCGGTGGCGAACAGCTGGGGCTTGTAGGCGTTGTCCCGCAGGTGCGGGAGGTTGACCACCAGCTGCTGGAAGGCGTCGTTGCGACGGCCCAGGGTGGCGTCGCCGGAGACCTTCTTGAAGGCGTCGTTGTAGGCGATCAGGGCCTTGTCGGTCCTGGCGCGCAGCTTGGGCACCACGCCCTGGTCGTCGCGTCCGGTCATCAGCGGGATGAGCGAGAGGTCGCGCTCGGACTGCAGCGCGTCCGCCAGGTCGGTCGCCGAGCGGGCCAGCTCGGCGGTCTTCAAGGCGTGGTCGGCGTTAGTGAACTCGTCGATCGAGGAGTTGACCCGCAGGCCGCCGAAGACCAGGCCGATGACGACCGGGATCAGCAGGATGGAGACCAGACGGGTCGGTACGCGCCAGTTGCGCGGTATCAGGAAGTCGTACTTACCGGAGCTCTGCCGGAGTTCCTCGGTGGTCTTGGGGGCGCTCGGCGTGTTCGGCCGCGACCCCTGGGGGCCCTGGCCGCCGCGCTTGCCCGAATCCTTGCCCCTGGGCGCCGGACCCAGCGAGCCCGGGCCACCGGGGCCGCTCAGGATCTGGGGCGCGGGGCCGGGGGACGGGCGGTCCTCACCGGCCGGGGTGAACGCGGAGAACCCGCTCGTCGAAGGCTGGCCACTGCCGACCGCCTCGTTCTCGCGGGGCTCGGGGCGCCGCTGCGGGGTGTTTGGCTGCTTACGCCTCACTCGACAACAACCTCTCGGCCGCCTGGCGGCCATGGATCAATCCAGCGGCTTTCCCCCGCTTGCCGCAGCCCGCTGTGGGTGGAACGTTCCCTGGGTGACTACGGGGTAGCTGGAATTCCAGCACGAGCCGGGAAACGGGACAAACAGTCCTCTGTACGCGATGAGTAAGGAACAAATCGGACATTGAGTAACGATGCTGGCAAAACTCGGGCTAGATGCTGCAGAGCGGGTCGAAATCGCGACTCTGTGTTACTTTTGATCTCCAAATGCCTACCGAACTGTTATCCAGCGCTGTGAACCTGCCCACTCCCCTGTGAAGGGAAGGGGGCAGGTTCGCGCTTTGTGTGTCGGTGACCTGGGCAGATGGTCTGGCCCAGGGTCCCTCCTCATCGGAGGCGGGTGAGGAGAGGGCCCCTCCTCATCGGAGGCGGGCGAGGAGAGGGCCCCTCCTCATCGGAGGCGGGCGAGGAGAGGGCCCCT
>NZ_JBSFJU010000171.1:0-4204 GCF_053598215.1 Kitasatospora sp. NPDC001175 | reverse complement strand
GCTCGCGTCCAGGAACACGTTCGCCGCGCCGTAGTTGCCCAGGCCCGCGCCGCCGAGGCCGCCGCCGCGACGACGGCACGCCCGGTCTCCTGCTGCCCGGGGCGGGAGACCTTCTCCGGCTCGGGGATCAGCAGGTCGGCGATCTCGCAGCCGAGCACGACGCAGATGACGTCCAGGTCCTCCAGCTTCAGGGAGACCGGCTGGCCGGACCACAGGCCGGACATCTTCCCGGCGGAGACGACCAGACCGTGCTCTGCCAGGCTCCGCTGCAGCTCGGATGCCTTCCAGATGCCCTTGTTGGCAGCGGTCAGCCGCAGGTTCCACTTCATCCCATCAGTCCTTCCAGCCGCTTCGCGGCCCGTTGCTGCCCGGCCGTCCAGGCGTCCTCGACCCTGGTCTGCTGGACGTGGACGTACCGCATCGTCGTGGCGATCCAGGAATGTCCCAGAACCTCCTGGATTGCGAGCAGGTCCAGGCCGCCCGCATAGAGCTCGGACGCGCAGAAGTGCCGCAGGACATGCGGCGTCAACTTCTCTGCCCAGTAGGGAAGATGAGCCTCGACGGCGACAGCCAGACCGTTCCGCAGGGCGTCGTCGCCCACCCGGCGCGACGATCCGTCGGCGTTCCTGCGCTCGGAGGGGAACAGCGGGGTGCCGGGGCGGGTGTGGTCCTCGTCGAACTGGCCCCAGACGTCCTCGATGAACCACCGCAGCGTCCGGTCCGCACCGCTGATCAGCGGCACCATCCGCTCGCGCGGCCCCGAGCCGCGGGCGCCCTTGCCGAGGCGGACGTGGAGCTTGCCGAACCGGCCCAGGTGCCACTTGATGTCGGTGAGGTCGAGCCCGCACGCCTCACTCACCCGCAGTCCGACCTGGGACATCAGCTTCGCGGCGGTGTAGTTCCTGGCGGTGGGGGCGAACTTGCGGCAGGTCGCCAGCTCGCCGCCCCAGCCGGTGAACAGCTGGCCGATCTCCGGAGCGGTCGGCGGGATCCGCAGCTGGGCATCCTTGGAGCCACGCGGGCGGTTCATCTCGTCGATCGGGCACTCGACGACCCGGCCGGTCATCCGGTGGATCTCGACCTTGTGCCGCAGCTCCAGGAACAGGAAGTACGTGCTCAGGGCCTGGGAGCGAGCCAGGTGGGTGCCGCTGGGCGAGCCCCGCAGCACCCGCCCGAAGTACGCGTCCGCGTCGGCCGGCTCCATGTCCCACAGCGGGCGGCCGAACCAGGTCCGCACCTGCTCCAGATGCCCGACGTCCCCGCGGATCGTCCCGTCCGTCAGCCCCGCCGACGCCCGGGCCAGCACGAAGCCGGCCAGCACGTCGGTCTCGAACCGCTCCAGCTCCTCCGCCGAGGCCGGATCCCGGTACTCGCGTAGGTCCCGCACCACCGCCAAGCGCCGCCAACTCGCGCCTCCTCGCCTTCGACCGGACCGAAGATCGGTCGCACGAGCTGAGAACGCTTCAGGAATCCCGAAGTTACGTCACAGCCCAGCGGAGCACTCGAAGGAGGAAGAAGCCCCTGGCCACGGCCTCGGTCACTCAGCGGGGCTCAAGAGAACTCGCGGGATGTCGCACACATGCGGGCCGGATCACGCGGATGGAAAGTGTCGAACCATCATATTCCTCGCAAATGTGTTTACTCTGACGGCACGGTGGCCTGTGGCCCATCGAGGTCCTGTCAGCGCGGTGGCGAAACCGCCCCGACCGGTAAGGGCGAAGACGCGCCGGTGATGAGACGCGAAAACACGCGACCCGGGCACGGCCCACGGCCGTGGGCCCAGGTGGTGGCCGTGGTGGGGCCGGCCCTGTCGGCCGCGTGCGCCGTCGTCGTGCGGGCCGTTCCGACCCCGGGGCCTGCGTCGCCACCCTTCCGGTTCTTCGAGCGAGAGGTACGGCGATGCTGAGTCCTGGGAAACGACGCCTGCCCGGCCCGGCACGGCACGATACGGGCCCGGGCCGGGCCCTGCGATGGAAGACCTGGGTGCGCGCTCTGATGGCGGGACTGATCGTGCTGGGGGCCGTGGCACTGCCGGTGACGGCGGCCGCCCCGGCCCACGCTGCGACGTCGGGGACCTTCGCGTACGTCGCCAACTTCACCACGAACAACGTGTCGGTGATCAACCTGTCCAGCAATACGGTCACCACCGCCATCCCCGTCGGCACCAACCCGTTCGCGGTGGCGGTCGCCCCGGACGGCACCACCGCCTACGTCACCAACAACGCCGCGGCCTCGAACAGCGTGTCGGTGATCAACACGACCACCAACACCGTCACCACCACCATCACCGTCGGCACCAACCCGGCCGGGGTGGCGGTCGCCCCGGACGGCACCACCGCCTACGTCACCAACTCCAACTCGCACAACGTGTCGGTGATCAACACGGCCACCAACACCGTCACCACCACCATCACCGTCGGCGCCGGCCCGTTCGGAGTGGCCTTCACCCCGGACGGCACCACCGCCTACGTCACCAACATCGTTGACAACACGGTGTCGGTGATCAACACGGCCACCGACACCGTCACCGCCACCATCGGCGTCGGCACCCAACCGGTCGCGGTGGCCGTCAGCCCCGGCGGCACCACCGCCTACGTCGTCAACCAGGGCTCCAACAACGTGTCCGTGATCAACACCGCCACCAACACCGTCACCGCCACCATCGGCGTCGGCACCACCCCGCAGACGGTGGCGGTCAGCCCCGACGGCGCCACCGCCTACATCTCCAACCTCAACTCGAACAGCGTGTCGGTGATCAACACGACCACCAACACCGTCACCACCACCATCCCCGTTGGCGTCCACCCCTTCGGGGTAGCGGTCAGCCCGGGCGGCACCCGCGCCTATGTCACCAACGAGTTCGACGGCACCGTGTCGGTGATCAACACCGCCACCGACACCGTCACCGCCACCGTCCCCGTCGGCCCCCGCCCCTTCGGGATGGCCACAGCCAGGGTCCCGGTCGTGGCCACGGCCAGCTGCCCGACCGGCCACGTGATCACCGGCGGCGGATACCAGCAAAGCGGCGGCGCCGTCCCACCCACCGAGGTCACCAGCCGGCCCGTCGGCAACACCTGGCAAATCCTCGCCGACAACCAGAGCACCAACTCCACCACCGTCACCCCCTACGCCGTCTGCGGACCCTGACACGCGTGCCCCCACAACCGGCGCCGCCGTGGCGGCCGCGGGGACACGGCCGGTGAGGCCGTAGCGCCACCAGACCGGTCCCATCGGCGGACCCCGCGACGCTCGGCAGGCGCCTTGCCGCTGCGGGCATCCCCGCTCTGCGCGGGCGCACCGCCGCCCTGCGGCAACTCGTCCTGCAGGCGCCCCCGTCCGTGGTCGCCGCGAAGCTCGGCTACCACACCGTCCACGCCGAAGCCCTCGCCGCCGAGGCCGACAGCACCTGGAAGAAGTACGCCCACGGCGACCACTGTCGGTGACATCGCGGGCCGCCAGGCTCATGAACTCAGATCAGTCGATCACAGACTCCTACCAGTACTGGACCCCGAGTACCACGCCCCGACGGACTGGGACCAGGCGTACGCGGTCGGCATCGTGCTGCGCCACGCCGCACACGGTGCCTCCGTGTGGTTGGACAAGGGCACAACCGTCCGCATCGCGTGGAACCCGTCGCCCGCAGGCGGCCGACCCGCGCCGGGCGGACCGTTCCTCTCCCTCGCCCCCGCTCGCTAACACCGTTGGCTGCGCTCGTCGGGCCGCAGCCGCTCGCGGCGCGACCGCAGCAGGTCGCCGAGCTCTCTGGCCCGGGCGGCCGTTTCCGACATGGGTTCCTGGTACTCCGATTGCTAGTAACAGCGAGCTGTGGTTACCACCTTAGACCGACCGGCAAATGGTGGGTGGGGCAGCCCAGGCGGGCCGGTCGGACCATCCGGCGCCGCGTCAAGCAGTGGGCTGAACTGGGGATATCCGAGAAGGTCCATGCCCTTGCACTCGAGGCCTACGACCGCATGATCGGCCTCGGGCTGAGCGAGATCTCGGTGGACGGCTGCATCACCAAGGTCCCGTCCGGTGGGGACAAGGCCGGGCGCTCCCCGGTGGACCGGGGCAAGCAGGGGCTGAAACGCTCCGTCGCGTCCGATGCCTGCGGTGTCCCGCTCGGGATCGTCTCCGACGGGGCCGACCGGCACGATTCACCCCTGCTCGGCCCCACTCTGGACCCGGCACAGGCACAGGTCGGCGC
>NZ_JBSFJU010000170.1:0-4307 GCF_053598215.1 Kitasatospora sp. NPDC001175 | reverse complement strand
CCGACCCCGGCCGGCGTGGCCGCCGCGCTTGCGGGGGCCCGCCGGGCGCAGCTGGCCCTGGCGCCCCGGCCCCGGCCCGAGCGGACCCCGCTGTCTTTCGCGCAGCGGCGGCTGTGGTTCCTGCACCAGCTGGAGGGGGCCAGCGCGAACTACAACATCCCGCTGGCGTGGCGACTGTCCGGCCCGCTCGACCGACCGGCGATGCAGGCCGCCCTGGCGGACGTGGTGGCCCGGCACGAGAGCCTGCGCACGGTCTTCCCGGCGGTGGACGGCATGCCGTACCAGAAGGTGCTGGACGTCGTTGTGGCCCGTCCGCGGCTGAACGTGAGCCGGACCATCGAGGCCGAGCTGTCCGGTGTGCTGGCGGCAGCGATGGCCCGCCGGTTCGACTTGGAGAGCGAACTGCCGCTGCACGTCGAGCTGTTCGAGCTCGCGCCGGACGAGCACGTGCTGCTGGTGGTGCTCCACCACATCGCCGGTGACGGCTGGTCGCTGGGCCCGCTCGTGCGGGACCTGACCGCCGCGTACGCGGCGCGCTGCCGGAGCGAGGAGCCGCAGTGGGAGGCGCTGCCGGTCCAGTACGCCGACTACACCATGTGGCAGCACGAACTGCTCGGCGACGCCGCCGACCGGGACAGTCTGTTCGCCCGCCAAGCCGACTACTGGATGCGGCAGTTGGCCGATCTGCCGGAGCAGATCCAGCTGCCCACCGACCGGCCCCGTCCGGCGGTCGCCTCACACCAGGGCGGCATCGTGCGGGCCGGGCTGGACGCGGAGTTGCACCACGGCCTGCGCGAGCTCGCCCGCGTCAACGGGACCAGTCTGTTCATGGTGCTGCAAGCCGCTCTGGCGGCGCTGCTGAGCAAGCTCGGCGCGGGCGAGGACATCCCGGTCGGCAGCCTGATCGCCGGCCGTACCGACCAGGCGCTGGACGAGCTGGTCGGGTACTTCGTCAACACCCTGGTGTTCCGTACCGACACCTCGGGCGACCCGACGTTCGCCGAACTACTCGCCCGGGTCCGGGACACCTCGCTGGCCGCCTACGCCAACCAGGACCTGCCGTTCGAGTACCTGGTCGAAACCCTCAATCCGGTACGGTCACTGGCGCACCACCCGCTGTTCCAGGTCATGCTGGTGCTGCAGAACAACCCGCGGGCCGACTTCACCCCGCCCGGGCTGCGCGTCGGCGCGATGCCGCTGGCCACCAGCACGTCCAAGCTCGACCTGGTCTTCTCGATGTCCGAGCGGCACACGGAGGACGGCACCCCGGAAGGGATCGACGCCTTCGTCGAGTACGCCAGCGACCTGTACGACCCGGCCACCGTCGAGACGATGATCGCGCGCTGGGTCCGGCTGCTCCGTGCGGCGGTCGCCGACCCGCAGCGGCGGCTCAGCCGATTCGACCTGCTCTTCGCCGGGGAGCGCCGCCGACTGCTGTCCGAGCAGGGCGCGGTGACCGCCCCGACCACGGCCACGGGTCTGCTCGGCCTGTTCGAGGCCCGGGTGGCGGCAGGGCCGGATACGGCGGCCCTGGTGTCCGGCGAGAGGGTGTTGGCGTACGGGGAGCTGAACGCCCGGGCCAACCGGCTGGCTCACATGCTGATCGGGCGCGGCGTGGGCCCGGAGCGGCTGGTGGCGCTGCTCCTGCCGCGCTCGGTCGAGCAGGTGGTCGCCCTCCTGGCGGTGCTCAAGACCGGGGCCGCGTACCTGCCGATCGACCCGGACTACCCGGCCGCCCGCATCGAATTCATGCTCACGGACGCCCGGCCCGCGCTGCTGGTCACCACCAGCGCACTCGACGCAGATCTGCCGGGCGCGGCCGGGCTCGACCGCTTGCTGCCCGACGCACCGGACAGCGCCGCCGAGTTGGGCCTGCGGTCGGAGAACGCCCCCGATGTCGTCGTCGAGCCCGAGAACGCCGCGTACGTGATCTACACCTCGGGTTCGACCGGCCGCCCCAAGGGCGTGGTGGTCAGCCACGTGGGCGTGCCGAGCATGGTGGCCGCGATGGTCGAGCGGTTCGCGATCGAGCCGGGCAGCCGGGTGCTCCAGTTCGCCTCGCCGAGCTTCGACGCCTCGGTGTCGGAGATCTTCACCGCCCTGTTGCGCGGCGCGGCGCTGGTGCTGCCGCCGGCGGCGGATCCGGTGTCGGCGCTGACCGACCCGAGCCTTGCGGTCACCCATGCGACCGTGCCGCCGTCCGTGCTGGCGGCACTGCCGGAGCACGAGGTGAGCGTGTCGACGCTGGTGGTGGCGGGTGAGGCGTGTTCGCCGGAGCTGGTGGCGCGGTGGGCGCCGGGGCGGCGAATGATCAATGGGTACGGTCCGACGGAGACCACGGTGTGCGCGACGATGAGCGATCCGTTGTCGCCGTCCTCCGGTGTGCCGCCGATCGGCCGTGCGATCGCCGGTCTGCGGGTGTACGTGCTGGACGAGTGGCTGTGTCCGGTGCCGCCGGGTGTGCCCGGTGAGCTGTATGTGGCGGGGCCGGGGCTGGCCCGGGGGTACCTGAACCGGCCCGGGCTGAGTGCACAGCGGTTCGTGGCCTGTCCGTTCGGCCCGATGGGCACTCGGATGTACCGCACCGGTGACCTGGTGCGGATGCGGGCCGACGGTGAGCTGGAGTACGTCGGCCGGGCCGACGACCAGGTGAAGGTCCGCGGGTTCCGGATCGAGCTCGGCGAGGTCGAGGCGGTATTGGCGGAGCACCCGCAGGTCCGCCAGGTCGCGGTGATCGTTCGGCAGGACCGGGCGGAGGACAGGCGGCTGGTCGCTTACCTGGTGCCTGCCGCCGGGGCGGAGCTCCAGTGGGACGCGCTGCGGGCGCACCTGCGTGAGCGGTTGCCGGAGTACATGGTGCCGGCCGGGTTCGTGTCCATGGACGCCTTGCCGTTGATGGTCAACGGCAAGCTGGACCGGCGCGCCCTGCCCGAGCCCGAGTTCACCGGGTCGCGTACCGGCCGTGCGCCGCATACCCCCCAGGAGCACGTCCTGGCCGAGTTGTTCGCCGAGGTGCTGGGCGTGGCCGGGGTCGGGGTCGACGACGACTTCTTCGAGCTGGGTGGGCACTCGCTGCTGGCGACTCGGCTGGTGGCCCGGGTGCGTGCGACGCTGGGTGTGGAGCTGGAGTTGCGCGCCCTGTTCGAGATGCCGACGGTGGCTGGGCTGGCCGCTGTGCTGGGTGGGGCCGGCCGGGCGCGGCTGGCGCTGAGCCGCGCCGAGCGGCCCGATCGGATCCCGCTGTCGTCCGCGCAGCGACGGCTGTGGTTCCTGCACCAGTTGGAGGGTGCCGGCCCGATCTACAACATGCCGCTGGCGTGGCGGCTGTCGGGGTCGCTCGACCGGGCGGCCCTGGAGGAGGCGCTGGGGGACGTGGTCGATCGGCACGAGAGCCTGCGCACGGTCTACCCCCAGGTCGATGGGGTGCCGTACCAGGAGGTGCTGGGTGCCGGGATGGTCCGGCCGCAGCTGCCCGTCACCCCGGCCGGCGAGGCGGATCTGGCGGAGCTGTTGGTGGCGGCAGCGGCGCGCGGATTCGACCTCGCGACCGAACCACCGCTGCGCGCCCAGGTGTTGGAGCTCTCGGCGGACGAGCACGTGCTGCTGCTGGTGGTGCATCACATCGCTGGTGACGGCTGGTCGCTCGGCCCGCTCTCCGCCGACCTGGCCACCGCGTACGCGGCGCGCTGCCGGGGCGAGGAGCCGCAGTGGGCGCCGCTGCCCGTGCAGTACGCCGACTACACCCTGTGGCAGCACGAGTTGCTCGGCGAGGCCGCCGACCAGGACAGCCTGTTTACCCGTCAGCTGTCCTACTGGAAGGGGCAGTTGTCCGAGCTGCCGGAACAGATCCGGCTTCCTGTCGATCGGCCTCGCCCCGCGACCCCCTCCTACCGTGGCGGGCACCTGGCGATCGAGCTGGACGCGGAGCTGCACGCCGGACTGGTCGGCCTGGGCCGGGAGCACGGCGCCAGCGTGTACATGGTGCTGCAGGCCGCCCTGGCGACACTGCTGCACAAACTGGGCGCGGGAGAAGACATCCCGGTCGGCAGCCTGATCGCCGGCCGAACCGACCAGGCATTGGACGACCTCGTCGGGTTCTTCGTCAACACCCTGGTGATGCGCACCGACACCTCGGGCGACCCGACCTTCGCCGAACTGCTCGGGCGGGTGCGGGAGACCGCGCTGGCCGCGTACGCGCACCAGGAGCTGCCTTTCGAGCACCTGGTCGAGGCCCTCAACCCGTCCCGATCGCTCGCCCGCCAGCCCCTGTTCCAGGTGCTACTGGCGCTGCAGAACGTGCCCCGCTC
>NZ_JBSFJU010000169.1:0-4343 GCF_053598215.1 Kitasatospora sp. NPDC001175 | reverse complement strand
GAGCGGGGCACGTTCTGCAGCGCCAGTAGCACCTGGAACAGGGGCTGGCGGGCGAGCGATCGGGACGGGTTGAGGGCCTCGACCAGGTGCTCGAACGGCAGGTCCTGGTTGGCGTACGCGGCCAGCGCGGTCTCCCGCACCCGCCCGAGCAGTTCGGCGAAGGTCGGGTCGCCCGAGGTGTCGGTGCGCAGCACCAGGGTGTTGACGAAGAACCCGACGAGGTCGTCCAATGCCTGGTCGGTTCGGCCGGCGATCAGGCTGCCGACCGGGATGTCTTCTCCCGAGCCCAGTTTGTGCAGCAGTGTCGCCAGGGCGGCCTGCAGCACCATGTACACGCTGGCGCCGTGCTCCCGGCCCAGGCCGACCAGTCCGGCGTGCAGCTCCGCGTCCAGCTCGATCGCCAGGTGCCCGCCACGGTAGGAGGGGGTCGCGGGGCGGTGGCGGTCGGCTGGGAGCCGGATCTGCTCCGGCAGATCCGCCAGCGTCCGCGTCCAGTAGGCCGCCTGACGGGCGAACAGGCTGTCCTGGTCGGCCGCGTCGCCGAGCAGCTGATGCTGCCAGAGGGTGTAGTCGGCGTACTGCGCGGGCAGTGCCGCCCACTGCGGCTCCTCGCCCCGGCAGCGCGCCGCGTACGCGGTGGCCAGGTCGGCGGAGAGCGGGCCGAGCGACCAGCCGTCACCGGCGATGTGGTGGACCACCACCAGCAGCACGTGCTCGTCCGGCGCCGCCTCGAACAGCTCGGCGCGTACCGGTGGTTCGGTCGCGAGGTCGAATCCGCGCGCCGCGGCGGAGGCCAGCAGCTCCGGCAGGTCCGCCTCGCCCACCCGGGTGACGGGCAGCTGCGGCGGGGCCGTCCCGGCGTCCAGCACGTCCTGGTGGGGCACCCCGTCGACCTGGGGGTAGATCGTGCGCAGGCTCTCGTGCCGGGCGACGACGTCGCCCAGCGCCGCCTGCAGGGCGGCCCGGTCGAGCTCGCCCGACAGCCGCCACGCCAACGGCATGTTGTAGACCGAGCCGGCGCCCTCCAGCTGGTGCAGGAACCACAGCCGGCGCTGCGCGAACGACAGCGGCACGATGCCGGGCCGCTCCGCGCGGCGCAGCGCGAGCCGCGCCTGGCCTGCCCCGCCGAGCCCGGCGGCCAGCCCGGCCACTGTCGGCGTCTCGAACAGGGCGCGCAGCTCGAGCTCCACCCCGAGGGTCGCACGCGCCCGGGCGACCAGCCGAGTCGCCAGCAGGGAGTGCCCACCCAGCTCGAAGAAGTCGTCGTCGACCCCGACTTGGGCCACGCCCAGCACCTCGGCGAACAGCTCAGCGAGGACGTGCTCCTGCGGCGTGCGCGGGACCCGGCCGGCCCGGGCCGCGGTGTACACGGGCTCAGGTAGGGCGCGCCGGTCCAGCTTGCCGCTGGCCGTCAGCGGCAGGCTCTCCAGGGGCACGAACGCGGCCGGGAGCATGTAGTCCGGCAGCCGCTCGCGCAGGTGCGCCCGCAGTGCGTCCGGCTGGAGTTCCGCCCCGGCGACAGGCACCGGATAGGCGACCAGGCGCTGGTCCTCCGCCCGATCCTGCCGGACGGCCACGGCGGCCTGCGCGACCTGCGGATGTTCCGCCAATGCCGCCTCGATCTCGCCGAGTTCGATCCGGAAGCCCCGGACCTTGACCTGGTCGTCGGTCCGGCCGAGGAACTCCAGGTTCCCGTCCGCGCCCCACCGCACCAAGTCGCCGGTGCGGTACATCCGCGAACCGCTCTGACCGAACGGGTCCGCCACGAACCGTCCCGCGGTCAGACCCGGCCGGTTCAGGTAGCCTCGCGCCAGCCCCGCACCGGCGAGGTACAGCTCACCCGGCACACCTGCGGGCACCGGCTGCAACGTGCCGTCGAGCACATACAGCCGGACGCCCCCGAGTGGCCGGCCGATCACCGGGCGCGGACTCGACTCCAGCGGCGCGACGACCGCGTCCACCGTGCACTCGGACGGCCCGTAGTAGTTCAGGCAGGACACGCTCTCGGCCGCCCGCAGCCGCTCCCACAGCTGGTCCGGAACGGCCTCCCCACCCATCGAGACCACCGCCGGACGACACCTCGGGTCGTCCAAAAACCCTCGCGCAACGAGGACTTGCAGGTAGGACGGGGTGGCGTTGACATAGTCCAGCCCGGCACGCGCGGCGTACTCGACGAAGGCATCCGGGTCGGACCAGGTCGCCTCGTCCAGGACGTGCAGCTCGTGGCCCGCGTACAGGCAGGACATCTGGTCGCAGGAGGCGTCGAACGACACCGACGTGGTCAGCCCCACCCGCAGCCGCTCCTTCGTCCGCTGCGGGAACAGCAGCGGACGCTGGCTGGAGAACAGGTTGCGCAGGCCGCCGTGGGTCGTCACCACGCCCTTGGGCTTGCCGGTGGAACCGGAGGTGTAGATGACGTAGACCGGGTGGGCCGGCTCGACGGCCACCGCCGGGTCCACCGACGGGCAACCCGCCACCAGCGCGGCCGTCTCCGGATCGTCGACCACCAGCCACCCCGCCGAACCGGCCTCCGGCAGCCGCACCCGGGTGCGGGCGTCGGTCACCGCCAGGACCGGCCGGGCGTCCTCGAGCATGTGCCCGATCCGCGCGGCCGGGTACTCGGGATCAACCGGGACGTACGCCGCGCCGGTCTTCAGCACCGCGAGGATCGCCATCACCAGCTCGGTCGACCTCGGCAGGGCCACCGCCACCAGCCGCTCCGGCCCCGCACCCCGCGCGATCAGCGCATTCGCCAACCGGTTCGCCCGCGCGTCCAACTCCGCATACGTCAGCAACGCATCCGGCCCCACCACCGCGAGCGCGTCCGGAGTCGCACGCACCTGCGCCCGGAACAGCTCCGGCAGGCTCTCCCTCCAGGTCTCCACCACCGGACCGGCGCCCAACGCCAGCAACCCGCGTTCCTCGTCCGCGCCGAGCAGACCGAACCGGGCGAGCCTCCGCCTCGGGTCAGCGACCGCAGTACGCAGCAGCCGCACCCACCGCCCGATCATCGTCTCGACGGTGGCCGGGTCGTACAGGTCGCTGGCGTACTCGACGAAGGCCTCGATCCCCTCCGGGGAGCCGTCCTCCGCGTGCCGCTCGGACATCGTGAAGATCAGGTCGAGCTTGGCAGTGGTCGTCGTCAACGGCATGTCACCGACGCGCAGCCCGGGCGGGGTGAAGTCGGCCTGCGGGTTGTTCTGCAGCACCAGCATGACCTGGAACAGCGGGTGGTGCGCCAGTGACCGTACCGGGTTGAGGGTTTCGACCAGGTACTCGAACGGCAGGTCCTGGTTGGCGTAGGCGGCCAGCGAGGTGTCCCGGACCCGGGCGAGCAGTTCGGCGAAGGTCGGGTCGCCCGAGGTGTCGGTGCGGAACACCAGGGTGTTGACGAAGTACCCGACCAGATCGTCCAGCGCCTGGTCGGTACGGCCGGCGACCGGGCTGCCGACCGGGATGTCGTCGCCCGCGCCGAGCTTGCTCAGCAGCAGCGCGAGCCCGGCCTGGAGCACCATGAACAGACTCGTCCCGTGCGCGCGGGCGAGCTCGCGCAGACCGCGGTGCAACTCCGCGTCCAGCCCGGCCCGCACGATGCCGCCCTGGTGTGAGGCGACCGCCGGACGGGGCCGGTCGGTGGGCAGCTGGATCTGCTCCGGCAGACCGGCCAACTGCCGCATCCAGTAGTCCGCCTGTCGGGCGAACAGGCTGTCCCGGTCGGTGGCATCGCCGAGCAGCTCGTGCTGCCACAGGGTGTAGTCGGCGTACTGGACCGGCAGCGCCTCCCACTGCGGCTCCTCGCTCCGGCAGCGCGCCGCGTACGCGGCGGTCAGGTCCCGCACGAGCGGGCCCAGCGACCAGCCGTCACCGGCGATGTGGTGGAGCACCACCAGCAGCACGTGCTCGTCCGGCGCGAGCTCGAACAGGCCCACGTGCAGCGGCAGTTCGGTCGCGAGGTCGAACGGCCGGGCCTTCGCGGCGGCCAATGCCTCCGGCAGCCCGGCCTCGGTGACCGGGATCGTCTCCAGCCGCGGGCGGCCCGTCACGGCGTCCAGCACCCGCTGGTACGGCATGCCGTCCACCGCCGGAAAGACGGTGCGCAGGCTCTCGTGCCGCTCGACCACGTCCGCCAGGGCGGCCTCCAGGGCCCGCCGGTCCAGCTCTCCGGACAGTCGCCAGGCCAGGGAGATGTGGTAGTTCGCGCTGGCCCCCTCCAGCTGGTGCAGGAACCACAGCCGCCGCTGCGCGAACGACAGCGGGGTCCGCTCGGGCCGGGGCCGGGGCGCCAGGGCCAGCTGCGCCCGGCGGGCCCCCGCAAGCGCGGCGGCCACGCCGGCCGGGGTCGG
>NZ_JBSFJU010000168.1:0-4361 GCF_053598215.1 Kitasatospora sp. NPDC001175 | reverse complement strand
GCGACGGTGCGGAACTCGGCGAGCATCGGCTCCATCAGCGGCGAGTGGAAGGCGTGGCTCACGGTCAGCCGCTTGGTCTTCCGGCCCTGCGCCGCAAGCTGCTCGGCGACCGCGACAACGGCTGCCTCGACGCCCGAAATCACCACTGAGGAAGGCCCGTTGACCGCCGCGATACCCACCTCGCCGGCCAGCAGCGGCAGCACCTCGGCCTCCGAGGCCTGCACCGCCACCATCGCACCACCCGAAGGCAGCGCCTGCATCAGGCGGCCACGGGCGGCCACCAGAGCGGCGGCGTCCGCCAGCGACAGCACACCCGCCACATGCGCCGCGGCCAGCTCACCGATCGAATGACCAGCCAGCACATCCGGCCGAACACCCCACGACTCCACCAACCGGAACAGCGCCACCTCGACCGCGAACAGCGCCGGCTGCGTGTAACCGGTCTCGTCCAGCCCCTCGCCGCCGAAGACCACCTCACGCAGCGGACGCTCCAGGTACCCGTCCAGCTCCGCGCAGACGGTGTCCAGGACGGAGGCGAACGCCGGGAACGCCTCGTACAACTCGCGGCCCATCCCGGCCCGCTGACTCCCCTGCCCCGTGAACAGGAACGCCAGCCGGCCGAGGCCCGCCGTTCCCTCGACCAGGCCGGGCACATTGGTACCCGCGGCAAGCGCCTCCAGGCCCTGGACGACGCCCGCCAGGTCCTCGGCCACCACGACGGCACGGCGCTCCATCGCGGACCGGCCCATCGCCAACGAGTAGCCCACATCGACCGGTTCGAGACCGGACCCGTGCTCCAGCAGCTCGCGCAGCCGCTCGGCCTGACCGCGCAGTGCCTCCGCCGTCCGGGCGGAGAGCGGCCACGGCGCCACCGGCGTCGCCACCGCCGGGGTCTCGTCCTCGGCAGCCTCCTCGACGGGCGGCGCCTGTTCGATGACGGTGTGCGCGTTGGTACCGCTCACGCCGAAGGAGGACACCGCCGCCCGGCGCGGACGGCCGGTCTCCGGCCACGGCTGCGCCTCGGTGAGCAGCGAGACCGCACCCACCGACCAGTCGACCTGGTGGGTGGGCTCGTCGACGTGCAGGGTCTGCGGCAGCACACCGTGCCGCATCGCCATCACCATCTTGATCACACCGGCGACACCCGCCGCGGCCTGGGTGTGCCCGATGTTGGACTTCAGCGAACCGAGCCACAGCGGACGGTCGTCCGAGTGCTCCCGGCCGTAGGTGGCGAGCAGCGCCTGGGCCTCGATCGGGTCGCCCAGTGCGGTGCCGGTACCGTGCGCCTCGACGGCGTCCACCTCACCGGCGGACAGGCCAGCCGAGGCCAGCGCCTGCCGGATCACCCGCTGCTGGGACGGCCCGTTGGGCGCGGTCAGACCGTTGCTGGCACCGTCCTGGTTGACGGCGCTTCCGCGCACGATCGCCAGCACCGGATGCCCGTTGCGCCGGGCGTCCGAGAGCCGCTCGACCAGCAGCATGCCGACGCCCTCGCCCCAGCCGGTGCCGTCGGCGGCATCGGCGAACGCCTTGCAGCGGCCGTCCTCCGCGAGCCCGCGCTGCCGGCTGAAGTCGACGAACGCACCCGGGGTGGACATCACGGTCACACCGCCGGCCAGGGCCAGCGAGCACTCCCCCGCCCGCAGCGCCTGGATCGCCCAGTGCAGCGCGACCAGCGAGGACGAGCACGCGGTGTCCACGGTCACGGCCGGGCCCTCCAGGCCCAGGCTGTAGGCCACTCGGCCGGACATCACGCTGGCCGCGTTGCCGGTGCCGAGGAAGCCCTCGGAGCCATCGGGCGCGCTGAGGATCAGCGGCAGGTAGTCCTGGCCGTTGGTACCGGTGAAGACGCCGGTACGGCTGCCACGCAGCGAGGCCGGGTCGATGCCCGCCCGCTCGAACGCCTCCCAGGAGACCTCGAGCAGCAGTCGCTGCTGGGGATCCATGCCGAGCGCCTCACGCGGCGAGATCCCGAAGAAGCCGGGGTCGAAGTGCCCGGCCTGGTCCAGGAAGCCGCCCTCGCGCACATAGGTGGTGTCGGGGTGCTCCGGATCCGGGTGGTAGACGGCCTCGAGGTCCCAGCCGCGGTCGGTCGGGAAGCCGGCGAGGGCGTCCGTCCCGGCGGCCAGCAGCCGCCACAGGTCCTCGGGCGAGCCGACGCCGCCCGGGAAGCGGCAGCTCATGCCGACGATCGCGATCGGGTCGTCGTCCACCGCACCCGCCGCCGGCACCGGGGCGACGGGGGCCACGGCCGGCGCGGCACCCAGGATCTCGGCGCACAGGTGCTCGGCGAGCGCGGTGGCGCTCGGGTAGTCGAAGACCAGCGTGGCGGGCAGGCGCAGGCCGGTGAGCGCGGCCAGCAGGTTGCGCAGCTCGACCGCGGTCAGCGAGTCGAAGCCCAACTCGCGGAAGGCGCGAGCGGGTTCGACCGCGTCGGGACCGGAGTAGCCGAGCACCGCGGCGACCTGGGCGCGGACGAAGTCCAGCGCCAGCCGGCTGCGCTCGCTCTCCGAGGCGTTGGCCAGCCGCTGCTGGAGCGAGGAGTTGTCGGACTGGGCGGCCTCCTCCGCGTCGGCGGCCGCCATCGCCCGCTGGGCCTCGGGGAGTTCGGCGAAGAGGGTACTCGGCCGGATGGCCGTGTACTGGGGGGCGAATCGGTCCCAGAGGATGTCCACCACGATCGAGAAGGTCTCGTCGCGGTCCAGCGCGTGCTGCATGGCGGCGACGGCGAGGTCCGGGGCGAGCGCGGGCACGCCGCCTCGGCGCAGTCGCTCGGTGACGACCTCGTCCACGGCCATACCGCCCTCGGCCCAGGCGCCCCAGGCCATGGCGGTGGCGGGGAGTCCGGCGGCGCGGCGCTGCTCGGCGAGCGCGTCCAGGAAGGAGTTCGCGGCGGCGTAGTTCGCCTGGCCGGGGCCGCCGAAGGTACCGGCGAAGGACGAGAACATCACGAAGGCCGAGAGGTCGAGCTCCCGGGTGAGCTCGTCCAGGTTGACGGCCGCGTCCACCTTGGGACGGAGCACGTTCGCCAGTCGCTCCGGCGTCAGCGCGTCCAGCACGCCGTCGTCCAGGACACCGGCCGCGTGCACCACGGTGTTCAGCGGGTACTCGGCGGGGAGCGAGTCGAGCAGCGCTGCGAGCGCTTCACGGTCGGCGACGTCGCACGCGGCGACGGTCACCCTGGTGCCCAGGCCGGTGAGCTCCGCCTCCAGTTCGGCGACTCCCTCGGCATCGCGGCCCCGGCGGCTGGTCAGTACCAGGTGCTCGGCGCCGGCCCGGGCGAGCCAGCGGGCGACATGGGCGCCCAGGGCGCCCGTACCACCGGTCACCAGCGCGGTACCACGCGGGGACCAGCCCTGGGCGACGGCGTCGCCGTGCGGGGCCCGTACCAGTCGGCGGGCGAGGATCCCGGAGGCGCGGACGGCGAGGTGGTCCTCGTCACCGAGGCCGGCCAGCACGGCGACCAGCCGGCTGACCGCGCGCTCGTCCGGGGTCTCGGGAAGGTCGATCAGACCGCCCCAGCGCTCCGGGTACTCCTGCGCCACCACCCGGCCCAGACCCCAGACCTGATTCTGCCTCGGGTCCTGCAGCCGGTCGGACCGCCCGGTCGAGACCGCACCGCGGGTGGCGCACCACAGCGGCGCCTCGATCCCAGCGTCCCCGAGTGCCTGGACCAGCGCCAGGGTGCCGGTGAGACCGGCCGGCGCGGACGGGAGTCCGGGGTGGGAGCCGTCCACCAGGGCGAGCAGCGAGAGCACACCGGCGATCTGCTGCCCGTCCTCGGGCAGGGCGGCGCGCAGCTGCTCGGCCAGCTCGGGCCGGCCCGCCGTCGCCGGGTCGAACTCGACCTGCCGTACCCGGACGCCGCACCGCGTCAGCGCTCCGGCCGAAGCCGAGGCCCACTCGGGTTCGGCACAGCCGACCGGGACCACCAGCAGCCAGTCGCCCGCGACCGTGGCCGACGCCACCTCGGCAACCGGCCGCCAGCTGACCCGGTAGCGCCAGCCCTCGACCGTGGACTGGTCCCTGCTCTGCCTGCGCCAGGCCGTCAGGGCCGGCAGCACCGAGCTCAGCGGCTGATCGCCGTCCAGGTCCAGGGTCGCGGTGAGCATCTCCAGGTCGCCGCGCTCAACGGCCTCCCAGAACCGGGCGTCCACGGGGTCGCTGCCACCGCCGGCCGCCGTGGCGGTCTCGTCCCAGGCCGCGGGCGTCGGCCAGTAGCGCTGCCGCTGGAAGGCGTAGGTGGGCAGATCCACCCGACGGGCGCCCCGGCCCGCGAACACCGCCGCCCAGTCCACGGCCGTGCCACGGACGTAGGCCTGCGCGACGGCGGTGGTCAGCGCCCGCGCCTCCGGGCGGCC
>NZ_JBSFJU010000167.1:0-4519 GCF_053598215.1 Kitasatospora sp. NPDC001175 | reverse complement strand
GCGGCTTCTTCCCCATGCTCTCCATGATGGACATCATCCTTACCGGGACCGAAGCCCCTGATCAGGGGTGTCCGTCAAAGCGAATCAAGCCCAGGCCGGGCAGGGCGCGCTCGACCCAGCCGACCTGGTGGCCTTCGCCGAGTACGAGGAACACGTTCGGGTTGACGGTCCAGCCTGCCAGCGACCAGTGATCGCGACTGCCGACTCCGGTGACGGGCCGTCCGCCGTCGGCTCCGCCACCAGCGCTCTCTTCGCCGCGGTCCCACCAGTGACCGTCCGCACGGTGCGGAGAATACGCGCGAGACGCTGACAACCACTCGGACGTGGTAGCCATGACTCGCTCCCCCACAAGGTGCGGTCGGCGGCATCAGGAGTGGGACGCCAGGCTCGGCACAATCGACCTGGCAATCCCCCGGGGTCCGCTCTTACGAGCTTCCTGCCAGGATCGGCGCGGTCGCGTCGTCGGACCGTTCCCGATTTCGCGGCCCTGGCAGATCAGTGCCAGCGTTCTTGCTGCCTTGCCGCTTCGACTTCGGCTTCGGCTTCGGCTTCGGGCTGAGCAGCTTGACGAATGGTTTCTCCACCATGTCGTGCAGCATCGTGGCGAGAACCAGCGCCACCGAGAAGCAGGCGATGGTGAGGGCCAGCGCCTGCACGGTGGGAAGTCGCGGCGGGCCGTTGAACAGCTTCATCGCAGTGAAGATCACCAATTCGTGGACAAGGTAGAAGGCGAAGGAGATCTCGCCCAGACGCACCATCCGGGGGTTCCGCCAGATCGACGCGGTGCCCTCCACGTCGGCACGCGCCGCCGCCGGGATCAGCAGCACACAGCCGATGATGCCGGTCGCCGAGGCGGATATCAGCGGCTTCTCCGCCCAGAGCACGAGCTTCTGTGTGAGGAGCAGCCCGGTGACGAGCACCACTGCCGACACGGTCATGTTGGGCCCGCGCCAGCGACCGTTCCTGACCAGCAGCGCGAGAGCGATGCCGATGAGGAACTCCAACAGCCGCACCGGCGGGAACTGGTACACCAGGAACAGCGGCTGGATACCGGTCTTCTCGCCGACCCAGTCCATCAGGAAGGGCATCGCGATGACGAGTCCGGGGCCGACCGCGACGATGGCCCACCAGGCGCGGGCCCCCATCCGCGTGATCGGCGGCACCAGGAACGGAAACATGAAGTAGAAGAAGAACTCGACGCTCAGCGACCAGGAAACGCCGTTGTAGCCGTACCAGTACCGAGGGGCGAAGGCGAACCAGGACTGCGTGAGCGTCAGGTTCGCCGCCGCGACCCGGCCGCTGAGGTGCAGCCCTTCCCAGCTGAACAGGGCGACGGCGCCCAGGAAGGTGAGGAAGTGACTCGGGTAGATCCGAGCGAAGCGGCGGCGCCAGAAGGAGACGACTCGGTCCTTGGGGCGCGCCGACCACGTCAGAACGAATCCTGAAAGGACGTAGAAGAACGAGACGCCCGATCTACCACCGCAAAAGAGCCACCACATGGTGCTCTGAGCGCGCTCCTGACCGAAGAACCCTGACTCGATCATGATGTGGAAGCAGAAGATCATCATGGCCGCCGCCCACCGCATCCCGGTCAGCGACGGTAACCGCGATGTGTGGTCCGGAGAAACGCCGGCCGCACGGACGGTAGCAGTACTCATTTCGTTCGTTCCCTCCCTAGGAGCTGACGCAGCGTAGCAGCGGCCCTTCGCGGGCGAAGAGGCGGGTCGTCCTCGAATCACCTCGAAAAGCCGAAGTCAGTAGGGACGACGGACTGCAGGTGCGGGCGTGGGCCGCGCTGCCACGGCCCTGGAGTATGAGCTGGCCGCCTGGAGCGCATCACCTGACGGCATCCGCGTGGACTACCTCACCGAAACCCCGACGCGACTTCCCGAGCAGCTCGGTATGACCGAGTCCGAACTGTGGCAGCTCCCCTCGGCGCAGGACGGCGACTACGAGGAGTTCGAACGGATCTGCGCGGACTTCGAGGCCGGTGGCCACGCCGACCAGGTCGCCAAGGCGCTCGTCGGCCTGGCCCAGGAACTGACGAGGGAGGAAGTCGAGCGGTTCTTCGCCGAGCGCGTCGCCTCCCTGAACGCTTCCGCTCCGCAACTGCCGGAGCTGGACGCGTTTCCGGTCCGCAGCGCCGACCCGTACACCTACGCCTGCGCCCACACCTGGGTCGCCCCGCGGGAGATCGTGCGAACCCCCGACCACGAGGCATGGGGAACGATCGACCGCGACGGGCCCCGCGCCGGCCATGTCTGGATCCCTGCGGCGATCCACGAGTGGATCGACCTGCCAGTCGACGATGCCCCGGCCAAGCTCCGCGAGAGCCTCCTGACCGGCGCCATCGCACTCCGCCGCTTCCCGGGCCGGCCGGCCGCTCTACGAGGTTTCCAGCAACGGCTGTCATCGCACCCATCTCTGGCGCGTCCTCGACCTGCCGAAGCTCTTCGCCTGCGTCGACGGCATCCCGCTGCCCGGCACGCTCAGCCCCTTCCACGTCCGCACCGGCGAAGTCGGACCCGACGAGGAGCAGCAGGCCGTCGCCGTCTGGAAGGGTCTGCCGGCCAAGGGCATCATCCACGGCGCCCTCGACGACCCCGACGCCATCTTCCCCAACCTGGAGATCCACCACGTGCCCGCCATGTGGCTGCTCTACCCACCGCACCTCGCCTCCGCATGGGGCCAGCGCTATGCCGAGGTCTATCCGGGGGCCTGGGAGGCCGTGGGCAGCCCGTCGGAGGTCTCGCCTCAGCGGAAAGGTGGCTGGCCTGGGCGACCGGCGAGGCAGCGAATTGAGCCTGACGTTGCCCACTCAGTTCGGCTTCACGTCCCAGCGAGCCGGGTTCCCAGCATGACCGACCGGGGGAACGGCTGGTCCGCCAACGGTGGAGTACTCGTTCACCACAAGGTTTCCTGGTGGGCTGTCATCGGCCAGATCGGCGCATTCGGCGGGGGCGGGCAGGCCCGGATCGCGGCAGCGGGCCGGGTCAGGGCCGAGGCGAGCTGATCAGCAAGCGCGTGCGCGCGGCGCTGCCCACCCGAGGTATAGGAACGTGCTCGGGCGCGGACGCTCGCAGGCCAGGGCAGCAGTGTCATCAGGTGATCGAGGACCAGACTCGTTGCCGTGAACGGGTCGGCCAGCAACGGCACGGTGATGTCACCCGCCCTGGTGAGTTCCAGCGGCTCTTCACGGTATCAGCGTTCGTGTGAAAGTGGCTCTGGCAAGATTTTCGTAGCCGGAGATCATCCCGGGCCAACGGTCGACTGGTTTGCCAGCGGGCAACCTCTGACTGTGTTCTGTTGAACTAGCCATACTGTTACCGCAGTTGGCCAATGTGCTGGTTGTCTCGGTCGATGTTTCCGATGCTGTCGTGGCAGTCCGCGCCCGCACACGGTCCGGTGTTCCAGCAGCGTGTACGGGATGCGGCCAGCTGACCGAGTGGTGCGACAGCCGCTATGTGCGGCATCTCGCCGATGTCGCGCTCGGCGGCCGGCCTCTCCGAATCGACTTATCCGTACGCCGCTTGTACTGCGAGAACTCGGCCTGCCCGAAGGTGACCCTCGCCGAGCAGGTGCCGGGACTGACCGTGCGCTACCAGCGGCGCACCCCACTGTTGCAGCACCTGGTCGAGGCCGTCGGCGTGGTGCTGGCCGGCCGGGGTGGCGCCCGGGTGCTGCGCGTCCTCAACGTCGCGCTCTCGCGGCGCACCGTGCTCTCCCAGCTGATGCGGGTGCCACTGCCCCCGCTGGTCGCACCCCGGGTACTGGGGGTAGATGACTTCGCGCTCTACGGCGACACCTACGGCACCCTCCTGGTCGACGCCACCACCCGTCTCCCGCTGACGCTCTGGGAGGGCAGGGACGCCGAACAGCTGAGCCGATGGCTCCGCGGGCATCCCGGTGTCGAGATCGCCTGCCGCGACGGCTCGCTCACCTACCGGCAGGGCATTGCCGACGGTGCCCCCGATACTGTCCAGGTCAGCGACCGCTTCCATTTGTGGCAGGGCCTGTCCCGGCGCGTTCAGGAAGTCGCTGCATCCCACCGCGGTTGCCTGCCCGCCGCGCTCCCCGCCCCCGATCCTGCCGGGCCGGAGCCCGCTGAGGCAGTGGGCGCCGATTCCGAGCCGGTGGACACTCCCGTCGGCCGACACGTACGGCGGCTGTTCGAAGCCGTGCACGCACTGACCGATGCCGGTCGTCCTTACAACGCCGCAGCCCGTGAGCTCGGCCTGGACCGCCGCACGGTACGCAAGTACGCCCGGGCCCGCACCTGGCACGAGGTCATGCGCCGCGCTCCCCGACGCCCATCCACCCTGGATCCCTACCTCGACTACCTGCAGCAACGCTGGGACAAGGGCGAACACAACGCGAAGATCCTTCATCAGGAACTCCTGGGCAAGGGCTACCTGGGGCACTACCTGAGCTTCCCCCGAGATGCGGCGGATGGTGACAGCGGGTCAGATGGGCCTCATGAGAGGACCCGAGGCCATGGCCGCCCCGAAGAAGTACCCGC
>NZ_JBSFJU010000166.1:0-4544 GCF_053598215.1 Kitasatospora sp. NPDC001175 | reverse complement strand
GCGTCACCAACGCCGCGGCCCTCGACGACGCCGGGCTCGCCCCGTGGATCCGCACGCCCGGACAACTCGCCCCGCGGCTGCGCGAGGCACTCCGCGCCACCCCGGCCCGCCCGGCGGAGGCCGCCGTCCCCGCGGACCACGTGATAGCCGCCCTGGCGGGCGCGACCGCCGCCGCACCCGGCACCCGTACCGCCATCCCGCCGGCACTCCGCCGCGGCAACACCCGGGAGCTGGCCTCGTGAGCAGCCTGATCGGTCCCGTGACCAGGGCCCTGACCATCTCCGGCGCACTGGCGGCGGGCTCACTCGCGGTCGCCCACGCCGCACCCGCGCTCAGCGCCCTCAACGCCGTACGGCCCTGGCTCACCCCCGAGTTGTGCGGGTACGGCGACCCCGACCACATCGCCCTGACCTTCGACGACGGCCCCGATCCGGCCTCCACCCCGTTCTTCCTGCGGGAGTTGGACCGGGCGGGCGTCCGGGCCACCTTCTTCCTGCTCGGCCGGATGCTGGTCCGCGACCCCGGCCTGGGACGTGAACTGGTCGCCGCCGGCCACGAGATCGCCGTCCACGGCTACGAGCACCGCTGCCTGCTCCTGCGCACTCCGGGCGCGGTCCGCGACGACATCGCCCGGGCCCTCGACACCATCTCCGATCTGACTGGTACCCAACCGACCTGGTACCGACCGCCGTACGGAGTCCTCACGGCCGGCACCCTCGCCGCTGCCCGGGAGTTGGAGCTGACCCCCGTCCTGTGGAGCACCTGGGGCCGCGACTGGACCGCCGCCGCCACCCCCGACTCGGTCCACCGCACGGTCACCCGCAGGCTCGCGGGCGGCGGCACCGTCCTGCTCCACGACACCGACTGCACCGCCGCCCCGGGCTCCTGGCGTTCCGCCTTCGGCGCCCTCCCCCGCCTGATCGACACCTGCCGGGCCCGCGGCCTGAGGCTGGGCCCGCTGCGCGAGCACCGGACCTCGCCCGTGGGCCTCGCCCGGTGACGGGCCGCCGACGACCGGCGGGGCGTTGCCCGCGCCCGGCACCACCGCACCGCCGTTGCCGGACCCGGTGTGCCGATTTTCCGAGTGCGGGGCGGGCCTCTGGTGCTGCCGTCCGAAGGCGTGATCACTTGCAGGGACGACGGATACCGGATCGACACCGATCCCGACCGCCTCGACACGGTCCTGATCCACCACTGGCTGTCCACCGACGCGTTCTGGGCGCTCGGCCGCTCCCGCGAAACGGTGGAGCAGGCCATCCGGGCGTCGGTCAACTTCGGTGTGTACGCGGCGGACGGGTCGCAGACCGGCTACGCCCGGGTGGTCACCGACCTGGCCACCTTCGCCTGGCTGTGCGACGTCTACATCGACCGCGACCACCGCGGCCTGGGCCTGGGCACCTGGCTGGCGGCAGCCGTCCGCGACCACCTCGCCCCCTACACGCTCAAGCGGGTCATGCTCTCGACCCTCGACGCCCACGGGGTCTACGCCAAGGTCGGCTTCGTGCCGTTCCCCGATCCCCAGAAGCTGATGATCATGAGCTTCGCGCCCTGACAGCCCGGACCCGCGCCACGGCGGCGGGCGCGGGCCCGGGGCGGGCGCGGGCCCGGGGCGGGCGCGGGCCCGGGGCGGGCGCGGGCCCGGGTGCTCAGGGAGACGGCTCGTCCAGGACGGCACAGAGCCGGTCCAGGACCTTCGGCCAGCCGGCGCCCGTGTCCTGGAAGGCGGTCCGGCCCAGCGGGGAGTCGAGCGTCAGTCGGCACGGCCGCCACGATGCGTCGGAAATCTCCGACGCGTCGCCGTTCTCCGACGCGTCGCGGTGGCGGGCGGCCCCGCGGTCAGCGGTACTCGCGCAGGCGGGGGCGGACGGCGAGGACGGTCAATGCGAGCGCGACGGCGAGCACGGCCTCGCCGCCGGCGGCGAGGCCGGAGCCGAGGTCGCGGTCGGTCGCGGTGACGGCTGTCACGATGTCAGCAGGTCGGCCTGGAGACACGGCGCAGGTGGAGGCGGCCGGCGCCGATCGCCCGTGCCCGGCACAACTTGGGCCGTTGAACGCTTCGCAGCGCCCAGGAGCCGCCGACGCGATGGTTCCGGCCTCATCGGTCTCGGCCTGGGTCTGCCTCTACGAGCGGCCGTCGTCCCCGGCCCCGGGGAGAGCGGACGCCCTGGTACTCACCCGCTCTGGCCGCCTGTCGAGCGCGCAGGTGAGTGCCCTGGTCGCCTCGCTCGACGCCGCGCCGAAGGGCGCGATGCGGTGCGTCAGCAACGCGCACACGGTCACGGACGTGCGGTTCGCCTACCCGAGCGGGCCCGACGTCGAAGTCCGCATCGGAGTGGACAACTGCCGCAACGCCTCCAACGGCAGCCGGGACGCCAACGCCACCGCGGTCAGCGTCCCCGTGCCCCCGGACGCGGCGCAGCGTGGGCCGGCGCCGAGCCCGTCGCCGTGATGACGGCAGGCGTGCCCCCCCGGGATTCAGCCCCTGGACGCGCCCAGGAAGCGCAGCACGGCGAGCACCCGGCGGTGGTCCGCATCGACCACCGGCAGGTCGAGTTTGGCGAAGATGTTGTTGATGTGCTTGGCCACCGCGCTCTCACTGACCGTCAGCGCCTCGGCGATGCCGGCGTTGGACCGGCCCTCCGCCATCAGGGCCAGCACCTCCCGCTCGCGCGGGGTCAGGGCGGCCAGGGGGTCGCCGCGGCGGAGCAGAAGTTGGGCGACGACCTGGGGGTCCAGCGCCGTTCCCCCCTCGGCCACCCGCCGTACCGCTGCTGCGAAGTCCTGGACATCGGCCACGCGTTGCTTGAGCAGGTAGCCCACTCCGCTCGTGTTGGTCGCCAACAGGTCAGCGGCGTACCGCTCCTCCACGTACTGCGAGAGCAGGACCACCGCCGTGCGCGGCCAGCCGCGGCGGATCACCGCGGCCGCCCGCACGCCCTCGTCGGTGAAGGTGGGCGGCATCCGGACGTCCACCAGAGCGAGTTCGGGCTGGTGCTCCTCGACGGCGGCCAACAGCGCTTCCGCATCGCCGACTTCCGTGACGACCTGGAAGCCGCCCATCTCCAGCACCTTGACCAGGCCGACCCGCAACAGCACCGAGTCCTCGGCGATCACCGCGCGCACGGCAGCTCCACCGTCACGGTCGTCGGTCCCCCGACGGGGCTGCTGAGCCGGAAGATGCCGTCGACGGAGCCCACCCGCTTGGCCAGCCCGCTCAACCCCGTACCACCGAAGGGGTCGGCGCCGCCCAGCCCGTCGTCGGTGACGTTCACCCGCAGGACCGTCCCGACCCGTCGGACCGTCACCTCGACCCGCGAGGCGCCGGCGTGCTTGGTCACGTTCGCCAGCGCCTCGGAGATCACGAAGTACGCAACCGACTCCACGGCGGGCGCCGCCCGTTCCGGCAGCTCGACCCGCAGGCGCACCGGCAGCGGAACTCGGGCGGCCAGTCCGGACAACGCCGCGTCCAGGCCCCGGTCTTCGAGCACCGCCGGATGCAACCCACGTACCAGATCGCCGAGTTCGGCGATCGCCGCCTTCGCCTCCAGGTGCGCTTCTGCCAGCACCTCACGGGCCTCGCCCGGCAGGTCGGGGCGGGTGGCCATGGCCAGTCCCAGGTTGACCGCCAGCGAGACCAGCCGCTGCTGGGTGCCGTCGTGCAGGTCGCGCTCGATCCGGCGGCGCTCGGCATCGACCGCCTCGATCAGGTCGGTGCGGCTGCCCGCCAGGTACGCGACCCGCTCCTGGAGCCGATCGGCCCGGCTGGGTCCGAGCAGCGCCGCGGCGGAGCGCGACTCCGCCCGGGCCACCACCCCGGCGAGCCAGGGCAGGAGGGACAGCAGAAAGAGGCCGAGCACGGTGTAGCACGGCATCAGCGTCGCCCAGCCGAACCAGTCGCGCCGCACCCCGACCGGCAGCGCCCACGCCCAGCCGTACCCGGTGGCGCCCGCCAGACCCACCACCGCCGTCACCAGCACCAATAGCTCCGACAAGGCCACCAGCGGGCCCAGCAGCAGGTGGTACCCGACCTGGCGCCAGGCGCGCGGCGAGGAGAGCCACCGCAGGGCCGTGGTCGGCGACCACCGCTGCGGCACGGGCGCCGAGCGACGGATGTCCACCCCGAGCAGCGCCCGGTGCCGGTACCGCTGAACCGCCGTCAGCACCGGGACGCCGCTCAGGACCAGGGCGACAGACACCGGGAGCGCGAGCGCCCAGTTCCCCGTCCTGGCAGTGGTCGTCGCGTCCCAGGACCACACGGGCACCAGCGCCAGGTGCACCGGGACACCCGTGGCCAGGAAGCCGGTGTCTCGCCGCGCCCGCCGTGCCAGGCGCCCCAACCGGGGTGGAATCGTCATGGCTCGACGTTAGAGCACCTCAACACGGGCCTGCCATGGATCTTGTATCCGCATCCATGGTGAACCCAGTACCACCACACCGGGGCCGGGTCTCAGAGGGCGTTTAGTGTGGGCGAATTGCCCTTTATGCCCTAGTAGGTTCCTCGCCAGGTTGGTGTGCTTTCGTCCGTTATTCGCTTGGTGAGGTTG
>NZ_JBSFJU010000165.1:0-4619 GCF_053598215.1 Kitasatospora sp. NPDC001175 | reverse complement strand
GGGCCCATCGCGGACAGGACCCCGTCCGGACCCAACTCCACGTAGGTGCGGACGCCTTCGGCCTCCAGGGCCTGGACCGCGTCGTGGAAGCGGACCGCCTCGCGGACGTGACGCACCCAGTACTCGGGCGAGCACAGCTCGTCCGCCGAAGCGGTCTGGCCGGTCAGCGTGGAGACGATCGGGATCCGTGGCTCGGCGAACGTCAGCCCCTCGGCGACGGTGCGGAACTCCGCGAGCATCGGCTCCATCAGCGGCGAATGGAACGCATGGCTCACCGTCAGCGGCTTGGTCTTCCGGCCCTCGGCCGCAAGCTGCTCGGCGACCGCGACAACGGCCGCCTCAGCACCCGAAATCACCACCGAGGAAGGCCCGTTGACCGCCGCGATGCCCACCTCGCCGGTCAGCAGCGGCAGCACCTCGGCCTCCGAGGCCTGCACCGCCACCATCGCACCGCCAGAGGGCAGCGCCTGCATCAGGCGGCCGCGAGCGGCCACCAGCGCAGCAGCGTCCGCCAGCGACAGCACCCCGGCGACGTGCGCGGCGGCCAGCTCACCGATCGAGTGACCCGCCAGCACATCCGCACGCAGACCCCATGCCTCGACCAGGCGGAACAGCGCCACCTCGATCGCGAACAGCGCCGGCTGCGTGTACCCGGTCTGATCCAGCTCCTCGCCCGAGAACACCACCTCGCGCAGCGGACGGTCCAGGTACTGGTCCAGGTGCGCGAACACCTCGTCCAACGCGTCCGCGAACAGCGGGAAGGCCTCGTACAGCTCACGGCCCATCCCGGCCCGCTGGCTGCCCTGCCCGGTGAACAGGAACGCCGTCCGGCCCTCTACCACCGAACCCTGCACCAGGTTCCCAGCCGACTCACCCGAAGCCAGCGCACCCAGCCCCCGCAGGAACTCCACACGATCCTCGGCGACGACCACGGCACGACGCTCCAGCGCCGCCCGACCCGTCGCCAACGAGTAAGCCACATCGACAAGTTCAAGCTCACCGGCCGACAGCAGCCGCTCGGCCTGCGCCCGCAGCGCCGCTTCACCCTTGGCCGAAAGCACCACCGGCAGCACCGACGGCGACACGGTCGCCTCGGCAATCGCATCCTCGACGACCGGAGCCTGCTCCAGGATCGTGTGCGCGTTGGTACCGCTGAAGCCGAAGGATGACACGGCGGAGCGGCGCGGCTCACCGGTCTCGGGCCAGTCGGTCAGTTCGGTGACGAGCGAGACGGCACCGGTTGTCCAGTCCACGTGCGGGGTCGGCTCATTGACGTGCAGCGTCTGCGGCAGCACACCGTGCTGCATGGCGAGCACCATCTTGATCACACCGGCGACACCGGCGGCCGCCTGGGTGTGACCGATGTTCGACTTCACCGAACCCAGCCACAGCGGACGGTCCTCGGACCGCTCCTGGCCGTAGGTGGCGAGCAGGGCCTGCGCCTCGATCGGGTCACCCAGGGCGGTGCCGGTGCCGTGTGCCTCGACCGCGTCGATCTGGCTGGTGGCCAGACCGGCGTTCTCCAGCGCCTGCCGGATCACCCGCTGCTGCGACGGACCGTTCGGCGCCGTCAGACCGTTGGACGCGCCGTCCTGGTTCACGGCCGAGCCGCGCACCACCGCCAGCACCGGATGCCCGTTCCGCTGGGCGTCCGACAGCCGCTCCACGAGCAGCATGCCCACGCCCTCGCCCCAGGCGGTACCGTCCGCCGAGGCGGCGAACGCCTTGCACCGGCCGTCGGCGGACAGACCGCGCTGGCGGCTGAAGTCCAGGAAGGTGTCCGGGGTGGCCATCACGGTGACGCCGCCGGCCAGGGCCAGCGAGCACTCGCCGCCCCGCAGCGCCTGCACCGCCAGGTGCAGCGCCACCAGCGACGAGGAGCACGCGGTGTCGACGGTGACCGCCGGGCCCTCCAGGCCGAAGGTGTACGACAGCCGGCCCGAGACCACGCTCGCCGCGGTACCCGTGCCGAGCTGGCCCTCCAGCTCCTCCGGGGAGTTCATCAGGAGGGCGAGGTAGTCCTGGCCGTTGGTGCCCGCGAAGACACCGGTACGGCTACCGCGCAGCGTGGCCGGGTCGATACCGGCGCGCTCGAACGCCTCCCAGGAGGTCTCCAGCAGCAGGCGCTGCTGCGGGTCCATGGACAGCGCCTCACGCGGCGAGATCCCGAAGAACGCCGGATCGAACTCGGCGGCGTCGTAGAGGAATCCGCCCTCGCGGGTGTAGATCTTGCCGACCTGGTCGGGGTCCGGGTCGTACAGGGTCTCGACGTTCCAGCCGCGGTCGGTCGGCAGACCGGCCATCGCGTCGCCGCCGGAGACGAGCAGTTGCCACAGCTCCTCGGGCGAGGTCACCCCGCCGGGGAAGCGGCAGCTCATCGCGACGATGGCGATCGGCTCGTCGTCGGCGGCAACCCGGACCGCGCTCGGGGTCGCGGTGGCGGCGGCCTGGCCCAGCAGCTCGGAGCGCAGGTGCTCGGCGAGGGCGGCGGCCGACGGATAGTCGAAGACCAGGGTGGTCGGGAGCCGGAGACCGGTGGCAACGCCCAGGCGGTTGCGCAGCTCGACGGCCGTCAGCGAGTCGAAGCCGAGCTCCTTGAAGGCGCGTCCGGCCTCCACCGACTCCGTCCCGGAGTGGGCGAGGACGGCGGCGACGTTGCTCCGGACGAGCTCCAGCAGGGCCCTGGTCTGCTCGGCCTCGGAGAGGCCGGCCAGGCGCCCGGCCTGCGAGGAGGTCGCGGCGGCTCCCGCTCCGTCGGCGGCGGACGCCGCCAGGCGGGCCTCCGGGAGCTCGTTGAACAGCAGGCTGGCCCGGGCAGCCGTCATCGCGGGCAGGAACCGGTCCCAGGCGATGTCGGCGACGATGAGGGCCCAGTCGCCCTGCTTCAGGGCCTGCTGGAGCGCGGCGATCGCCAGCTCAGGGGCCATCGGCGGGACGCCCTCGCGGCGCAGCCGCTCCTCGAGGGTGCGGTCGGCGGCCATGCCGCCCTGCGCCCACGGACCCCAGGCGATCGAGGTGGCGGCGAGGCCGTCAGCCCGGCGCTGCTCGGCGAGGGCGTCCAGGAAGGCGTTGGCGGCGGCGTAGTTGCCCTGGCCCGCGTTGCCCACCGAACCAGCGATCGAGGAGAACAGTACGAACGCCGACAGGTCGGAAGTGAGTTCGTGCAGGTTCAGCGCCGCGTCCACCTTCGGACGGGCGACAGCGGCGAACCGCTCGGCGGTCAGACCGTCGACCATGCCGTCGTCCAGCACACCGGCGGTGTGGAACACGGCCGACACCTCGACGGACGCCAGCAGCTCCGCCAGCGCCTCACGGTCGGCGACATCGCATGCCGCCACCGTGACGGCAGCGCCCAACTCGGCCAGTTCGTCCCGGAGTTCGACCGCGCCAGGAGCGTCCAGGCCGCGGCGGCTGGTCAGCACCAGCTGCTCGGCACCATTGCGCACCAGCCAGCGCGCGACCTCCGCGCCCAGCGCACCGGTGCCACCCGTGACCAGGACCGTACCGGACGGCTTCCAGGCGACACCTTCAGCACGCGGGGCCCGCACCAGACGGCGGGTGAACACACCTGACGCCCGAACGGCGACCTGGTCCTCGCCACCAGCGAGCACACCGGCCAGTCGGCCGAGCGCACGCTCGTCCAGCACCTCCGGAAGGTCGACCAGACCACCCCAACGCTCCGGGTGCTCCAGAGCCACCACCCGGCCCAGACCCCAGACCTGAGCCTGCATCGGGTCCGCCAGCCGGTCCGAGCGACCCGTCGACACCGCACCCCGCGTCACACACCACAGCGGAGCGGCGACATCCGCGTCACCCAGCGCCTGCACCAGAGTCGCGGTCAGCACCGCGGGCTCGCCCGCGCCGAGGGCGGCCATCGACAGCACGCCCTCGACGGCCACGCCGTCGGCGACCGCATCACGCAGCAGCTCGGCCACGGCGCCGCGATCGGCGCCGGCCGGGTCGACCAGGCGCACGTCCGCGCCACGACCGGCCAGCGTCCGGACCACGTCCGCCGCAGCGGCGTCCTCGGCCGGTGCCACCACCAGCCAGGTACCCGACAGCACACCGGAGCCGGCCTCACCCGCCGGCTTCCAGCTCACCCGGTAGCGCCAGCCGTCCACCGTGGACTGCTCACGGCTCTGCCGGCGCCAGGCCGACAGCGCGGGCAGCACCGAGCTCAGCGGCTGATCGCCGTCCAGCTCCAGCACCGAGGACAGCGCCTGAAGGTCGCCCTTCTCAACGGCCTCCCAGAAGCTCGCGTCCACCGCGTCCACCACGGCCGTGCCGACCGCCGGGGCGGCCAGGTTCTCCAGCCAGTACCACTGCCGCTGGAAGGCGTAGGTGGGCAGGTGCACCCGACGGGCGCCCAGGCCGGCGAACACGGCCTGCCAGTCGACCGTCACGCCTCGGACGTAGGCCTGTGCGACGGCGGTGGTCAGCGCCTGCACCTCGGAGCGGTCACCGCGGAGCACCGGCGCGAACACCGCCGCCTCGGTCACGCACTCCTGGCCCATCGCGGACAGGACCCCGTCCGGGCCCAACTCCAGATACGTACGGACGCCTTCGCCCTCCAGCGTGCGCACCGCGTCGCAGAAGCGGACGGCCTCGCGGACGTGGCG
>NZ_JBSFJU010000164.1:0-4672 GCF_053598215.1 Kitasatospora sp. NPDC001175 | reverse complement strand
TCTCCACGCTGCCCGGCCGTCACCACGATCGACATGGGCTTCTGCCCCTGCTCGACGGCCAGGTGCAGCTTGGTGGTGAACCCACCGCGCGAACGTCCCAGCCCGTGATCACCAGGCTCGGCAAAGACACCACCCGGTGACTCCTTCTGCAGGTCACCCCGCTTCCGGGCCCCGGCCGCATGCTGATGGGCACGGCACACCGTGGAGTCGACGCTCAGGTCCCATGTGATCGCACCCTTCGCGTCAGCCAGGGACTGAAGCTGGGTGAGGACCCGGTGTCAGGTACCATCCCGTTGCAACCGGCGGAACAGGTCGTAGATCCGGCCCCACGGCCCGTACTCGACGGGTACGTCCCGCCACGGAACACCGGTCCGGACCCGGAACCGTATGCCGTCGATCAACTGCCGCCGAGACCAGACAGGCGGCCGACCTGCCTTCACGCCCTTCGGCAGCAACGGCTCCAGCGCCGCCCACTGCTTGTCCGTGAGATCTCCCCGCCCCATGAACGGTGATCATGCACCGCCTCAAGATCCACTTTCGACACACGGCCTAGGCGGCGCCGACCTTCACGAGCTGCTCCCAGCTGTGGCCTTCTTCGGCTTCGCGAGCAGCGATGGCCTCAGCGATTCGCTGCTGCGCGTACTCCTGGTCGACGCCCACGGCTCTTATCTCCCAGACGACGGCGTCCTGCCCCCCAGAACGCTCGCCCTGCCCTGCCGCGCCAGGCGCATACCCACCACGCCGCAGCCGGCACTTGTGAACTTTCCGCGGCCGCACAGGACCCCGCGCGAACCGGCCCACGAGCACGCCGTGTACCGGCGGGCACACCGGCCGGACCCCCTGGCGGCCCGCGCCGCTGAGGAAGCCGGTCACCCTCGCGCGTGAGCCGCCGGACTCTCGGCTGGGGCTCGCGTCGGTTGCGGCGGGATGGTCGGAGGGTCCGCGGGTGCGGGGATGGCCTGCGGGGGCCAGGGCCGGTGGGCGAGGTCGTGGCGGAGGGCGTCGAGTCTGGCCAGGCAGGTGTCGATGGTGGCGATGGCGGCGCTGCTGTGTTCGCGGATGCGGCGTTCGATGGTGGCGAGCCGGTCTTCGATGTGCTGCCAGCGCTCCTCGGCGGTGGTGTCAGGTGCGTCGTTGGTCGCTGTCATGGCGCAGGCGGCCTGTGCGGTCGGTGAGGTCGTCGAGGCGGGCGGCGAGGTCCGGATGGGCAACCGGACACGCCGAGCGAGATCACACGATGGGTGGGGCACCCGAGCAGGTTTGGCCGACCCGGAGCGGGCGACGATCAGTGGCCGCCTCGCGCCTTTATGCCATCCAGCAGTACAACCGGTCCTCCCGGTCGCCGATCGTCCGTGCCAGCTCTGCCAAGCCGGTCAGGATCCAGGCTGCCGTCTCTGGGGCGAACACCTCGCCGTCTTCTGCCCGTTCCTGGACCCACTGCCAGCTGACCTCGGTAAGCCGGGGACCGTCAGCGGCGGCCAACGCGTCCTGAAGGGCAAGAGAAACCACGAGAACCAGAGGGCCTTCACCGTCGCCCGGGTCGGCAACAACGTCGGGCACATCAGCCTCGACGAGCTCCTCGAAGCTCCGACCGGTAAAGAGGCTCTCCCACTCGATCAGGGCCTCTTCAGCATCGAAGTTGCCGTACATCAGCGAGTCGAATACCCCGTCGGGGCCACCCTCCACGACGGCGGCTGCAGCGTCACGGTCCGGTGCCGCGAAGAACTTGATGATGATGCTCACCAGGGCATGGTGCCCGCTGAACCAGCTCAGGTCTAACTTCCCGCCCGCCTCCACTGAAGTGGGGAATCCGAGTGACCAGATCTGGCCACTAACCGAGCAAGGGGTGGGGAAGTTCAAGGATCCCCATCAAGGTCACCCAGCAGCTGGCAGTGCCCGGCGTCGTCGGCTCCGCCATCGGCCACATCACGACCACCCTGGTGCGAGCCCTCCGCGAACGACATCAAATGACACAGGCCCTGGCCGGCTGCGCCCGTCTCGCGGACCTGCTCGAGGCCGAGCCCGACCTCGAGGCGTTCTCCTACTACGCGCACCTGATGGCCTGGGAACTCGCGCAGCTGCCAGCGAAGAAGGCCATCACCCCGATGATCCTGCTGGACACCTTCGAGGACATCGGCGACCGCACCAACCGCGACCTGGAGCGCGTCATCCAGCGCATCGTGTGGCTGATGCCGGCAGCGTTCTTCATCATCACCGGACGCAGCCGCCTGCAGTGGGCAGACGAAGGCCTCCAGGGCCAGCTCGACTTCACCGGCCCCACGGCCTGGCCCGGACTTGCGGCACATATCCCCGGCGCCCGCAGCGTATCCACCGCCGCCGGCAGCGGCGGCAGCCGCCAGATCCTCATCGGCGACTTCTCACCGGAAGACTGCGAGCGCTACCTTGCACGCCGCCTCACCCGCGACAGCCAGCCACTCATCGACGCGAGCATCCGCGAGACCATCACGACCCGCAGCCACGGCCTGCCGCTCTACCTTGATCTCGCCGTCATGCGCTTCCTGGAGATCCGCCGCACCCGCACTCCGGAGCCAGCGGACTTCGACCACGACTTCCCTGCCCTGATCGCTCGCACCCTCAGCGACCTCACCCCCGACGAGCGGCACGTCCTACGCTCGGTCACCCTGCTGGACGCCTTCGACACCACCCTCGCGACCCGGGCCGCCGGCCTCACCCACGAAGCCGCAGCACTGCGCCTGACCGAACGACCGTTCATCCGCGAGAACCCCTTCGGCCTGTGGCCCTACCACCTGCACGGCCTGATCCGCTCCACCATCCGCAGCGCCGACGACCACACCGACGACCGCTGGAGTGAACAGGACTGGCAGCAGGCCGCCGCACGGGCCTTCGCCGCCCTCGGCGAACAGTGGACCACCAACACCACCCGCAGCCGCATGCTGCTCGTCGCCTGCCTGCGCCAAGGCCTCACCCTCGCCCGCGACCACCGCCTCGACCTCGACTGGCTCACCAAAGCTACCTGGGCCTACGTCAGCGACTGGCTCTGGGAGCCCATCGCCCCACCCACCCCGGCCACGCCCGCCAATGCCGCGGATCCGCAGTCGACCCGACCAGGAGCCGACGCCCTGCTGACCCCGGCGGACGCGCTCGTGGAGACCCTGAGCGCGCTCGCCCGCCGGCAGCACGAACACCGCTCCCGCACCGCCGACCGGCTCACCACGGTCGTCGACACCGGCCTGCTCCCTGCCGACCTGAACGAGCTCGCCGTCTACTACCTCGCCAAGGCCCAACGCGACCTCGGCCGCCACACCGCTTCCCGCCAGGGAATGCAGCTCGTCGCCGACGGCGGCGGACACCTCGCCCCAGCCGCCCGCCGAGGCCTCGCCCACCTCGCCCGCCTTGCCGGCGACTTCCCCGCCGCACTGCAGGTCGCAGAAACCCTCGGCTGGAAGGGCCGCCACCACCGCGTACTCGGCGACATCTGGTGGCCCCACGGCGACATGGACCGCGCCGCCGCCGCGTACGAAGCCGCCCGCACCGAAGCCGAACAGCACGCCGTCGCCGGCGAACGCGCCACCGCCCAGGCCCAACGCGCCTTCACCCTCGCCTTCACCGACCCCGACCTCGCCGACGACGAGATCGACCTCGCCGATCACCTGCTCACCGGCCTGGACCTGCGCGCCACCACCCTCACCACCCGCATCGCCGCCCTCCTCCGCGATGCCGGTACGGATGCCGACATCGACGACCGAGTCCAAGTCCTGCGCGCCGAAACCGCCGCCGCCGGTGTCACCGACGCCCAAGCCGCACTCGAGCTCGCCCTCTGCTTCCACCACGCCGTCCAGGGCAACCTCGGCCCGCTCACCGACGCGATCTCCGGCCTGCGCGCGCTCACCAGCACCGGCGACCCGATCGACGTCAGCCGCGCCTACTACGTCGACATCGCCCACTTCATGGCCGACCTCCCCCTGGACGACCCCTCCGCCGCCAGCTGGCTCGACGGCCCGGACGCCACGCGCGCCCGCTGGCGCACCCTGGTCACCAACCGGTGCACCCACCTGGGCACCGGCCAGTAGCGCTGGACCGCGGCAAATCGGTCCACCAGGAGACGACCGTGACCATGGCTGCCCGCCCTGCGGGTGCCCTTGGCCATAGGGTGCCAGCGAATCTTGCCCGACTGCCACCGGCCGTCGCGTCTCAGGCGATTTGGTCCCTGTCACAGATGATCTGGTCCGATTCGCTCGTCGTCTCAGGTGACCTGGTTCGTTGGTGCTGCCATGATCACGGACATCAGTGAGTTGGAACGTAATGACCTGCTCCCACAACTGTGGGGAGTGCACATGAAGGCGGAGTTCCCTGCGCACCTTCGTGGTCGAGAAGTCGAGGGCGAAGACCTGGTGCTGCTGGATGCGGACGTCGCCGGCTGCGTCTCTTCGTCCTTGTCGAGCGTTCTCGACGAGAGGCGCCGCAGAACCCTTCTGAAGTGCATCGAGGTCCTTGAGAAGGTCCTACCCTCGATCAGCGACGAGGACGGGACCAGGTACTACGAGCGACTGCACGAGATGGCCCGGCTGGCAGCCGGACTTGGGGACATAGACGGTTGAGCTTGCTCCGCTTTGACGGACACCGTTGGTGTGGTGGTCAGGCCGCCAGGACGGTCTCGTATTCGGCGGGACTGCGGTAGCCGAGGCTGCTG
>NZ_JBSFJU010000163.1:0-4709 GCF_053598215.1 Kitasatospora sp. NPDC001175 | reverse complement strand
ATCAGGCGGCCGCGAGCCGCCACCAGCTTGGCCGCATCCGTGAGCGAGAGCACACCCGCCACATGCGCGGCGGCCAGCTCGCCGATCGAGTGCCCGGCCAGGAAGTCCGGCCGCACACCCCACGACTCCACCAGCCGGAACAGCGCCACCTCGATCGCGAACAGCGCCGGCTGGGTGTACCCGGTCTGATCCAACTCCTCGCCGCCGAACACCACCTCACGCAGCGGACGCTCCAGATGCCCGTCCAGCTCCGCACACACCGCATCGAAAGCCTCGGCAAAGACCGGGAACGCCTCGTACAGCTCCCGGCCCATACCGGCCCGCTGGCTCCCCTGCCCCGCGAACAGGAACGCCACCCGACCGGCCGTACCGGCCACGCCGACCACCGACCGCGCCGCAGACTCACCCCGCGACAACGCCTCCAGACCCGCACAGAGCTCGTCCTGCCCCGAACCCACCAGCACAGCCCGGTGCTCGAACACCGAACGCGTGGTCGCCAGCGAGAAACCGACATCGACCAGCGACAGCTCGGCCCGCTCCTCCAGGTGCTCCAGCAGACGCCCGGCCTGGTCCCGCAGCGCCTCGGGCGTCCGGCCCGACAGCACCAGCGGCAGCGGCGCGGACAATGGCTCGGACGCTACGGCGTCGAACGCCGGCGGCTGCTCGATGATGGTGTGCGCGTTGGTACCGCTGATACCGAAGGAGGACACGCCCGCGCGGCGCGGACGGCCGGTCTCCGGCCACGGCCGGGTCTCCGTCAGCAGTTCCACCGCACCCGCCGTCCAGTCCACATGGGTGGACGGCTGGCCGACGTGCAGGGTCTGCGGCAGCACGCCGTGCCGCATCGCCATGATCACTTTGATGATCCCGGCGACGCCGGCGGCGGCCTGGGTGTGGCCGAGGTTGGACTTCACCGAGCCGAGCCACAGCGGACGGTCGTCCGAGTGCTCCTGACCGTAGGTGGCCAGCAGCGCCTGCGCCTCGATCGGGTCGCCCAGCGTCGTACCGGTGCCGTGCGCCTCGACCAGGTCGACGTCGTCGCCCCTCAGTCCGGCGGAGGCCAGCGCCTGGCGGATCACCCGCTGCTGGGACGGGCCGTTGGGCGCGGTCAGACCGTTGCTGGCACCGTCCTGGTTGATCGCGGAGCCGCGCACGATGCCGAGCACCGGGTGCCCGTTGCGCCGGGCGTCGGAGAGCCGCTCGACCAGCAGCATGCCCGCGCCCTCGGCCCAGCCGGTGCCGTCGGCGTCGTCGGAGAAGGACTTGCAGCGGCCGTCGGCGGCCAGTCCGCGCTGGCGGCTGAAGTCCACGAAGGTGTCCGGCGTGGACATCACGGTGACACCGCCGGCCAGCGCCAGCGAGCACTCACCCGCGCGCAGGGCCTGGATCGCCCAGTGCAGCGCGACCAGCGAGGACGAGCACGCGGTGTCCACGGTTACGGCCGGGCCCTCCAGACCCAGGACGTAGGACACTCGGCCGGACGCGATGCTTCCGGCGCTGCCGGTGCCGAGGTAGCCCTCGACGCCCGGCGGGATGGCGGGGAGGCGGGAGATGTAGTCGTGGTACATCACACCGGCGAAGACACCGGTCCGGCTGCCCCGGACGGTCTCCGGGTCGATGCCCGCCCGCTCGAACGCCTCCCACGAGGTCTCCAGCAGCAGCCGCTGCTGCGGGTCCATCGCCAGCGCCTCACGCGGCGAGATGCCGAAGAAGGCCGGGTCGAACTCACTGGCGTTGTGCAGGAACCCGCCCTCGGCGGTGTAGGAGGTGCCGGGGTGGTCGGGGTCCGGGTGGTAGAGGTTCTCGACGTCCCAGCCACGGTCGGTGGGGAAGGGTGAGATGCCGTCCGCACCGGAGCTGATCATGCGCCAGAGGTCCTCGGGCGAGCGCACCCCGCCCGGGTATCGGCAGGCCATACCGACGATCGCGATCGGGTCGTCGGCGCGGCTCGCCAGGACCGGCGCCGCCTCGGTGGCCGCCTCGCGCAGCCCCAGCGCCTCGGTGAGCAGGTAGTCGGCGAGCGCGGTGGGGGTCGGGTAGTCGAAGACCACGGTGGCCGGGAGCCGGACGCCGGTCGCGGCGTTCAGGCGGTTGCGCAGCTCGACCGAGGTCAGCGAGTCGAAGCCGATCTCCCGGAACGCCTTCCCCGGCTCGACCGAGTGCGGGCCGGCGTGACCGAGGACGAGGGCGACCTGGGTGCGGACCAGCTCCAGCAGCGCGCGCTGCTGGTCGTCCTCGGTCAGGCCGAGCAAGCGGGCCAGCAGTGAGGCGCCCTCCGCGGAGGTTCCGGCCTCGGCCGCACGGCGGTTCGGGGTGCGGACCAGTCCGGCGAGGATGGCGGGCAGTTGGCCGGTCCTGGCCTGGACGCGCAGTCCGGCCTGGTCCAGGCGGATCGGTACGGCGACGGCCGCGTCCTGCACGAGGGCCGCGTCGAACAGGGCGAGGCCGAGTTCGGCGGTGAGCGGGGCCACGCCACCGCGCGCCATCCGCTGCACATCGGCCTCGTCGAGGGTGCCGGCCATACCGCCGGCCCACAGGCCCCAGGCGAGCGAGGTCGCCGGGAGACCAGCCGTACGGCGCTGCTGGGCGAGGGCGTCCAGGAAGCTGTTCGCGGCGGCGTAGTTGCCCTGGCCGGCCGCACCGAACAGACCGGCGGCCGAGGAGAACAGCACGAACGCGGCGAGATCCTGATCCTGCGTCAGTTCGTGCAGGTTCCAGGCCGCGTCCACCTTCGGGCGCAGCACGGTGTCGATGCGCTCGGGGGTGAGGGAGGAGATCACGCCGTCGTCCAGGACACCGGCGGTGTGCACCACGGCGGTCAGGCGGTGTTCGGCGAGCAGGGCGGCCAGCGCGTCACGGTCCGCGACATCGCAGGCGGCGAAGACCGGCTCCGCACCCAACTCCCGCAGGGAGTCCGCGAGTTCTTCGGCGCCCTCGGCCTGAGCCCCGCGCCGCGAGACCAGCAGCAACCTGCGCGCACCGTACTCGGTCACCAGATGCCGGGCGAACAGCGCACCCAGGGTGCCCGTCGCACCCGTCACCAGCACCGTACCCTCCGGGTCCAGCACCAGCGGCTCGGCCTCGGCAACCGCCGGGACCCGCGCCAGACGCGGCGCGAAGGCCGCACCCGCACGCAGCGCCAGCTGCGGCTCACCGCTCTCGACGGCACCCGACAGCAGGCCGAGCGAGGCCGGGTCCTCGTCCAGGTCGACCAGCACGATCCGGCCCGGGTTCTCCGACTGCGCCGAACGCAGCAGACCCCACACAGCGGCCGATGCCAGATCCGACACCGTCTCCTCGCCACCGGTCGCCACCGCACCACGCGTGACCACCACCAGGCGGGAACCGTCGAATGCCTCCTGGCCCAGCGAGACCTGTACGAGGTCGAGCGCCTTGCGCACGGCGGCCCGGACGTCGGCGGCCGACTGTTCGGCACCGCCGCCGAAGCCGAGCGGGAGGAACACGCTGGCGGGGGCCTGGCCGTCGGTGTCGAGGCGCGCCGCCAGGGCGCCCAGGTCCTGCGGCGTGTCGACGGCGTGGCCCGCGACGAGCATTGCGACGGCCAGCCCGAGCCGGTCGACGCCCACCACGGTGTGCCGCTCGGCGGCGCTGTCGGCGGATTCGGCCAGCGGAACGGCCGTCCACTCCACACCGAACAGCGAGTCCTTGGGCGCGGCCGCCCGGTTGCCGGTGTTCTGGAGCTGGTCGGCGGCCACCGGGCGGAGCATCAGGTTCTCCACCGCGCAGACCGGCGCGCCCGAGGCGTCGAACGCGGTCAGCGAGACGGACTCCGGGCCGGCGGGCACGATGCGCACCCGCAGTGTGGCGGCGCCGACGGCGTGCAGCGCGACACCGCTCCAGGAGAACGGGAGACGTCCCTGGCTCTCGCCGGTCGAACCGCCCAGCGCGGTGGCGTGCAGGGCCGCGTCGAGCAGCGCCGGGTGCAGGCCGAAGGCGGGCGCGGTGGCCGCCGCCTCCTCGGGCAGTGCGACCTCGGCGAAGATCTCGTCACCGCGCAGCCAGGCCGCGCCGAGACCCCGGAAGGTGGGACCGTAGCCGAAGTCGGCGGCTGCCAGGCCCTCGTAGAAGCCGGACAGCTCGACCGGCCGGGCGTCGGCCGGCGGCCAGAGGGCGGGGTCGAAGTCGGTGGTGTGTCCGCTGCGGACGGCGCCGCGCGAGGAGGAGAGCAGACCGTCGGCGTGCCGGGTCCACGGCTCCGCGTCGTCGGCGTCCTCCGGGCGGGAGTAGACGGTCAGCTGACGAGCACCCGAGGTCTCGGGCCGTCCGACCCACAACTGCACCTGTACGCCGCCGTGTTCGGGCAGCACCAGCGGCGCCTCGAGAGTCAGCTCCGCCAGCCGGTCGCAGCCGACGTGGTCGCCCGCCCGGACGGCCAGTTCGACGAAGGCGGTGCCCGGGAGCAGCACGGTGCCGGCGACGGCGTGGTCGGCGAGCCAGGGGTGGGTCTGCAGGGAGAGCCGGCCGGAGAAGAAGAAGCCGTCACCGTCGGCGAGGGCGACGGCGGCGCCCAGCAGCGGGTGGTCGGCCGAGCCGAGACCGATCGCGCGGGCGTCGGTGACCATCGGCGTGGTGCGGTCGATCCAGTACGCCTCGCGCTGGAAGGCGTAGGTGGGCAGGTCGACGCGCTGGGCGCCGGTGCCCGCGAACACGGCCTGCCAGTCCACCTTCACGCCACGGACGTGCAGCTG
>NZ_JBSFJU010000162.1:0-4724 GCF_053598215.1 Kitasatospora sp. NPDC001175 | reverse complement strand
GGCCCGTTAACCGAACTAACTTTGGCATATTCGCAGGTCAGAGGCATGATCTGTTAGCTTCCCTGGGTGTTCGAAACTGATCGTCCCGAGCGGGATCTGGAGCGGTTCGTCCTGCCTGAGATAGGCAAGCTGGAGGAGACCGGGAACCCTTGGGGCCCGTACCAGTTGCTGGACCCGAGCGGCGGTGTCGTCGAGCCGGTCCGCGCCTACTTCGCAGAGCTCCAGGCGGTGGACAGTCCCGCCACCACGATCCGCTCGTACGGAATGGACCTGCTGCGCTGGTGGCGGTTCCTCTGGGCTCTTGATGTCGAGTGGAACCACGCGACCCGCGTGGACGCCCGGGACTTCACCCGGTGGATGCGGATAGCCGACAAGCCCCAAAGACTGCACTGGCGCCACCGTAAGGCCGGCTACACCGCCGAGACCGCGCCCAAGCCGAAGACGAGCCGCAAGACCGCACCGGGCACACCCAACGCGATCACTGGGAAGGCCTCGCCCGGCCCGAAGTACTCGGTGAAGACCCGTGCGCACTGCGAGACCGTGCTCCGCACGTTCTACGCCTTCCATCTGGAGGAGGGCACCGGGCCGATCATCAACCCGTTCCCGCTGGACCGCTCCCGACGCGGTGACCGCGCGAACGCCCACCATGAGCCCGGCCAGCCCTTCCGCCAGGAACGGGCGGGCCGCTATCGGCCGAAGATCCCCAAGCGGACCCCGCGGCGAATCCCTGACGAGATGTTCAACGCGCTGTTCGCGGCACTGCGGCACAACCGCGATCGCGCCCTCCTGGCCTTCTGGGTGTCGAACGGCGCCCGCGCGGAAGAACAACTGACCAGCCGGCAGCGCGACGCACTGGCCGGCCAGCAGCTCCTCGGCATCGTCCGGAAAGGAACCCGCGCCTACCAGCAACTCCCCTGCTCGACAGACGCGTTCGTCTGGCTGCGGCTCTACCAAGAGGAAGCCCGTCGTGCTGGCGTCCCCGTCGGACCGAACCTGCCGCTGTGGTGGGCGCTGAGGCGGCCGTGGCGGCCGCTCGGCTACGACGCGGCCAGGGCGATGTTCAACCGGGCGAACGATCTCCTCGGGTCGAACTGGACCCTGCACGACCTTCGGCACACCGCCTCCTACCGGCTCGCGCGAGACCCGAAGATGCCGCTGACCGACGTCCAGTGGGTCCTCGGCCACGCGCACCTCACCACCACCCAGCTCTACCTGCCGGCCAGCCAGGACGAGGTGATCGAACGCGTCCGGGCCCACCACGTACGCCAGGCACAGCAACGCGAGCGACCCCCGGCGCCCCCGGCCCCCGGCTACAACCCCGACTCGATGAAGAACCTCTTTGGGAGCTCCTGGTGACCTTCACCCAGACCCTGGAGGCGCCGGTCTCCAACTCCGCCCGGGCTCCGCAGCCACTCGCGGGAGCCGCCCTGGTGGCGTTGACGGAGCGCTTCCCGCCCCGGCCCTACGAGGACGACTGGCCTGAGACGAGCCAGTCCTACGAGGAGGTTATGGCGCGGCTGAACCGGCCGCCGCTGCGGGCTGCGAGCGACTCCACCCACGACTACCGGCGGCGCGGGGCTCAGAACATCCTCCGCTGGCTCCAGCACCACCCGGGAGACACCTGGCAGCAGCGCTGGAACGCGAGCCCCGCCGCGAGCTGCACCGGCTCGGAGTGGAACAAGCGCTCCGCAGGCTGGACCGGATACGGAGCGGCGAACGCTAGCGGCATCCTGAACTCCGGCCTGCTCGCCCTGGTGAGCGCCGAAGTGCTCCGTCCCTCGCTCCGCTGGCAGCTCACCCGGTCGTCGACCAACATGCGCGCGGTCATCTGCCAGCACCGCGATCCCGAAGGGTTCGCCCGCCTGGAGCAGATGGTCGGCCCGCAGGCCTGGTCCTCCCACCTCGGCAAGCTCGCGAAGAGCGTGCTGGTGAAGATCGTCATCTCCAAGGGAGGAGGCTTGGCGGACATCACGGTCGGCGACTCCTTGGAGTTCATGGAGGCCTTCCGCGAGTATCGGCCCAGCACCGCCGGCCAGAGCCTGTTCTACTCGTGGCTGCGGGACCTGGGGCACATGCCGACCGATGCGCCGACGACCCTGAGATTCCTGACCCGGACCTCCGGTCAAGTCTCGGTCGAGCAGCTCGTGGACCGCTACAACCCCCAGTCGAAGCCGATCCGGAACCTGCTGGTCGACTACCTGAAAGAGTGCCAACCCACCATGGACTACACGTCTTTGGAGGACGCGTCTCGGACCCTGGTGAGGAACTTCTGGACTCAGATCGAACGCATCCAGCCCGGCATCGACACCCTACGGCTGCCCCCCGAGGTCGCCGCGGCCTGGAAGCAGGCCAGCCGAACCAAGACCACACGCCGGCGACTGCCAGACGGCTCGATCCACGAGACGGTGTCCGAGCGCGCGAACTACGGCAACCTGATGATGGGCGTCCGGGCCTTCTACCTCGACCTGGCCCACTGGGCTGTCGAGGAACCCGAGCGCTGGGGCCCCTGGGTGGCACCCTGCCCGGTGAGCCAGGCCGACGCCAGCACCGCAAAGCACGAGAAGCGCCGCAAGGCCAAGATGGACCAGCGCACCCGCGAACGGTTGCCCGCTCTGGCGACCCTGGTCAGGGTCGCCAGAGAGAACTGGGCCGAGGCCAACGCGGGCATGGACGCTCTACGGGCCGCCCCGCTGGGCGGGCGGTTCACGTTCATGGGCAAGACCTACACCCGGCAGAAGCAGGACTCGGTGACGCCCTTCCGGGCCTATGACGAGACCGGCCGTCGAGCCCACCTGGGACTGGCCGAGGAACGAGCGTTCTGGGCATGGGCCACGATCGAGTTCCTCCACCACACCGGTGTCCGGATCGAGGAGATGCTGGAAGCCAGCCATCACAGCCTGATTCAGTACAAACTGCCCAGCACCGGCGAGGTCGTTCCGCTTCTGCAGGTCGCGCCGTCGAAGACCGACGAGGAGCGGCTCCTGCTGGTCAGCCCGGAGTTGGCGGACGTCCTCAGCACGATCATCGCCCGCGTCCGTGACTCGCGCACAGGCGCGATTCCGATGGTGGTCAGCTACGACGTCGCGGAGAAGGTCCACAACCCGCCGATGCCGCTGCTGTTCCAGTGGGTCTACGGCGGACAACTCACGCCGGTGTCACGGTCGTTGATCAGAAATGGCCTTAACGACGTCTTGGGACGGGCAGGTCTCACGGACTCCGCCGGCCAGCCGCTCGACTTCTCGCCGCACGACTTCCGGCGGATCTTCATCAGCGACGCGATCCGCAGCGGCCTGCCGCCCCACATCGCCCAGGTTCTCGCCGGCCACTCCGACATCAACACCACAATGGGCTACAACGCGATCTATCCCGCCGACGCCATCGAGTCCCACCGGGCGTTCATCGCGCGCCGGCGAACGCTCCGCCCCAGCGAGGAATACCGGACCCCGACCGACGAGGAGTGGGATGCCTTCCTAGCCCACTTCGAGAAGCGCAAGCTCTCGCTCGGCACCTGCGCGAGGGCGTTCGGAACAGCCTGCATCCATGAACACGCCTGCGTCCGATGCTCGCTCCTCCGCCCCGAGCCCTCCCAGCGCAACCGCCTGATCGAGATCCGCGACAACCTGATCGACCGAATCGCCGAAGCCCAACGCGAAGGCTGGTTCGGCGAAGTCGAAGGACTGGAGATCAGCCTGGCCGGCGCCCACGGGAAGCTCACCCAACTGGACGCGGCTCTTCAGCCCTCCGTCGTCCACCTGGGTCTCCCGACCTTCGATCAGATCGCAGGACGATCCAACACCTCGTGACCGCCTCCGAGCCCGACGTCTGGACACCCAACTGAACCTTCCTGGACCGCTTTTCGTTCCGAAATACTCGGCTGGCCGCACTTCTTGGGCCGGTGGGCCGTTCGCCTATCAGTCAGAAGGGAGGTTCGAGATCGCCGCGGCCATCGCTGTGCGGCCCGCAGTCCCAGGGCTCCTCCTGAAAAGGTTCAATGTCACTGACGTCGTGGCCCCATGCTTCGAGGGCCTTCCAGGCAACGCGCCGGTTAGGGGCGTCGCTGCTGGTGTCTAGGATGCGGCGCGCGTGCACCGCAAGGTGATCGCGGCGCTGGGCAAGCGCGGGGTGTTCGGCGAGGATCAGCGCGGCGAGGCCGGCGGCTTCGCGCACGTCCGCGTGGCTGTCCTGCAGGAAGGGTGCGACGGCTCGATAAAGCATCGGGCGCAGGTCCCGGAAAGCCGCCAGCGTGGTGTCGTGGGTGAGGAAGCCAGGGAAGTATTGCTCGGTGCGGTCGACAATCTCGTCGGAGGCGTCGTAGGCCGTGGAAACCAACCAGTTCAACAATGTCGCGCGGATGGGGACGTTGCGATACGGCCGGAGGGTCATGGCCACCGGGTGGGCGAGGATGCCGGCGACATACATGGCGACGGGGGCGGTGGCTTCGTAGATGCTGTTCTGGTGGCCGACCAGCTCACTCAGTTCCGACAAAGCGGTGACCTGCACCTTGGGATCAGGCTCCAGCAACCGTGCCAGGACTTTGGGAAGGCACTCACCGTTCCCGAAAGCCGTCTGGAGCGAACCCCAATCAGTCTCCGCTAGGACTACCTGGTAGGGCGGCAAGTCAGGCTCGCGGGACGCCCCGGCCTTGGAGCTGCTGTGGTTCACAGGCCAAACCTAGACCAGACTTCTGACACGATTCCCGTCCGGGCCAGTTAGTTCGGAGAAGG
>NZ_JBSFJU010000161.1:0-4734 GCF_053598215.1 Kitasatospora sp. NPDC001175 | reverse complement strand
AGGTTTACAACCCGAAGGCCGTCATCCCTCACGCGGCGTCGCTGCATCAGGCTTTCGCCCATTGTGCAATATTCCCCACTGCTGCCTCCCGTAGGCCGCCGGTACTGCCCGCTCCTCCGGAGCGGGGCCCTCGGCTTCGCCGAGGGCTGGCCCGCGCTGCGCGCGGGCAGCGGGCCGGCTGCGCCGGCCGGATCGGGCTGCGCCCGATCGGGCGGGGTGGCGGGCGCTGCGTGCGCGTGGGTGGTGGTGGGTCAACTCCGCGCTTCGCTGCGGAGTTGGGTGGGTGTCAGGGTGGGGCCTTCGGCCCTTGATGGGGTGGCGGTGGGGGTTCGGGCTTCGCCCGGGCTGACTGGGGTGGCGGGTGGGGCGCTTCGCGCTTTAGGGGTGGGTTGGTGAGGGGTGGTCAGGTGGTGGGGTCACTCGTTGGGGTGGTGGAGGGGCGGGCTTCGCCCGTTCTCGTGCATCAAAGACAGCATACCGCTAGACTCTGGGATGTTGGCACGGCTTCGGGAGGGTCTGCGGGGCCGCCAAAATGGCGCCAGCCACGGCGAAGGGACATGAGATGGATTGTGGCTCCTATGGAATCTACCTCGCTCGATCCGCTGTGCGTGATAAGGCCCAGGGGAAATCTCCGGAGTATCTCGCCGTCCAGTTGGGGCAGGCCCGCTGGTGGCAGCGGGAGGCCGGCCTGCTGGGCTACGGCCCTTCTGCTGCGGAGGAAGCCGACGAGTGGGAGCGGATCTCCGAGCTCGTCCGCACCCAGGGCTTGGCGGCCTACGACGTGGACCTCGACAAGCAGGCCCAGGTCTGGATCGCCGAGTACCAGGACGTTGAAGCGGCGCAGCGGGCGCAGACGGGGCGGCTTCGCCGGGTGGAGGCCGGGCAGCGGCTGACGGTGGAGCTGTCCGCCGGGGCGCAGCGGCGGCTGGTGGCGCTGGCGGGTGAGTTGGGGGTGTCTGCGGAGCGGGTGCTGGAGGTCCTGGCGGAGGGGGTCGAGAGCGGTGGTGAGGGCTTGGTCCGCGTTCCCGCGACGCGGGTTTCGCCGTCGCCGTGAATTGTTGAATTCCTTCGCTCCGCGCCGTCTACGTCTCGCTTGAATTCCATCCGAGAGGAATTGTCTCCCATGTCTAAGAAGCTCCGTCCTAATCAGGAAGAGGCGTGTGACGCTTCGGTACGACTTCTGACGCCTCCGGCGTCGGGTCTGCTGCCGCCGGAGGGGCTGCGGTGTCAGGTCCGGGCGGCGACGGGCTCGGGCAAGAGCTTGACGGCCGTGCACGTGGCCGCTCGGCTGCGCTCGGAGCGGACGCTGGTGCTGGTGCCCTCGCTGCCGCTGCTGGAGCAGACGGTGGCCGTGTGGAAGCGGGAGGGGCACGGCGGGCGGATGGTGGGGCTGTGCTCGCTCAAGGGCAGCGAGCAGCCGGGCATCGCGTGCACCACCGATGCGGCGGAGCTGATCCGCTGGACGGCGGGGCCGGGCAAGGTGACGGTGTTCGCCACCTACGCGAGCCTGGGCCTGGGGCACCTGGAGCGGGCGCATCAGGAGGGCTTGGAGCCGTTTTCGCTCGCGGTCGTGGATGAGGCGCACCGGGTCAGTGGCCAGGCGGGGAAGCCGTGGGCGGCGATTCTGGACAACACCCGGATCCCGTGTGACCGGCGGTTGTTCATGACGGCCACCGCCCGCGTATGGGCGGTGAAGGAGCGGGACCGGGAGCGGGCGGCGGCGGCCGGGATCGAGTCGGCCGAGCTGATCGCCAGCATGGACGACGAGAGCCTGTCCGCCTTCGGCCCGATCGCCCACAGCTATTCGCTCGGGCAGGCGGTCTCGGACGGCGTGGTCGCCCCCTACCGGATCGTCTGCGTCGACGTCTCTGATCCGGTCCTCCAGGGACTGGAGCAGCGCGGTGCGAGTGAGATGTCGGTGGAGTACCGGGGCGCCCGTCTGGCGGCCCTGCAGACGGCTCTGCTGACCGCTGCGGCCGAGTGGGACCTGGGCCGGGTGCTGTCCTTCCACCACATGGTGGCGGAGGCGCGGGCGCTCAGCACCGGCCTGCGGGACGTCGCCAAGGTGCTGTGGGAGCAGGACCCGGCGCTGCACCCCGACCCGGAGCTGATCGGGACGAGCTGGCTGGAGTCCGAGCACACCGTGGCCGAGCGGCGGAAGACGCTCGGGGACTTCTCCTCGCTGCTCGCCGAGGACGGGCTGCGGCTGCTGCGCTACGTGCTCTCCTCAGTGAAGGTCTTGAGCGAAGGGGTCGATACCTTCGACTGCGACTCCGTCTTCTTTGCGGATGTGCGGGGGTCGATGGTGGACCTGGTCCAGGCGGTGGGCCGGGCGCTGCGGATGAAGCCCGGCAGCGGGAAGGTCGCCACGATCGTGGTGCCGGTCATCCTCGGACCTGGGGAGAGCGGGGAGCAGCTGCTGAGTTCGAGGGCGTTCGACGGGCTCGCCAAGCTGTTGATGGCCCTGCGCTCCCATGACGCGGCCGCTGTCGAGCGCCTGGCCCTGCCGCAGTCCGAGACCCGGCCGCCGCGCGAGCCGAGGCACGCCGGCGACCCGGACGAGCGGCGTTCCGGCGAGGCCGGCGAGCAGCTGCTGCAGTTCTCCACCCAGCGGGATCCGGCGGTGATCGCGGCGTTCGTGCGGACCCGGGTGCTGGAGCCGGAGCGGGCCGAGTTCCGGCGGGGCCTGGAGGAGCTGCTCGCGTACAAGAAGGCGTTCGGGGACGTGAAGGTCGCCTACGCCTACGTCGCGCCGTCCGGTCACCGGCTGGGGGCGTGGGTGGCCGACCAGCGCCGCTACAAGGCCGCCGGCGTTCTCGACGCGGAGCGCGTGGCGGAGCTGGACGGGCTCGGGTTCGTGTGGTCGGCGTTCGACACGGCCTTCACCGACAACCTCGCCGCGGTGGCCGGGTACGCGGCCGAGCACGGACACCTCTGCCCGCCGAACGAAGCGGTGTGGGGCGGGCGGCCGGTCGGGACCATCATGAAGAACCTGCGCACCGCGCAGCGGCGCACCGAGGCGCTCCAGCGCCGTGCTGAGGCCGGGGAGACCGGGCTGGACTGGACGGGGGCGCTGCCCGCCGACCGCAAGGCCGCCCTGGACGCGATCGACCCGGCGTGGTGCCCGGCCTGGTCGGTGGAGTGGCAGCGGTGCTTCGCCCTGGCCTGGCGGCACATCAAGGCCGGCGGCACGCTGGCCGGTGCCGAGCCGGGCAGCGTCATCGTCCAGGGCGAAGACCTCGCCGGGTGGGGCCGCACGCAGCAGGCCAGCTGGGACAAGCTCGCCCCGGCGCAGCAGTGGGCGCTGGAGCATGTCCTCGGGCTGGAGCCGCTGCCCGCCGAGCAGCGGCCGGCCGCCAAGGTGAGCCACGCGGAGAAGGAGCAGCGGAACCTGGCGGCAGCCGCGCAGTTCCGGGAGCGGGAGGGGCATCTGAACGTGCCGCGCAAGCACAAGGAGCTGTTGGTGCTGGCCGACGGGAGCACGGTGGAGGTCAGCTTGGGCCTGTTCATCGCCAACAGCCGCAGCAGGCGTGCCGACGTTCCCGCCGCCCGTGCGGAGCGTCTCACCGAACTCGGAATGCGCTGGGCGTAGACGGGGCTGGGCCGGGCCGCCACGCGGTGCAACGAGCCTGCTGCAACGCGGCCCGGTCTCCGCCTGGGAGAGGTGAAGTCCCAGTTCAGGGGTGCAACACAGGTCGTGTTGCACCTCGCGTTGCAGTCGGCGGGCGGGGCGCAGGCGCTCACGCTCACCCGGTGGCGGCGTCCCTCCAGCCGGTGCACGAGGGGCAGTCGACGTAGATCACCGGGTCCGCGCTGAATGCCAGGCAGTCCGCGCAGGTCTCCGGGCCCTGCTCGAGGGCCTCCTCCCCTGCGCCCTCGTTGAACAGGGGGTCGTCGCGCATCCACCGGCGCGAGTGCGTGTAGGGCTCGCCGGTGGAGGCGACCGCCTCGAAGCGGACCCGGCAGCCGCACACCATCACTGCGGTCGCCGCCAGCGCCGGGCTGCGGGCGGGCTCCCGCCAGACCAGCCGCGCCCGCTGCTGGGCGTACAGCGAGTGGTTCTGCCGGTCCACGCGGTCCAGGGTGTACTCCGCGCCGAAGAGGAACCCGCCCCTCAAGTCTGGGTCGGCGTCGATGTGCAGGGCGAGCCAGTGCTCCACCGCCAGGGTGACCGCGCACTCGTGCCCGTACGACTGGCTCAGCACGAGCAGCGCCAGCGCATCGGACTCGTCCACGGGCACCGTCGGGTTCAGGCGCCCGGCCAGGGCCAGGCCGACGAGTTCCGCGGAGCGCTCCGCCACCGGCCAGCCCACGCGCTCCTGAACGTGGGAGCCCCAGTCGGGCATGTCCTCGGGGCGGCGGTGCCGCGCGATTGCATTGATAGCGGTCATTTGGTGTCAGATCCTCTCGTCCGGGCTGTACCTGAGATCTGACCCCGATTCACCTGTGGACAACTTTCTGCGCCTCGCCGCCATACCGGCATGAAAGGTGCTCAAGCAGGATGGATCGGTCACTTGGGCCGCAGGAGTCCGGCAGGCCGCAGCCCGGCCCGCACCCGGTCGGCGGCCGCACCCGGGGCCCTGTCGCGCCCGGCTGTCGCGCCCCGACCACGCACGGGGGTAAGCGGCTATCCGCGCAGGGTCGAGTAGCCGGGAGGGATCTCACCTCCCGGCCCTCACAGAACCGTGCGTAACAGTCTCCCGTTACACGGCTCTTGCCGCTCTGGTCGTCAGA
>NZ_JBSFJU010000160.1:0-4776 GCF_053598215.1 Kitasatospora sp. NPDC001175 | reverse complement strand
GGGCCCATCGCGGACAGGACCCCGTCCGGACCCAACTCCACGTAGGTGCGGACGCCTTCGGCCTCCAGGGCCTGGACCGCGTCGTGGAAGCGGACGGCCTCACGGACGTGACGCACCCAGTACTCGGGGGTACGGATGTCCTCGGTGATGTCGCCGGTGAGCGTGGAGACGATCGGGATCCGGGGAGCGTCGAAGGTCAGCCCCTCGGCGACGGCGCGGAACTCCGCGAGCATCGGCTCCATCAGCGGCGAATGGAACGCATGGCTCACCGTCAGCCGCTTGGTCTTCCGACCCTGGGCAGCCAGCTGCTCCGCGACCGCGACAACGGCTGCCTCGACACCCGAAATCACCACCGAGGTCGGCCCGTTGACCGCCGCGATGCCCAACTCGTCGGTCAGCAGCGGCAGGACCTCGTCCTCACTCGCCCGCACCGCCACCATCGCACCACCCGAAGGCAGCGCCTGCATCAGGCGGCCACGGGCGGCCACCAGCTTGGCGGCGTCCGCCAGCGACAGCACACCCGCGACGTGCGCGGCGGCCAGCTCACCGATCGAGTGGCCCGCCAGCAGGTCGGGCCGCAGGCCCCATACCTCGACCAGGCGGAACAGCGCCACCTCGATCGCGAACAGCGCCGGCTGCGTGTACCCGGTCTGATCCAGCTCCTCGCCCGAGAACACCACCTCGCGCAGCGGACGCGCGAGATGCCCGTCCAGCTCCGCGCACACGGCGTCGAAAGCCTCGGCAAAGACCGGGAAGGACTCGTACAGCTCGCGACCCATCCCGGCCCGCTGGCTGCCCTGCCCGGTGAACAGGAACGCCGTCCGGCCCTCGACCACCGATCCCTGCACCAGGTTCCCGGCCGACTCACCCGAAGCCAGCGCGCCGAGACCCCGCAGGAATTCCGCACGATCCTCGGCGACGACCACCGCACGACGCTCCAGCGCCGCCCGACCCGTCGCCAACGAGTAGGCCACATCGACAAGTTCAAGCTCACCGGCCGACAGCAGCCGTTCGGCCTGCGCCCGCAGCGCGGCTTCGCCCTTCGCCGAAAGCACCACCGGCAGCACCGACGGCGACACGGTCGCCTCGGCAATCGCATCCTCGACGACCGGAGCCTGCTCCAGGATCGTGTGCGCGTTGGTACCGCTCACGCCGAACGCCGAGATACCGACCCTGCGCAGCTCGCCGGTCTCCGGCCACGGCTGGGCCTCGGTGAGCAGCGAGACCGCGCCCGCCGTCCAGTCCACGTGCGGTGACGGCTCGTCCACGTGCAGCGTCTGCGGCAGCAGACCGTGCTGCATGGCCTGCACCATCTTGATCACACCCGCCACACCGGCCGCCGCCTGGGTGTGGCCGATGTTGGACTTCAGCGAGCCCAGCCACAGCGGACGCTCGGCCGGACGCTCCCGGCCGTAGGTGGCCAGCAGCGCCTGGGCCTCGATCGGGTCGCCGAGCGTCGTACCCGTGCCGTGCGCCTCGACCGCGTCGACCTGACTCGTCGTCAGACCGGCGTTCTCCAGCGCCTGCCGGATCACCCGCTGCTGTGACGGACCGTTCGGCGCGGTCAGACCGTTGGACGCACCGTCCTGGTTCACCGCCGAGCCGCGCACCACCGCCAGCACCGGGTGCCCGTTGCGGCGGGCGTCGGAGAGCCGCTCGACCAGCAGCATGCCCACGCCCTCGGACCAGCCGGTGCCGTCCGCCGCGGCGGCGAACGCCTTGCACCGGCCGTCCGAGGCCAGGCCGTGCTGGCGGCTGAACTCGACGAACACGTCCGGGGTGGCCAGCACGGTGACGCCGCCGGCCAGGGCGAGCGAGCACTCGCCGCCCCGCAGCGCCTGCACCGCCAGGTGCAGCGAGACCAGCGACGAGGAGCACGCGGTGTCGACCGTCACCGCCGGTCCCTCGAACCCGAAGGTGTAGGAGAGGCGGCCGGAGACCACGGCGGCCGCGTTCCCGGTGAGCATGTAGCCCTCTACGCCGTCCGGCAGCTCGTCCGTCACCGCGCTGTAGCCCGATGCGGAGGCGCCGACGAAGACCCCGACCGGCTTGCCGCGCAGCGACGTGGAGTCGATGCCGGCCCGCTCGAAGACCTCCCAGGAGGTCTCCAGCAGCAGGCGCTGCTGCGGGTCCATCGCCAGCGCCTCGCGCGGGCTGATCTCGAAGAACGCCGGGTCGAACTCGGCGGCATCGTGCAGGAATCCGCCCCCACGGGCGTAGAAGGTGCCCTGGCGGTCGGGGTCCTCGTCGTAGAGGTCGAAGAGGTTCCAGCCACGATCGGTGGGGAACTCGGAGATGGCGTCGCCGGAGGTGGCGACCAACTGCCACAGGGCCTCCGGCGACTCCACGCCGCCGGGGAACCGGCAGCTCATCGCCACGATGGCGATCGGCTCCCTGGAAGCCGCGATCAGCTGCTGGTTCTGCCGGCGCAGGCGCTCGGCCTCCTTGAGGGAGGCCCGCAGCGCTGCAACGACTTTTTCGTTGGGCGTGGTCATCATGAGCTCCGCACTTCGAACGTGTCAGGATTCGTTGCTGTCGAGGGCGATGTCGATGAGGCTCGCCACGTCCATCGTGTCGATCAGGTCCAACTCATCGCCGCTGCTGGGGGTTGAGCTGTCGTCGCCGGGGTTGGCGAGCTTCAGCAGGGTCTCCAGGAGTCCCACCTCCCGGAACCGGGCCAGCGAGATGCGCTCCAGTGCCGCGCGCAGCTCGGCCTCCTGCGGGTCGAGGGCGCCTTCCCGGACGCTGTCAGGGAAGAGCTCGTCCCGCAGGTGCTCGGCGAGGGCCGCGGGCGTCGGGTAGTCGAACACCGCGCTCGCCTGCAGGCGCAGGCCGCTGGCCGCGTTCAGCCGGTTGCGGAGTTCGACCGCCGTCAGCGAGTCGAAGCCCAGCGCCCGGAAGGCCCTGGCCGGTTCGATCGACTGCGCACCCGGGTAGCCGAGCACCCCGGCCACCTCGCCGCGCACCAGTTCCAGCAGCGCGCGGTCCCGGTCGACCTCCGAGAGCCCGGCCAGCCGGTCCAACAGTTCGGCCTGCTCGCCGCCGGCGGCCTCGGCGTCCTTCGACTCGGCCGCCAGCAGCTGCTGGACCTCGGGGAGTTCCCCGATCAGCGGGCGCGGACGGGCGGCGGTGAAGGACGGTACGAAGCGCGCCCAGTCGACATCGGCGACGACGTGTGCGGGCTCGCCGCTCCGCAGCGCCCGCTGGAGTGCGATCAGTGCGGAGCCGGGCGCCATCACCGGCAGGCCGAACCGGCGCAGGTGCTCCTCCGCCGCTTCACCGGCCGCCATGCCGGCCTCGGCCCAGGGACCCCAGGCCACCGAGGTGCCGGCCAGGCCGCTGGCCCGGCGGGACTCGACCAGGGCGTCCAGGAAGGCGTTGGCGGCGGCGTAGGCGGCCTGGCCGCCGCTGCCCCAGATGCCCGCGATCGAGGAGAAGGTGACGAAGGCGTCGAGTTCGGTGCCGGCCAGCAGGTCGTCCAGGTGGACCGCGCCGGCCACCTTGGCCTCGATCACGGCGGCCAGGTCGGCCGGGGTGCTGTCCGTCAGGGCGGCGTCCGCGACCGCTCCGGCCGCGTGGACGACGGCGGTCAGCGGCTGCTCGATCGAGTCGAGCAGGGCGGCCAGCGCGTCACGGTCGGCCACGTCACAGGCGGCCACGGTGACGGTGGCACCCAACTCGGCTATCTGGTCGCGCAGTTCGGCGACGCCGGGCGCGTCCGGTCCGCGGCGGCTGGTGAGCACCAGGTGCTCGGCGCCGTTGCGGGCCAGCCAGCGGGCGACCTGGGCGCCCAGGGCACCCGTACCGCCGGTGATCAGGACCGTACCGCGCGGCGTCCAGTCGGCACCGTCCGTGTGGGCTGCCCGGACCAGCCGGCGTACGGACAGGCCGGACGGCCGCAGGGCGAGCTGGTCCTCGGCCTCGGCGCCGGTCAGGGCGACGGCCAGCAGCTCCCGGGTGCGCTCGTCCATGCTCTCCGGGAGGTCGACCAGACCGCCCCAGCGGTCGGAGTGCTCCAGGCCGACCACCCGGCCGAGGCCCCAGACCTGAGCCTGTGCCGGGTTCTGCAGCCGGTCCGCTCGGCCGGTGGACACCGCACCGCGCGTCACGCACCAGAGCGGCGCCCCGACCTCGGCATCGCCCAGTGCCTGTACCAGCAGGGCGGTGGCGGCGAGACCGGCGGGCATCGCGGGGTGCTCCGGGTGCGGGTCCTCGTCCAGCGCGAGCAGCGAGACGACGCCGGCCGTGGCACCGGTTCCGGCGAGTTCCCGGCGCAGGCGGTCCGCGAGCGCGGCACGGTCCGCGTCGGCCTCGGTGAGCGTCAGCTGCCGTACCTCGGCGCCGCGCTCGGTGAGCGTGGTGACAGTGTCCAGTACGGCGGCGTCCTCGGCGTGCCCGGCCGGGACGACCAGCAGCCAACTGCCGAAGACGGCGGCGGTACGAGTCCCGGCGAGCGGCTTCCAGGTGACCCGGTAGCTCCAGCCGTCCACCGCGGACTGCTCGCGGTTCCGGCGGCGCCAGGCCGTGATGGCCGGCAGGGCGGAGCTCAGCGGCTGGTCGCCGTCGAGGCCCAGGGTGGCGGTCAGTTCGTCGAGGTCCTCGCGCTCGACCAGCTCCCAGAACCGGCTGTCCACCGAGTCCGGGACGGCGGCGGGGGCGACGGGCGCCTTCGGCCAGTAGTGCTGGCGCTGGAAGGCGTAGGTGGGCAGCTCGGTCCGGCGGGCGCCGGTGCCGGCGAAGAACGCCTCCCAGTCGACGTCCGCGCCGCGTACGTGG
>NZ_JBSFJU010000159.1:0-4973 GCF_053598215.1 Kitasatospora sp. NPDC001175 | reverse complement strand
GCCAGCGAGAGCACCCCGGCGACGTGCGCCGCGGCGATCTCACCGATCGAGTGCCCGGCCAGGAAGTCCGGCCGCACACCCCACGACTCCACCAGCCGGAACAGCGCCACCTCGACCGCGAACAGCGCCGGCTGCGTGTACCCGGTCTGGTCCAACTCCTCCCCGCCGAACACCACCTCGCGCAACGGACGGTCCAGGTGCCCGTCCAGCTCCGCACAGACCGCATCGAAAGCCTCGGCGAAGCGCGGGAAGGTCTCGTACAGCTCACGGCCCATACCGGCCCGCTGGCTGCCCTGCCCCGTGAACAGGAACGCCGAACGGTTCCCCGAAGCGGCCACACCCTGAACCGTGTTCGCCGTCGACTCGCCGTGCGCCAGCACCCTCAGACCGTGCAGCAGCTCCGCCCGGTCGGCGGCCACCACGGCGGCGCGGTGCTCCAGCGCCGCGCGGGTGGTGGCCAGCGACCAGCCGATGTCGGCCGGGTCCGCCGCCTGTCCGGCCTCCAGCCGGGCCAGCAGCCGCTCGGCCTGACCGCGCAGCGCCGCCTGCGAACGGCCCGACAGCACCCAGGGCAGCGCCGCCCGGGCAGTGGGCCCGGTGGGAGCGGCGGGCTCGGCCGGGGCGGCTTCCTCGGGTGCCTGCTCGATGATCACGTGGGCGTTGGTGCCGCTGATACCGAACGAGGAGACACCCGCGCGGCGCGGCTGTCCGGTCTCCGGCCAGGACCGGGCCTCGGTCAGCAGCTCGACCGCGCCGGCCGACCAGTCGACGTGCGGGGACGGCTCGCTGACGTGCAGGGTCTGCGGCAGTACGCCGTGCCGCATCGCCATCACCATCTTGATCACACCACCGACACCGGCCGCGGCCTGGGTGTGGGCGATGTTGGACTTCAGCGAGCCCAGCAGCAGCGGGCGGTCCTCGGGACGGCCCTTGCCGTAGGTGGCAAGCAGGGCCTGGGCCTCGATCGGGTCACCGAGGGTCGTACCGGTGCCGTGCGCCTCGACCGCGTCCACCTGGTCGGCCGTCAGCCCGCCCGACGCCAGCGCCTGGCGGATCACCCGCTGCTGGGACGGACCGTTGGGGGCTGTCAGACCGTTGGAGGCACCGTCCTGGTTGACGGCGCTACCGCGCACGATCGCCAGCACCGGGTGCCCGTTGCGGCGCGCGTCCGACAGCCGCTCGACCAGCAGCATGCCGACGCCCTCACCCCAGCCGGTGCCGTCCGCGTCGGCCGAGAACGCCCGGCAGCGGCCGTCGGCCGACAGGCCGCGCTGACGGCTGAACTCCACGAACGGAGCCGGGGTGGCCATCACCACCACACCGCCGGCCAGCGCCTGGGTGCACTCGCCGCCTCGCAGCGCCTGCACCGCCAGGTGCAGGGCCACCAGGGAGGAGGAGCAGGCGGTGTCGATGCTGACGGCCGGCCCCTCCAGGCCCAGGGTGTAGGACACCCGGCCCGAGGCGATGCTGCCGGAGCTGCCGGTGCCGACGTAGCCCTCGAAGGCCTCCGCCGACTGCTGGAGCAGCATGCCGTAGTCGTTGTACATCACGCCGACGAAGACGCCGGTGCGGCTGCCGCGTACCGAGTTCGGGTCGATCCCGGCCCGCTCGAACGCCTCCCACGAGGTCTCCAGCAGCAGCCGCTGCTGCGGGTCCATCGAGACGGCCTCGCGGGGCGAGATCCCGAAGAGGTCCGGGTCGAACTCGCTGGCGTTGTGGATGAAACCACCCTCACGGGTGTAGGTGGTGCCCTGCTGCTCGGGGTCGCTGTCGTAGAGCGCCTCGGTGTCCCAGCCGCGGTCGGCGGGGAATCCCGACACGGCGTCGACACCGTCGGCCACCAGCCGCCACAGCTCCTCGGGCGAGCTCACCCCGCCCGGGAACCGGCAGGCCATCCCGACGATCGCGATCGGCTCGTCGTCGGCCGCCGCCACCGCGACGGCCGCCGCGTCGGGCAGCGAGCCCAGGAGCTCGGTGCGGAGCAGCTCGGCGAGCGCCCCCGGGTTTGGGTAGTCGAAGACCAGCGTGGCGGGCAGCCTCAGGCCGGTCGCGGCGTTCAGGCGGTTGCGCAGCTCGACGGCGGTCAGCGAGTCGAACCCGAGGTCCTTGAACGCCCGGTCGGCGTCCACCGCGTGCGGGCCCGCATAGCCCAGGACGGCGGCTGCCTCGGCCCGTACGACGTCCAGCAGGGCCGCGTCGCGCTCGGCCTCGGGCAGTGCCGCGAGCCGCTGCATCAGTGGAGAGGCGCCGCCGGGCCGCGAGCCCGCGTCCGCGCTGCGCCGTACCGGGCCGCGCAGCAGACCGCGTAGCAGCGGCGGGAGCATGCCCGCCTCCGCCTGCCCGCGCAGCCCGGCCAGGTCGAGGCTGATCGGCGCCAGCACCGGCTCCGCCGATCGCACGGAGGCGTCGAACAGCCGCAGGCCCTCCTCGGAGGACAGGGCGATGACACCGCCGCGGGCCATCCGCTCGACGCCCGCGTCACCGAGGTCGCCGGTCATACCGCTCTCCTCGGCCCACAGGCCCCAGGCGAGCGAGAGTCCCGGAAGTCCGGCGGCCCGGCGCTGCTGTGCCAGGGCGTCCAGGAAGGCGTTGCCCGCTGCATAGTTGCCCTGACCTGCGCCGCCGAAGACACCGGCGGCGGAGGAGAACAGCACGAACGCGGCGAGGTCGTGATCCTGCGTCAGTTCGTGCAGGTTCCAGGCCGCGTCCACCTTCGGGCGCAGCACGGTGTCGATGCGCTCGGGGGTGAGGGAGGAGATCACGCCATCGTCCAGGACACCGGCGGTGTGCACCACGGCGGTCAGGCGGTGTTCGGCGAGCAGGGCGGCCAGCGCGTCACGGTCCGCGACGTCACAGGCGGCGAAGACCGGCTCCGCACCCAACTCCCGCAGGGAGTCCGCGAGTTCCGCCGCACCCTCGGCCTGAGCCCCGCGCCGCGAGACCAGCAGCAGCCTACGCGCGCCGTACTCCGCGACCAGGTGCCGGGCGAACAGCGCACCGAGGGTGCCCGTCGCACCCGTCACCAGCACCGTCCCCTCCGGGTCCAGCACCAGAAGGTCCGCCTCGTCGGCCACCGGGACCCTCGCCACCCGGGCGGCGAGGGCGGATCCGGACCGCAGGGCCAGCTGCGGCTCACCGCTGCCGACCGCCGCGGGCAGCGCGTCGAGCGATGCCCCCTCCTCATCCAGGTCCACCAGGACGATCCGGCCGGGGTTCTCGGTCTGAGCCGAACGCACCAGGCCCCAGACCGTCGCCCCCGCCAGGTCCGCCACCGTCCCGTCGGTACCGGCCGCCACGGCGCCACGGGTCACCACGGCCAACCGGGAGCCGGCGAAGGCGTCCTCGGCCAGCCAGTCCTGCAGCACGCTCAGGGCCCGGTGCGTGCTCAGGTGGGCGGCGGCGGGGAGCCCGGTGCCGGGCTCCGCCTCGATACCTCCCAGGAGCGGCACCACCACGGTGTCCGGAACCGCGGCTCCGTCGGCGAGGGCCCCGGTCAGCGCGGCCAGGTCGGCGAAGCCGGCAGCCTGGTCCAGGCCGAGGGTCTCGTCGCCCAGGACGGCCCACCGCTCGGTGCTCCGGCCGGCCGGGGAGCCGAGCGGCACCGCCGTCCAGTCCACCCGGTACAGCGAGTCGTGGTAGGCGGCGCGGGCGGCGGAGAACTGGTCCACCGACACCGGCCGGAGCACCAGCGACTCGACCGTGGCGACCGGCGCGCCCGTGCCGTCGGCGACGTGCAGCGCGACCGCATCCGGGCCGTTCGCGACGATCCGCACCCGAAGTGCGGTGGCACCGACCGCGTGCAGCGAGACTCCGGACCAGGCGAACGGCAGACGGGCCTGCCCGCTGCCCTCCAGCACTCCGCCGAGCCCGATCGCGTGCAGCGCGCCGTCTAGCAGGGCCGGGTGCAGGCCGAACCGTCCGGCCAACTCCCAGCTCTCCTCCGGAAGTTCGACCTCCGCGAACAGCTCGCCGCCCTGCCGCCAGGCGCGCCGCAGGCCCTGGAACACCGGTCCGTAGCCGAACCCGGCGGCGGCGAAGCCCTCGTAGAGCGAGTCGACGGGGACGGCCTCGGCGTTCGCCGGCGGCCACTCGGCCAACTCATCCATCGAGGCGGCCACGCCGGTACCGAGCAGACCGGCCGCGTGCCGGGTCCACGGCTCCTCCGCCGGCGCGTCCTCGGCTCGGGAGTACAGACTGACGGTGCGCCGGCCGGCGTCGTCCGGGGTACCGACCCACAGCTGGACCTGCACCGCGCCCTTGGCGGGCAGGATCAGCGGTGCTTCCAGCGACAACTCCTCCAGGCGGTCGCAGCCGACCTGGTCACCCGCCCGGACCGCCAGCTCGACGAAGGCGGTTCCCGGCAGCAGCACGATGTCGCCCACGGCGTGGTCGGCCAGCCACGGGTGCGAGTCCAGCGCCAGGCGTCCGGTGAACAGGTGACCGTCCGCGTCCGCCAGCGCCACGGAGGCGCCGAGCAGCGGGTGGTCGGCCGAACCCAGACCGGCGGAGGCCACGTCACCCAGCCAGCCGGTGAGCGGCCGGGGCCAGTAACTGTCCTGCTGGAAGGCGTAGGTGGGCAGGTCGACGCGCTCGGCCCCGGTGCCGGCGAAGACGGCCGCTCGCCAGTCGACGGCGACCCCGCGCACCCATGCCTGCGCGAAGGAGGCCAGCACGCGCTGGGCACCGCCCTCGTCGCGGCGCAGGGTGCCGAACGCGGCGGCCTCACGGCCGCTCTCCTCGATGCTCTCCTGAACCGCCATGGCCAGCACGGGGTGCGCGCTGATCTCGATGAAGGTTCCGACACCGTGCTCTTCCAGCAGCGCGCGGGTCGCGTCGGCGAACTCCACGGTGGCACGGAGGTTGGTGTACCAGTACCCGGCATCCATGCCGGAGCCGTCGATCAGCTCGCCGGTCACCGTGGACAGCAGCGGCACCCGACCCGCCCGCGGAGTCACCTCACGCAGCACGTCAAG
>NZ_JBSFJU010000158.1:0-5021 GCF_053598215.1 Kitasatospora sp. NPDC001175 | reverse complement strand
GCGAACACCGCCGAGCTCTCCAGGAGTTCCACCGCCATCGCAGCCCACTGCGAACCCTGACCCGGGAAGACGAACGCCACCTTCCCCGCAGACCCCGCACTGCCCTGAACCAGCCCCGCACCCGGCTCACCGGACGCCAACGCCTCCAGGGTGGACCGGAGTTCCGAGAGGTCGCCGCCGACCAGCACCGCCCGGTGCTCGAAGGCTGAGCGGGTGGCGGCCAGTGAGTACCCGAGGTCTACGGCACTGGTCTCCGGCTGGGCGTCGAGCTGTGCGATCAGCCGTCCGGCCTGGCCGCGCAGTGCGTCGGCCGTCCTGCCCGAGAGCAGCCACGGGACGGCCGAGCACACCGCCGGGCGGGTCGGCGCATCCGCCGTGTCACCCTCCTCCGGCGCCGGGGCCTCGGGCGCCTGCTCCAGGATGATGTGGGCGTTGGTGCCGCTGAAGCCGAACGAGGACACCGCCGAGCGGCGGGGTTCGCCGGTCTCCGGCCACGGCTGCGCCTCGCTCAGCAGCGAGACCTCGCCCGCCGACCAGTCCACGTGCGAGGACGGCTCTCCCACGTGCAGCGACTGCGGCAGCACACCGTGCCGCATCGCCATCACCATCTTGATCACACCCGCCGCACCCGCGGCCGCCTGGGTGTGGCCGATGTTGGACTTCACCGAACCCAGCCACAACGGCCGCTCCGCCGGCCGCCCCTGACCGTAGGTGGCCAGCAGCGCCTGGGCCTCGATCGGGTCGCCCAGGGTCGTACCGGTGCCATGGGCCTCGACCACGTCGACCTGGTCGCTCGTCAGGGCCGCGCTGGCCAGCGCCTGCTTGATCACCCGCTGCTGGGACGGGCCGTTGGGAGCGGTGAGGCCGTTGGAGGCGCCGTCCTGGTTTACGGCGCTGCCGCGGACGATGCCGAGTACCGGGTGTCCGTTGCGCTGGGCATCGGAGAGCCGCTCGACCAGCACCATCCCGACGCCCTCGCCCCAGCCGGTGCCGTCCGCGTCGTCCGAGAACGCCTTGCAGCGCCCGTCCGCCGCCAGACCACGCTGACGGCTGAACTCCACGAAGGTGCCGGGCGTCAGCATCACGGTGACGCCACCGGCCAGCGCCAGCGTGGACTCACCCTGGCGCAGCGACTGGCAGGCCAGGTGCAGGGCCACCAGCGAGGAGGAGCAGGCCGTGTCGATGGTCACCGCCGGGCCCTCCAGGCCCAGGGTGTAGGACACCCGGCCGGAGGCGATGCTCCCCGAGGTACCGGTGCCGATCTGGCCCTCGGCCCCCTCGACCGACTGCTGGAGCAGCATGCCGTAGTCGTTGTACATCACGCCCACGAACACGCCGGTCCGGCTGCCGCGCAGGGTGGCCGGGTCGATGCCCGCCCGCTCGAACGCCTCCCACGAGGTCTCCAGCAGCAGCCGCTGCTGCGGGTCCATCGACATCGCCTCACGCGGCGAGATCCCGAAGAAGCCCGGATCGAACGCTCCCGCGTTGTGCAGGAACCCGCCCTCGCGGGTGTACGAGGTGCCCGGGTGGTCCGGGTCCGGGTGGTAGAGGTTCTCGATGTCCCAGCCACGGTCCTCCGGGAAGAACGACACCGCGTCGCTGCCGGTGGAGACCAGTCGCCACAGGTCCTCGGGCGAGGAGACACCGCCCGGCAAGCGGCACGCCATGCCGACGATCGCGATCGGCTCGTGCTCGCTGTCCTCCATCTCCTTGAGTCGGCGACGGGTCTCGTGGAGATCCGCCGTCACTCGCTTGAGGAAGTACCGAAGCTTTTCCTCAGCCGCCATCTCAGCCGGCATGTCAGGTCACCTCTCGGGATGTTGCAGAAGAATCGGGTGATCGGGCGATCAGGCAAGTCGGGCTGGGGTCAGGAGATACCGAACTCCTTGCCGATGAAGTCGAAGAGGTCGTCATCGCTGGCCTCTTCGAGCTCCTCGGCGACGGCGGTGTCCTCGGCCGGGGTCTGCTGGTCGTTCCACTTCGCGAGCAGGGACTGCAGGCGGTTGGCGACCCGGAGGTGCCCCTCGTCGTCGGGTGCGGTCTCCAGCAGAGCGGCTTCCAGCCGGTCCAGCTCGGCCAGCAGCGGCACGAGTGCCGCAGCCGCGTCGGGGACGGTCTCCGCGTGGAGCAGTGCGACCAGGGCGGCCGGGGTCGGGTAGTCGAAGACCAGGGTCGCCGGCAGCCGCAGACCGGTCACCGCACCCAGGCGGTTGCGCAGTTCGACGGCGGTGAGGGAGTCGAAACCGAGGTCCTTGAACGCCCGCTCGGCGTCCACCGCGTCCGGGCCCGGGTATCCGAGGACATCCGCGACCTGGGAGCACACCACCTCCCGCAGGACCGCCTCGCGATCGGCCTCCGGCACACCCAGCAGCCGCTGCGCGAGCGACGGACCGGTCGCGTCGGCGCCCGCCGCGGCCGAGCGGCGTGCGGTGACCCGGACCAGGCCCCGCAGCAGCGGGGGCAGCATGCCTGCCTCGGCCTGTCCGCGCAGACCGGCGAGGTCCAGCCGGATCGGAACCAGGACCGGGTCGGCCGAACTCAGCGAGGTGTCGAACAGGCGCAGGCCGTCCTCGGCGGTCAGCGCGGTGACACCGCCCCGCGCCATCCGCTCGACGTCGGACCGGACCAGGGCGGCGGCCATGCCGCCGTCTTCGGCCCAAAGGCCCCAGGCGAGCGAGGTCGCCGGGAGACCGGCCGTACGGCGCTGCTGGGCGAGGGCGTCCAGGAAGCTGTTCGCGGCGGCGTAGTTGCCCTGCCCCGCGTTGCCGAACACGCCGGCGGCGGAGGAGAACAGCACGAACGCGGTGAGATCCTGACTCTGAGTCAGTTCGTGCAGGTTCCAGGTCGCATCCACCTTCGGGCGCAGCACGGTGTCGATGCGCTCGGGGGTGAGGGAGGAGATCACGCCGTCGTCCAGGACACCGGCGGTGTGCACCACGGCGGTCAGGCGGTGCTCGGCGAGCAGGGCGGCCAGCGCGTCACGGTCCGCGACGTCACAGGCGGCGAAGACCGGCTCCGCACCCAACTCCCGCAGGGAGTCCGCGAGTTCCGCCGCGCCCTCGGCCTGAGCCCCGCGCCGCGAGACCAGCAGCAACCTACGCGCGCCGTACTCGGTCACCAGATGCCGGGCGAACAGCGCACCGAGGGTGCCCGTCGCACCCGTCACCAGCACCGTCCCCTCCGGGTCCAGCACCAGCGGCTCGGCCTCGGCAACCGCCGGGACCCTCGCCAGACGCGGCGCGAAGGCCGCACCCGCACGCAGCGCCAGCTGCGGCTCACCGCTCTCGACGGCGTTCGGCAGGGCGCGCAGCGAGGCCGGGTCCTCGTCCAGGTCGACCAGCACGATCCGGCCCGGGTTCTCCGACTGCGCCGAACCCAGCAGACCCCACACAGCGGCCGGGGGAAGGTCCAGCGCCTCCGTGCCGACGGTCGCCACCGCACCACGGGTGACCACCACAAGGCGGGTGTCCGCGACGGCCTCCTCGGCCAGCCACTGCTGCACCAGCGCGAGCGCACCGTGCACTGCGGTACGGGTGGCGGCCGCCATCTCCGGGTCCGCCTGCGGCCGGACGGGAACGATGATCGTCTGGGTACCCGGCGCTCCGGCAGCCACCAGTGCGTCCAGGTCGGCGAACCGCTCGACACCGGTGAGGCCGAGAGCGTCGTCCACGTCCAGGACCACCGCATCGGTGAGGGTGGCGGCGGACGGCAGGGCGGCGGCGGTCCACTCGGTCCGGAACAGCGATTCCTCGCCGCCCGCACCCGCCAACTGCTCGGCCGCGAACGGCCGCAGCACCAGCGACTCCACCGATGCGACCGGCACACCCGTACCGTCCGCGACCGCCAACGACACCGCGTCGCCGCTGACCTGCACAAGACGCACCCGCAGCTCGGAGGCGCCCGCCGCGAACAGCGACACCCCCGACCACGCGAACGGCAGCCGGCCCTGGCCGGTGTCCTCCACCAGACCACCCAGCGCCACCCCGTGCAGCGCCGCGTCCAGCAGCGCCGGGTGCAGCCCGAACAGATCCGCCTCACCCCGGCTCTCCTCCGGCAGCGCGATCTCGGCGAACAGCTCGCCGTCGCGCCGCCAGGCGGCCCGCAACCCCTGGAACACCGGGCCGTAGCCGAACCCGGCCCCCGCGAACCCCTCGTACAGCCCGTCGACCGGTACGGGCTCCGCGCCCGCCGGCGGCCACTCCACGAGATCGAAGGACTCCGCGGCACCGCCCTCCGCCAGCAGTCCCGTCGCATGACGCGTCCACGGCTCGCCCAGCGGCGCGTCCTCGGCCCTGGAGTGCAGGCTGACGGCACGCCGGCCGGAGTCGTCCGAAGTGCCCACCGAGACCTGGACCTGGACCGCGCCCTTGGCCGGCAGGATCAGCGGCGCCTCCAGCGTCAGCTCCTCGACGCGGCTGCAGCCCACCTGGTCGCCCGCTCGGACCGCCAGCTCGACGAAGGCGGTTCCGGGCAGCAGCACCGTGTCGGCCACGGCGTGGTCGGCCAGCCACGGGTGGGAGTCCAGCGACAGCCGTCCGGTGAAGAGGTGCCCGTCCGCGTCGGCGAGTGCGACGCTCGCGCCGAGCAGCGGGTGATCGGCCGTCCCCAGACCGGCGGACGCCACGTCCCCCACCAGGCCGGAGCGGACTCGCGGCCAGTAGTTCTCCTGCTGGAAGGCGTAGGTCGGCAGGTCGACGCGCTGGGCGCCGGTGCCCGCGAACACGGCCTGCCAGTCCAGCTTCGCGCCACGGACGTGCAACTGGGCGAGCGCGCTGGTGAAGGTCCGGCTCTCCGAGCGGCCCCGGCGCAGGGCGGGCGCGAACGCCGCGTCCTCGGTCACGCACCCCTGCGCCATCGCGGAGAGGGTGCTGTCGGGTCCCAGTTCGAGGTACGTGCGGACGGCCCCGCGCTCCAGGGCCTGGATGACGTCGTGGAAGCGGACGGCCTCGCGGACGTGGCGCACCCAGTACTCGGCGGTGCGCAGCTCATCCGTGATCGAGCCGGTCAGGGTGGAGACGATC
>NZ_JBSFJU010000157.1:0-5183 GCF_053598215.1 Kitasatospora sp. NPDC001175 | reverse complement strand
GGCACCTGGTGCCGCACCGCGTCCAAGGCGCGTTCCAGTGCGTCCAGCGCGTCCAGCGCGTCGTTGGCGCGGGGATCCTCGCCGTCCTCGCCCGCGGCGCGGACCTGTTCGAGGCGCTGGAGGAACCGGAGCGCGAGGCGTTCGGCGTCCCGCGCGGCCGCGACCGGCCCCTGCGCGGACGACAGGTCGACGTCCGCGCTTTCCGGGCGCCGGGAAACAACTCCCTTGTCGGCGGGGACGGCGATAGTGGACGCGGCCAGGACGTTGGCGATGGCCGGGTGCTGCCGCTCTTGCCGGCGCCGACGCGAGGCCTTCGACGCGCACGACTCCCCGCAGTACCGCGAACGGCGCCCCGTCGCCTTCACCGCCAACGGCTCCCCGCACTCCCGGCACACCCGCCCCGCCGACGTCTCACCGTCAACCGCGTTTCCCGGCGCCCGAAAGCCCATGGCGGCGATCTTACTGTCCGTTCTCCGTGCACTTCGCCAACGCGGAGCCGCTGACCTACGGCGCGTCAGGTTCATCAAGACGGTTCGGGGATGCCTGGCTCAGGGATCACGGCACTTCTTGGGTCTCGATGTGGTGTCCGAGTCCGGTGCGTTCGTGTTCAGACCGTGTGACGGTCCGCCAGAGAGCCGTGGTTCGGATGTACTTCGCTGCCGAGAGGCGGGCACCGCGCGAAAAGGAGCGCCCCCGGCACACTCTCGTCGGGCTCGATCAGCATGTGGGCCTCAACCGTCAACCCAGCATCGCGCAGCCAGGCCGCCGCTTGGTCAGGCTGGCGGCGGTGGACGTGGACCTTCATCGGGTGACCGTCGTAGCCCTGCGTCTTCAGCCGCGACTCGGTGCCGACGTGAAAGCCGAGCAGTAGCGGTCCGCCAGGACGCAACACCCGCCGGAAGTGACCGAAGACCGCGGGAACCGCATCGTCGGGGACGTGAATCAGCGACCAAAAGGCGGGCAGGCCAGCGACCGACTCGTCGGCAAGATCGAGGTCCGTCATCGAGCCCACCTCGAACCGCAGGCTGGGATGGTCACGCCGAGAACGTCGATCATCACGGGTGAAAGGTCGACACCGAAGGCGTCGAGACCCAACTCGTGCAGGTGGGCGGTGACGTGTCCCGGGCCACAGCCCACGTTCGCCACCGGTCCGCCATGGTCGGCCCCGGGTACGTCGAGCGGCCACCTCACTGCTGGCAGCGGTCAGCGGGTCTGCTCCGGCTTGGCAATCGGGCCCTCGCCCGCCCGCAGTCGTCGCCGCACGGGCCTTGGCGACAGGCGCGTTGGTGGCTCCGGTCAACCCTGGCCCCCCTTCGGGGCGCCTGGGGCGCGATCGGGTGATGGCTGAACGTTGCGTGCACCGGCAGTAGGCCGGTTGCGACATCACACCGCGACATCGCCGGACACCGGTTGTGCCCCAGCTCCCGTCATCGGAACTCCGACCCGGCCGCTCTCATCCGGAAGCAGCAGGTCAGCCGTCCTTGGGCGCGACGCGCTGCCCCGCCCGCTCGCTCGCTCCGTCACCCGGCGATGCAGAAGCTGACCGTACCCACTGCCGAGGCCGGACCAGGCTGCCGCAGTGATGTGCAGGTGCAGTTGGGCGCCGTCGGGCCATGGGCCGTGGGAGAGGAGAACCGAACCGGTCCGACGGAGGTGGGCGGCTAGGCGGGCGGTGGTGCGGGGCTGCAGCCAGGTGTGCGGTCGGACCAGGAGGACGTCGCAGACCGGGGCGAGGGCGGCGACGACTTCGGGGAGGTGTTCGCCGGGTTCGTCGACCAGGAGGAGGCGGTTCATCGGGATGCCGTGGCCGATGACTGCGGCCAGTCCGAGGTCGGGCAGGTTGATGGCGGCGGACCAGGTCGCGGGCGTCGCGTCAGCCGGCCCTGCCGCGAGGGCCAAGGGCAGTGACAGGTCGGTGCGATCCCTGGTGCAGGCGCCACTGGCCCGCCGATGCGGATCTCCACCCATTGCCAGCGCGGCTCGGGCAGGTCGCTGCCATCCTCTGAAAGCCCGGTCGCCGCAGGTCAGGATGGGTAGGCATCCAACAGGGGCGGGACGTGACGAGGACCGGACCTGGAGGCTGACGATGTCGAACGCGATCGCGAAGCTCTCGATCACCTTCAGCCTGGTGTCGATTCCGGTGACCGTGACGGCCGCGACCGGTCCCGGCCGAGATGCCGTCACCGCCTTCAATCCGACCGAGCGGATCAGCGGGCGGACGATCATCCGCGTTCGTCCGTGAGCAACACGTGGCCATCCCCGCAACCACCAAAGAGACACATGACCGAGGAGACAATTCCCATGAAGGCGATCGTGGTGACGGACCAAGCCGCAGGAACGGCCGGGATGACGCTGACGGAGCGGCCCGAGCCGGAGCCGGCGATAAACGATGTCGCCGTTCAGATTCATGCGTCGGGATTCGTCCCGACCGAGATGGCGTGGCCCTCGACCTGGACCGATCGCCTCGACCGCGACCGAACACCGTCGATCCCCGGACATGAGCTGGCCGGAGTGGTCACCGCCCTCGGCTACGGCACGACGGGTCTCTCGGTGGGACAGCGAGTGTTCGGCCTCACCGACTGGCATCGCGACGGCACCCTCGCCGAGTACGCGGCCGTCGAGGCACGCAACCTCGCGCCGTTGCCGGGCGACGTCGACTTCACCGTGGGCGCGAGCCTGCCGATCTCAGGCCTCACCGCGTGGCAGGGCCTGTTCCAGCACAGCCACCTCCAGGCGGGGCAGAGCGTACTCGCGCACGGCGCGGCCGGCGCAGTCGGGACGATGGTGACGCAGCTCGCACGAGAGGCCGGCGCCTACGTCATCGGCACCGGACGTGCCGCTGACCGTCAGAAGGCACTCGACTTCGGCGCAATGGAGTTCGTCGACCTCGACAACGACACCCTGGAAGACGTCGGCGAAGTCGACCTGGTCTTCGATGTCATCGGCGGCGACATCCAGAAGCGATCCGCAGGCCTGATCCGGGCCGGAGGAACACTGGTAACCATCGTTGGGCCGCCTGAGGCGCGGACCGCCCACGGCCTGGCGATCGACTTCGTTGTCGAGTCCGATCGTGCCCAACTGGGTGAGATCGTCCAGCGGGTGCGGGACGGACGGCTGCGGACGAACATCGGCGACGTCGCGACCCTCGACGATGCCGTCGCCGCCCTCAACCCGACCGAGCGACGCCAGGGGAAGACGATCATCCGCGTTCGTCCGTGAGGACTCGGGGACAGCCGGGGACAGCGCAGTCCTTCCGTCCTCATAGATCAGCATCAGCCGCGTAGCGATGTCGGCCGCCCTGCCCGTCGAGGACCGCGTCGACGCCCGCACCCAGCTCAACCACATCGACGACCGCGGGCCGACAGGCGCGGCATAGGGCACCCATGTCCAGCTGGCTGGGCCCGGATGCGGGCCACCCGCGGTGCGCCGAGGCTGGGATGGTGAGCGTCATCGTCGTCCTGGAGAACCCCGGCTCACCTGACCTGGTGATGGTCCACGCGGCGCCGTCCGCCCCGGACGTGCCCGGCGACCCGGGCCCGCTCACCGCCTGTGGGATCGACACCACCGAAATGGTCACCTACCCGTGGCAGCCGAGCAGGCCTGGCCAGCGCTGGTGGCAGCCCGAACTCCGCGACCGGGTCCGCCCCCGCTGTGACCAGGCCGTCCGGGTCGCGTAGAGCCCGGGAACGCAATCCTGGAGGTGGGACGGAGGTGCGGGTCATGACCATCGAGCAGGACTACGCGCGCCGAGCCGTGGCCGACACAGTCGCCTACCGGGAAGCTGTGACGGGCATCGGCTGGGACCGGCTCGTCAAGGCCGGCTACGCCTGGGGCCATACCCCTGCATCCACTGCGGAGAGCCCGGCCAGGACGACGACCCATGGGGGTACACCTGCGGCGCCTGCGGATTCGAATACCTCAACGCCGAACCCTGACCAACAGCCGGGGACGGGGACTCGGTGGCGGGCGGTTGTATGGGAGACGGCGTGGTGGGGGCTGCCGCCGGGGGTGCGAGTGTGACCGAGACCGACGGGGCGGATGCGGCGTGGTCCGGGTCGGGTCGGAGGATCGGCGCACACCACCGCCTGGGACGGCAAGCCCGCCGTACTGTGGCGCAAGCGCATCGCCAGGCACATCCGGAACTGCCCGCACTGCGCCGGGCACCAGCACACTCTGGTACCGGTTGAGGGACTCCTCGCCGGCCTCCCGCTGCTGCTCCCGCCACCGCACCTGGCCGCCTCACAGCACCTGGCCGCGCGGTCAGGCCGAGTCGCAGGATGGTCAGGTCCACGAAGTCGGCGGCCGGATCGACGACCTGTGTCAGCTCCTGCAGATCCGGCACGGGTACGGTGGTCGTGCCGCTCGGCGTGCCGGTGGGCGTGCTGGTCGCCGTCGGGGTCGCCGCGGCACTCGCCGTCGCGGTCGCGGTGACCGCCTGGCCCGGCGTACTGGTCGGCTGAGCCGAGGAAACGGACGTGGCGCCGCCCTCCGGTGACAACACCCCGGCCGCGGCGGATCGTCTTCCGAGAACGCCCCACCCGTGATCGCCACCAGCCCCATCACCCCGGCCACCGTCGTCAGCCGACGCGGCCGCCTCGCGGCCCGCCGCCGACCACGCCCCCGACCGTGCCGCGACACCCCCGACCGGCCACCGTCCGCAGCTCCCGACTCGGACGCCACCGCATCGATCACCACGGTCTAGAACTCACTACTCACGGATCCGCCTTCGCTCCTCGCCGACGCGTCGTTCGCGCCGCCCTCCAGGAGACCGCCGGGCCGGATCCCGATAACGAAAACCAGAGAGCGGCTCTGCTCGGCCGGCTGAACCAAGTCCTCGACCCGGCAGACTGACTTCGGGTCCGTGGCCGCGGTGATACGGCCGGTGCCGGCGGCAGCATCATTGGGCAGCGAGATGAGACGTGTCGGCGGACCAGCCGGCCCTCGCTGCCCACGGTGACTCTTGACCTGCTGGTTGCCTTCGTCCTTGCGGCGGTAGGCGAGGGCGTGAAGCCGGGTGGCGGCGCAGCCCCAACACCGCCGCCCCGGCCCGACCTGACCCGGCAACCGCGGCTTCACGGTCCGGCGGCCGACCAGCGGACAAGGCCGGGGCCAGCGCACTCGTGCGCTGGCCCCGGCCTTGGTAGTAGCGGGGACAGGATTTGAACCTGCGACCTCTGGGTTAT
>NZ_JBSFJU010000156.1:0-5240 GCF_053598215.1 Kitasatospora sp. NPDC001175 | reverse complement strand
CGCTTCCTTCGGACCGCCTTCCAGCGGAACCTCCGGGCGCTTCGTTCTTTCGTGTTTCCAGCTTATCAGATGTTTTCCGCTCCGTTTACCGGACCAAATTCCATCGAACTCGCTTTTTGCCGCCCCTCTCGGTGCGACTCCGGAACTCTACGGGCCCGGCCTCCGACAAGCAAATCGTCCCCGCCCGGGGTCCGGGCGGAGACGACGCGAGCAACGATCAGCGGACCTCGGTGATCTCCGGGCCGCGGGCGAACGGGTCGAGCGATGCACCGCCGAAGCGGGAGCCCTCGCCCTCGGTGTCACCGGGGCCGCCGTCGGCGACCATCTGGGCGTCCTCGGGGAGCTTCAGCACGATCGGGTCGCGCGGAGCCATCGGCCCGTCACCGCGGACGACCACGGTCTGGCGGAAGACCTGCTCGAGGACCCCGGCCATCTCGGGCTGCACCGCGGCCTGGCCGGAGATCACGCCACGCAGGAACCAGCGCGGGCCGTCACAGCCGACGAACCGGACCAGCTGGGCACCCTGGGTGCCGTCGGGCAGCTGGACGGGGACCTGGGCGCGGAGGTGCCAGCCCAGCGGGCCCTCGGTCTCCTCCACCAGGCCACCCTGCTGGGTGATGCCGGTGGCGATCTCCTCGCGGACCTCGCTCCAGATGCCCTCGGACTTCGGGGCTGCGAAGGCCTGCAGCTGGATAGCGCTGTTACCGAGGACCAGGGTGGCAGCCACGATCGCGTCGCCGGCCACCTCCACCCGCAGCTCCATGCCCTCGACACCGGGGACCAGCAGGCCGCCGAGGTCGACTCGGCCTTCCTGCGGGTTCTCCAGTTCGGAGATGTCCCAGGGTCCGTCGGGGCGCGGAGCCGGCGGCAGGCCGACCCGGTCCGCCGGGTCCTGCTCGGTCACGTTCTCGCTCTCGGAGTCGGCGGAACCTTCGACACCCTCGGCCGTCTCGTCGGCGCTGATGGCATCGTCGGCGAGCTGCTCGACAGCGTCCTCGCTCTTCTGGCGACGACGGAACACGGTCACTGTCCTTCCCGGTCCAAGACCCCGGTCCAAGACCGAAGCGAATACCTGCTCGGCTACTGCGAGCCGCGGGCATGCTAGACCGCGGCGTGACCACCCGTCGATCCGAACCCGCCCTCGGCGCGTGCCGACCCGGGCAGTTCCGTCACCTCGTGGAAACGCGCCTTCTCGACCTGCTGGATGACCAGCTGGGCGATCCGGTCCCCGCGACGGAAGCTGACCTTCTCGCGCGGATCCAGATTGACGACGATCACCTTGACCTCACCACGGTACCCGGCATCGACCGTCCCTGGGGCGTTCACCAACGCAACACCACAACGAGCTGCGAGCCCCGAACGCGGGTGCACGAAGGCGGCGTAACCGTCGGGGAGGGCGATGGCGATGCCGGTCGGGAGCAGGATCCGCTCCCCGGGCGCCAGTTCGGCGTCCACCGTGGTGCGCAGGTCGGCACCGGCGTCACCGGGGTGCTCGTACGACGGGAGCGGCAGCTCGGAGTCGAGCCGGGTAATCAGGACGTCTACCGGCTGGCGGACGGTGGGGCTCACGGGTTCACCTCGAAAGCTCTGGAGCGCTTCAACAGATCGGCGTCGTCGAGGGCCTGCTTGATGTCCTCGGGACGGCCGTGCTTGGTGAAGTGTTCCAGCTTCACCTGAATGAAGAGTGCCTGAGCCCGGATCGCCACCGGTCCGTCCGGGCCGCCGATCCGGCCTTCGGCGGCGCTGTAGATCTTGCGGCCGTGCACGCCGGTGATCCGGGCGTGGATGTACAGCTCGGCGTCGACCGGGACCGGACGGAGGAAGTCGGTCTCCAGCCGCCCGGTGACGGCCGGGGTGTGCAGCAGCCAGTTCAGCGTGCCGAGCGTCTCGTCCATCGCCGTGGTGAGCACGCCACCGTGGGCCAGCCCGGGGCCGCCCTGGTGGCTGGCCTTGACCGTGAAGCGGGCCGTGACCTCCAGGCCCTCGCCCGCCACCGCGCTCAGCTGGAGCCCCTGGGGATGCTGCGGTCCGCAGCCGAAGCAGTGGTCGTAGTGCGAACCGAGCGGGGCGCCCGGAGCCGGGGCCTCGGGGGCCCTGGGCGGTACGACCGCGTCGGCGGGCGGAGTGGTCGGCGACAGGACGATGGCACCGGCGGCGGGCTCACCGGAGCCCCGAGGTGCGGGCGGGGAGACGACAGGTCCGTTCACACGCGCGACCCTACCGCCGAGTAGGTAAGGACGGACAGGAGGTTGCCGACTCCGGGCGGCCGAATCGGATATCCCGGACGCCCAGGTCAGAGCGGGGATGCCGGCGGAAGACGGAGCGGGTTGCCGGGGGCGGGGACGGGCCGGCCGCGGCCGGCGCACACAATGGGGGCATGTACGACGAACGCCTCACCGTTCCCCGCTCGTGGTGGCTGCTTCCGCTCGCGACCGGCCTCTCACTCGCGCTCATCGCGCTGCGCTTCAGCGCGGTGGCCGCCCTGATCGGACTGGTGGTCGGCATCGTGGCGGCCGCGGCGGCGCTGAGCGGCTACGGCTCGGCGCGGATCCGCGTGGTGCAGGGCTCGCTGGTCGCCGGGCAGGCCCGGATCCCGGTCGAGGCGCTCGGCGAGGCCCATCCGCTGGACCGGGACGCGGCGGTGGCCTGGCGCGGGGTGAAGGCCGATCCGCGTGCCTTCATGCTGCTGCGCAGCTACGTCCCGACCGCGCTGCGGGTCGAGATCACGGATCCGGCCGACCCGACGCCTTACGTCTACCTCTCGACCCGTTCGCCGGAGCGGCTGGCCGCAGCGCTGGCCAAGGCCCGCCAGGCCGCCCAGGGCTGACCAGCGCTCCGGGCCCGGAAACGGAGCAGGGACGGTTCCGCTGGCGCGGGACCGTCCCAGTACTCCGGTGAAGGGGTCGTGCGCAGGAGACTCCTGCCGGTGCGGCGTCGAGGACCGCGGTTTCTGCCTCCGGCCGGGGTGTACGAGGCCGGATGGGGCGTTCGCCGGGCCGACGGAAGCCGTCGGCCCCGAGGCAGGCCCGCATGGTGCCTATTCGCAGTCCCGGCAGATCGGCTGGCCGTTCTTCTCACCGGCGAGCTGGCTGCGGTGGTGCACCAGGAAGCAGCTCATGCAGGTGAACTCGTCGGCCTGCCGGGGAAGCACGCGGACCGACAGCTCCTCGTTCGACAGGTCGGCGCCCGGGAGCTCCAGGCCCTCGGCGGCCTCGAACTCGTCGACGTCGACGCTGCCGCCCGACTTCTCGTTCCGCCGAGCCTTCAGTTCTTCGATGCTGTCCTCGTTGAGGTCGTCATCGGTCTTGCGTGGGGTGTCGTAGTCCGTAGCCATTTTCGCTCTCCCCCTCTGGGTGTGTGCGGTATCTCCAGCGCACGTAACGCATGGGGGGCCGGTCTTGTGCCCGACCCGAGGCGGAGATTGTGCCTTACTTCAAGCCCCGTTACTCAATCGACACCCAGTAGCGGGCCCGTTGGAGTGATCGAGTACGGCTCCGGCCTTCTCACCCAGCGCTGCGGGGTCGTCGCGAAGCGGTCCGTGCGGCTGCCGCGCCGCGCACCCGACGGACCTCCGGATGGTCGGCAACTCTCCTTGCAGTCAAGGGCGTTGACGACCGGCCGGCAATTCCGCGCAGCCGCCTCCCGACCGTCGCCGGTCGAGTCGACAGAGGATCCATCGATCACGCTGAGCAATCAAGTCATCATATCGCGCATTCGGGTGTGAGCTTGGTCACATCTGGGACGTTTCAGGCAAAATTCGGGAAAATCGCCCGTCGTGTGTCACCTTCCCGGCGGCGGACCCGCCGCCGTCCGAGGATGTCCGGACGGCGGCGGACGTCACCGGCGGACGTCACCGGCGGACGTCACCGGCGCCCGGCGTTGGCCGCCCGGCGCGCCAGCAGGGCGGCCTGCCGCTCTTCGAAGCGCACGGCCTGGGCGTGCAGACCCTCCAGGAACAGCCCCAGCTCCTCCTGGGCCCGGGCGCCCTCGGGACCCAGCCCGTCGACCTCCATCACCTTGAGGTGGCGCAGCACAGGCTGCAGCACGTCGTCGTGGTGGATCCGCAGGTTGTACACACCGCCGATGGCGATCTGGGCGGCGGCGCGCTCGAAGCCGGGGATGCCGTGGCCGGGCATCCGGAAGTCCGTGACCACGTCGGCGATGGCCCGCATGGCCTGGTCGGGAGCGAGCTGCAGGGCGGCCTTCAGCAGGTTGCGGTAGAAGACCATGTGCAGGTTCTCGTCGTTGGCGATCTTCGCCAACAGCTGGTCGACCAGCGGGTCGCCGGCGAAGTGGCCGGTGTTGCGGTGCGAGATGCGGGTGGCCAGCTCCTGGAAGGCCACGTACGCGACGGACTGCAGCATGCTGTGCGCGTTGTCGGACTCGAAGCCCGCCGACATGTGCGACATCCGGGCCCGCTCCAGCTCGACCGGGTCCACTGCGCGGGTGGCCAGCAGGTAGTCGCGGATCGCGATGCCGTGCCGGCCCTCCTCGGCGGTCCAACGGTGCACCCAGGTGCCCCAGGCGCCCTCGCGGCCGAACATGGTGGCGATCTCGTGGTGGTAGCTGGGGAGGTTGTCCTCGGTCAGCAGGTTGACGACCAGCGCGATCCGACCCAGCGGGGTGATCTTCGACTGCTCTATCGACCAGGCGTCGCCGCCGAGCACGCCGTCGAAGTCGCGGCCCTGGCTCCACGGCACGTACTCGTGCGGCATCCACTCCTTGGCCGCCTTCAGGTGGCGGTTGAGCTCGGTCTCCACCACCTCCTCCAGCGCGAGGATCAGCTTGGCGTCGGTCCAGGCCTTCGAGGCTGGGCGCTGCACGGGTGCGATGGTCACGACTGGTGCTCCTGGGGGCGGGCAGGGACGGGGGGACGCACTGGGAACCGGGGCGGGCCCCCTCGTGTCGGGCGGGGCCGCAACCGGGGCGGACCGGCCGGAACCGGGCAGCGGCGCCTCACCTACGGCTCCGTAGGTTACGTAACCGTAAGTTGTATCGGCAGCAAAAGACAAGCCGCCCCCAGCCAGGGCTTATGCCGTTTCGGCGGCCTGGCGGGGGGCGGCACCGGATGGTCCGCGCACGGAACAGAGCGGGCCCGCACCCGACCGGGTCGGGTGCGGGCCCGTGAGTGGGCACAGGTGGGCCGTTCAGCGGCCCTGAGGGGGTTCTCAGGCGCCGGGGATCCGCACCCGCATGGTCAGGCCGCCTTCCGGGCGTGCGGTGGCCTCGATGGCGCCGCC
>NZ_JBSFJU010000155.1:0-5251 GCF_053598215.1 Kitasatospora sp. NPDC001175 | reverse complement strand
AGCGGCGCCAGGCGCTCCCACTGGGCATCCGTCAGATCACTCCTACACCCCATAGTCGTATCAACGACTCAACTGATCGCCAGGACACTGCCTAACCGAGAACTGAAGGAGATCACCATGGCATGGGGAATCGGCAAGGGTGGCAGCTCCGGAGGTGGCTCCGGCAGCAACGACGGCGGCGAGGGCAAGCACGCCGGGAAGAAGGACTTCGGCAAGGACACACCGAACAAGGACCACCAGTCCGGCTCCTCCGGCAACAAGCACGGCAAGGGCAAGGACAAGTAGTGACAGTCGCGTCCAAGCCGGAGCAGGCCGCCTTGCATGGCCTGCTCCAGGCCGTCCACGATGTCCTCGGCCACGGGGTGGCCCCCGAATGGCAGAAGGCGGCGCAGGCCGCTCCGCGCCACGCGTTCCTCCCCGAACGGATCTGGCTGGACGACGGGGCCGACGGGGCCGACGGCAGCGTGCCGTGCGACCGTGCAGCGGACCCGGGCCTCTGGTTCGCCTCCGCCTACGCCAACGAACCTGTGGTGACACAGGTCAACGACGGCTGTGAACCGGACGACCCCGCCGACGCGTGGCCCTCCTCCTCCGCGTCGGCACCATCCATCGTCTTCCAGATGCTCGAAGCGCTCGAACTGCTTGACGGGATGGCGGTGCTGGAGATCGGCACCGGTACCGGTTTCACCGCCGCGCTGATGTCCCACCGGCTCGGCGGGTCCACTGTGGTCACGATCGAGGTGGACCCGGTGCTCGCCGACCAGGCGCGCATCAATCTCAGTACGGTCGGCTTCAACCCGACGGTTGTGTGCGGGGACGGGCGCCTCGGCTGGGTCCCAAGGGCGCCCTATGACCGGGTGGTGGCCACCTGCTCGGTCCAGCGGGTTCCCCCGGCGTGGATCAGCCAGACCAGACCGGGTGGCGTCATCCTCACTCCGTGGGACAACCCCTGGATCTGTGGCGGCCTACTCCGGTTGAACGTCAACCACGACGGACAGGCCGCCGGCCGGTTCACTCCCGACAGCGCCTTCATGCTGATGCGCACCCAGCGCACCGACCTGCTGCTCTACCGCGACGTGGTGATGAACGAGCATGTCCCGGAGGAGTCGGTGACCGAGCTCGACCCTTGGTCGGTGGCGGATTCCCCAGTGAACGTCCAGTTCGCACTCGGGCAGCGCCTCGGCGACGTCTGGTACGCCTGGCACCACGACCCCGACGTGGACGGCGTCAAGTCCCGCTTGTGGGTCGCCACCACGGACGCTGGTTCGTGGGCCGCAGTCGACTACAACGGCTGTGACGACGACCGGTTCACCGTCTGGCAACACGGCCCCCGCCGCCTGTGGGAGGAGGTCGAGGCCGCGCACCACTGGTGGCTCACCAACGGCCGACCCGGCCCGGCCCGCTTCGGGCTTACGGTGACAGCCGACGGCGCCCACACCTTCTGGCTGGACGAGCCCGGAACGGTCGTCCGCCGCCACCCCTAGACCGATGGGCGCCCCAACTCGACCGGCCGGTCAGGAGCCCCTCGCCCGGATCCGCAGCGAGAAGGGCCCCACCGGGGCGGACTCCCCGACTCGGCAGGCCGGGGCTGTGGTACCTGCATGGCTGCAGCGGCCCCGGGCGACCCAGCCGGGGCTTCGACAGGGGAAGCCCCGGCGGCCGATCACACGGCGACACGCTCAACGGGCTACCGACACATGGACATCCATCGCTGATAAGTGATCAGCAGGCGATCACCCAGGTACGTGATCAGTTCGCCGAACGAAGCTTTCACACTCTCCGCATGCGATGTGCTACGTTCCGCGACGACAGCGGAACGTAGAAGACCCCGGCGGTGCTACCAACACCCCGGGGCCCGGCGCCAGGAGCAGCAACTCCCGATGCGTATCCATCGTACCCAACACCCGCGCAATTTCACGGTGTTGCCGAACGGCCTGTTGCAGGACCATCGGCTCAGCTACACCACCCGCGGCCTGCTCACCGATCTCCTCTCCCGCCCCGACGGCCGGCGCGAGGACGGTCGGCAGATGGCCGACACCAGTCCGCAGGGGCGTGGGGCGATCCGCAGGGCGCTCCGCGAGCTGACCGAGGCCGGGTACTACCGGGTCGACAAGGTCCGTATGCCCGACGGCACCGTCCGCTCGGAGGCCCGGGTCTTCGACACCCCGCAGCTCGCGGCACCGGGTGTCCCCCGTCCGGCCTCCGGTGAAGCGGTAACCGGCCGGCGTGGCAGTCCTCTTGTAAAGAACCGGCACCAAGAACCCTCCCTCCCCGCCGCGCGGGCCGATCGGCCCTCGGCCCACCCCGAGGCGACCGACGGCCCCGGAGGGCAGCCGGAAATCCAGCAGCCTTCGGCAGCACGGGACGAACAACTCCGCGAAGCGGTGGCGACGTTGTACCGGGTGATCCGCCCGGATCGGCGCCTGCGCCTGGGCGAAGCCGAGGCCCGGGAACTCGCGCCGCTGGTCGCCCAGTGGCTGGAGCGCGGCAGTACCGCAGCCGATCTGGCCCGGGCGCTGCTGTCGGGCTTGCCCGCGATCGTGCACTCCCCCGCAGGAGTGCTCCGCAGCCGCCTGCAACGCAAGTTGCCGCCCGCCCCCATCCCCGAGCAACCCCCACCGCACCGGCGCGCCGAGTGCGCCAAGTGCCACGACCCCGTGCCACAGCCGGGCATCTGCCGGGCCTGCGCGGGCCTGGGTGCGCAAACGGTCGCGGTGGGCGGCGGATCCCTGTTCGCCGCCGCCGGGGCCGCGCGCGTCCGGGCGGCGATGCAGGCGGCCAGGAGCACCCTGGACTCCGGCCTTGGTACTGGTCCTATTCGACTGTCGTCAGATCGTCGCGGTGCCCGGCCGGTTGGTGACCGTAGGTGATCATCGGTGGCGTACCGGCCCCAGATTCCTTCGCCCTGCCGTTGGGGTTCGGCGGGACGGCGCCGGGCGGGGCCGAGTCCTGGCCAGGGTCAGGCCGTGCCGGTGGGATTTCCGGAGGGGCGGGTGACGGCCCAGGCGGCCTCGATCATCTGGAAGATCTCGTCCACCGCGGTCTGCGGATCGGCCGCGTCACGGGCCAGGGAGTAGGCGTCGATCACGAACCTCGCGATCGTCCGGCAGGCCGTTGTGGTCTGTGACAGGTCGGGATCGGCGGCGATGGCCGTCGCCAGCGACTCTGCATGGCGCAGCCTCATCGACTCCTCGTACTCGCGCAGGGCGGGTGATTCGTCGATCATCCGCCAGATCGGGGCGGCGCTGTCCGCCGTGCAATGTCGCACCAGGGCCTGGATCTCCCGACGCAGTGCGGGGATGAGCGGCTCGTGCGGCGCCCGGGTGGTGACCGCCTGCGTGAGGCGTTGCTCGAAGTCTTGGTCCTGCTCGAACACCAGGGCCTCTTTCGAGGCGAAGTGGGAGAAGACCGTGGTGACGGCGACGTCGGCCTCGGCGGCCACGTCGCGGATGCCCACCGTGTCGTACCCGCGTTCCAGGAAGAGCCGCAGGGCGGTATCGGCGATCTTCTGACGGGTCGCGGCCTTCTTGCGCTCACGTCGCCCGGACGGCACGGTCATGCCACAACGCTATCAGATCCAAAGCCAGAACTGTTGTTAAACACTAACCGTTATGGTTATGGTCGGCGGCATGAAGAGAGTGAGCTTCGCTGAGTTCGGCGGTCCGGACGTCCTGCGACTCGTCGACGCCGAGGAGCCCCACGCGGGACCCGGTCAGGTACGCATCGCCGTGCGGGCGGCGGGCGTGAACCCCGTCGACTGGAGGATCCGTGAAGGCCAGATCCTCAAGGCCCATCCGATCGAGTTGCCCTCCGGAGTCGGGCTGGACGCCTCCGGGGTGGTGGACGAGGTCGGTCACGGCGTCGAAGGGGTCGAGGTCGGCGACCACGTGTTCGGCGAGGGCTCGAACACCTATGCCGAGTTCGCCGTTCTGTCGGCCTGGGCCCGCATGCCCGAGGGGCTGACCTTCGAAGAGGCGGCCGGGTACCCCTCCGTGGTGGAGACCGCGCTGCGGATCATCCGCGAGGTCGGCGTGGAGGCCGGGCAGACGCTGCTGGTCAGCGGTGCGTCCGGGGGAGTCGGATCGGCGGTGCTGCAGATCGCCCGCGACCGCGGCATCAGGGTGATCGGCACGGCTGGGGCCGCGAACCAGGACTACCTGCGCGGCCTGGGCGCCCTCGCCACGACGTACGGCGAAGGCTGGGTCGAGCGGGTGCAGCGGCTCGGCCATGTCGACGCAGCTCTCGATCTGGCCGGCTCGGGCGTGATCCGCGAGCTCGTCGAGCTGACCGGGGATCCGCAGAAGGTGATCTCCATCGCCGACCTCGCCGCGCCAAAGTTCGGTGTCCGATTCTCCGGCGTGGCCGGGAGCGTGCCGGAAGCGCTCGCCGAGGCCGTCGGCCTCATCTCGCGGGGAAAGCTCCGCATCCCGGTCGAGAAGTCGTACACGCTCGCCGAGGCCGCGGTGGCGCACATCGACAGCCAGACCGGTCACACGCGCGGGCGCCGGGTCCTGGTCGTCTGAAACCGGCTGCGCGTCGTTCCCGAGTAGAAATTGAGGACGATGCTGGCCTTGGGGCTGGTCAGCCCGCATCGCGCGGCGGCAACCGGCGCGGAGCCGCGGGGCATGGGTGCTGCATCAGGGGGCGACTCGTGAACGCGTATCTCCAGGTGCCGCGCTACAGCCGAGCCGTGATGGTTTTTGCTCCGAGTCGCCATTGAGACCACGGCGGGCATCGACGACCGGGCATATCGTGGCGGCGCTCGGAGCGTCGGTCCAGCGGTCATCGGTGAGAACGGTCATGCTCGGCCAGCTGTGCCGCCCCGCGAGGTCGGGGACGCGGCTGACGGGTGGCTCCCCTTGAGTGCAGTGTGTCCGCGGTGGCGATCGTAGGTGTGGAGCCAGGCGGGAAAGGCGTTACGTCCTGCCCGTTCGGTGCGGCAGGGCTGAGCGGGGCCACTCGTCGAGCAGGGTGCGGTTGAAGCGTTCCGAACCCTTCGACTTCTTGCCGCGAGCCCGCTCCCCCGGTCGCGCCAGGCCTGTTGGACGGCTTCGCCAGGCCCTGCACGTGGATCGCAGGCTCCAGAGGACGGACGGCCGGGCCGTCAGCGACCGGCAGGATCTCGGTCGCGGTGGGCCCGGCCGCACTGCGGGTCCCTCACAGGCTGCGGGCGGTGATGTCGCCGTTGGAGGTGGTGGCGCGGATGTCGAGTTCGGTGGTGCCGTCGTTCTTGAGGGCGTTGCTGATGCGG
>NZ_JBSFJU010000154.1:0-5365 GCF_053598215.1 Kitasatospora sp. NPDC001175 | reverse complement strand
CACGCCACCCATCCGTACACCCAGGCGCTGCTGTCGGCGGTGCCGGTGCCGGACCCGACCGGCCGCGACGGGCGTGAGCGGATCATCCTGTCCGGAGACATCCCCTCGCCGGCCAACCCGCCCTCGGGCTGCCGCTTCCGCACCCGCTGCTGGAAGGCCGAGGAGCGCTGCTCCACCGAGCTGCCGCTGCTCGCGGTGCCCTCGCTGGAGGGGCCGGCCGCGCACGAGTCCGCGTGCCACTTCGCCGCGGAGCGCGAGGTCGAGCAGAGCGCTGCCTGACGATCCGCCAACCACCGGGTCCGGTTCGCACGTCGGTGCGGGCCGGGCCCGGTGGCGTTCGGGTGGCCCATCCGGGGGCATGTCGGTCGCGTCGCCGGGGCCCCTCGCCCCTCATGGGTTGTGATCGTTTCACAGACCCCGAGGAGGACACCCATGCCTACGGTCTCCCGAGTGCGCTGGGCCGTGACCGCTGCGACGACGCTGGCTCTGGCGGCCACCGGGTGCGGCGGTGCGGCCGGCGGCGGTGGTGGCGGCGGCTCCAGCGGGATCGTCACGGCATGGTGGGGCGATCCGCAGAACCCGCTGGAACCGGCCAACACCAACGAGGTCAACGGCGGCGCGGTACTCGACATGATCTTCACCGGCCTGATCGCGTACGACCCGAAGACCAGCAGGGCCGGCAATGCGATGGCCGCGTCGATCACCTCCGGCGACCAGCAGAACTGGACCGTCAAGATCAAGCCGGGCTGGCGGTTCAGCGACGGCACACCCGTCACCTCCTCGTCCTTCGTGGACGCCTGGAACTACGGCGCGCTCTCTGCCAACCGGCAGGTGAACTCCAGCTTCTTCCAGTACATCCAGGGCTACGCCGACGTGGCCCCCGCTTCGGGAAGCCCCACGGCCAGGACCATGTCCGGCCTGAAGACGGTGGACGACAACACCTTCACCGTCGCGCTCAGCCAGAAGTTCTCCGCATGGCCGCAGACCCTCGGCCACGCCGCGTACTACCCGCTCCCGAGGAGCTTCTTCTCCGACCACGCGGGCTATCTGGCCAAGCCCGTGGGCAACGGGCCCTACACGATCGCCTCGTGGACCAAGAGCCAGCGGATGCAGCTGCGGCCCAACCCCGACTACGCGGGCGACAACAAGCCCAAGAACGCCGGTGTCGACCTCAAGGTCTACACCGACACCAACGCCGCCTACGCCGACCTGCAGGCCGGGAACCTGGACATCGACAACGGCCTGCCGAACAGCGCGCTGAAGAGCGTCCAGTCCGACCTCTACGGGCGGTTCCTGAGCCGGCCCGCCGGCATCATCCAGACCATCTCCTTCCCGCTCTACCGGCCGGGCTGGAGCACCGAGAACGCCAGACTCGTCCGCCAGGGCATCTCGATGGCGATCGACCGCGACACCATCAGCAGGGTCGTCTTCAACAACACCCGTACTCCCGCCGGTGACTTCACCTCGCCCGTCCTCGGTGCCTCCGGCGGCTACCTGGACGGGCTCTGCGGCGACGCGTGCAAGCACAACCCGGACCGGGCGAGGCAGTTGATCCAGCAGGGCGGCGGCATCCCCGGCGGTCAGCTGACCATCAGCTACAACGCCGACGGTCCGCACAAGGAGTGGGTCGACGCGGTCTGCAACAGCGTCAACAACGTGCTGGGGGACACCAGGGCGTGCGTCGGCCGCCCGGTCGGCACATTCGCGGACTTCCGCAACCAGGTGCACGGCAAGCAGATGACCAGCGCCTTCCGGACCGGCTGGCAGATGGACTACCCGCTGATCCAGAACTTCCTGCAGCCGGTGTACGTGACCGGGGCCTCCTCCAACGACTCCGGCTACGCCAACCGGGCCTTCGACGCCCTGGTGAACCAGGCCAACGGCGAGGCGGACCAGGCGAAGTCGGTCACCACCTACCAGGACGCGGAGCGGATGCTGGCCACCGACCTGCCGGCGATCCCGCTCTGGTACCAGAACGGCACGGTCGGCTGGTCGTCCCGCACCTCCGGCGTGATGCTGAACCCCTTCAGCGTCCCGGTCTACACCGAGCTCACCGTCAAGTAGCCGACCATCGAGGCCGGTTCGCCAGCGCGGTGGACCCGGCCGCCGCCTGATCGACGGCCGACTGGAGGTTCGCATGGGTCGCTATGTGGTCAGACGCCTGCTCCAGATGGTCCCGGTCTTCATCGGGACCACCTTCCTGATCTTCGTCATGGTGCACGCCCTGGGCGACCCGGTGAACGCGCTCTTCGGCGACCGGGCGCCGGACCCGGCCGTCGCGGCGCAGATCCGCGCGCAGTACAACCTGGACGATCCGCTCTGGCTGCAGTACGTGAAGTACATGGGCCGGCTGTTCCGCTGGGACTTCGGCACCACCTTCAGCGGCCAGAGCGTCACCTCGCTGCTGGCCACCGCCTTCCCCACCACGCTCAGGCTGACCGCGGTGGCCTTCGTCATCGAGGTGGTCCTCGGGATCGCGCTGGGACTGCTGAGCGGTCTGCGCCGGGGCGCACTGGCCGACAGCGGCGTGCTGGTGCTGACCCTGGTGGTGATCTCCGTCCCGACCTTCGTCACCGGCTACGTGCTGCAGTACCTGGTCGGGGTGAAGTGGGGCGTGGTGCCGGCGACCGTCGGCGACCAGCTGACCCTGGACCGGCTGATCCTGCCGGGCATCGTGCTGGCCTCGGTTTCGCTGGCGTACGTCGCCCGGCTCACCAGGACCACCGTCGCCGAGAACGCCCGGGCCGACTACGTGCGCACCGCCGTCGCCAAAGGGCTTCCGCGCGGCCGGGTGGTGGTGAACCACCTGCTGCGCAACTCGCTGATCCCGGTGGTCACCTTCCTCGGCACCGACCTGGGCGCGCTGATGGGAGGCGCGCTGGTCACCGAGCGGATCTTCAACATCCACGGTGTGGGCTACTACCTGTACCAGGGCATCGTCCGCCAGAGCACCAGCACCGTGGTGGGTTTCGTGACCATCCTGGTGATCATCTACCTGGCGGCCAACCTGCTCGTCGACCTGCTGTACGCGGTCCTGGACCCGAGGATCCGGTATGCCTGACCAGGAGAAGTACCACGAGGCGGACCCGTTGGCCGAGGCCGGCACCGAGGAGTTGGAGCTCCAGAGCGCGGTCGAGAACCGGACCTTCGACCTCGGCACCATGGAGGCCCAGTCGGTCCTGAAGAACGAGCGGCAGCAGGACGGGCCCGGCACCCCCGGCGCCGACGACCGGATGGCGGCCCGCAGCCTGTGGCAGGACGCCTGGTACGACCTGCGGCGCAACCCGGTCTTCATCGTCTCCGGGCTGCTGATCCTCTTCCTGATCGTGACGGCGCTCTGGCCCGGCCTGCTCACCTCCACCGATCCGCTCAGATGCGACCTGTCCAGATCCCAGCAGAGCGCCACCGCCGGCCACCCCTTCGGCTTCGACAACCAGGGCTGCGACGTCTACGCCAGGACGGTGTACGGCGCCCGTGCCTCGATCACCGTCGGCGTCTGCGCCACGGCCGGTGCGGCACTGGTCGGCACCCTGCTGGGCGGTGTGGCCGGCTACGCCGGAGGCTGGTTCGACTCGGTGGTGTCCCGGCTCGCCGACGTCTTCTTCGGCATCCCGATCCTGCTCGGCGGGCTGGTCTTCCTGTCCGTGGTGCCCAGCCAGTCGATCTGGATCGTGGTGGCCTTCATCGTGGTGCTCGGCTGGCCGCAGATCGCCCGCATCTCCCGGGGCTCGGTGATCACCGTCAAGCAGCAGGACTACGTCACCGCCGCCCGCGCGCTCGGGGCCGGCGGCGTCCGGACGCTGCTGCGGCACATCCTGCCCAACGCCGTCGCCCCGATCATCGTGGTGGCCACCATCGCGCTCGGCACCTACATCGCGCTGGAGGCCACCCTGAGCTTCCTCGGCGTGGGGCTCAAGCCGCCCACGGTCTCCTGGGGCATCGACATCTCCTCGGCCTCGGACTCCTTCCGGAACGCGCCGCACATGCTGCTCTACCCCGCGGGGGCGCTCAGCATCACCGTGCTGGCGTTCATCATGCTCGGCGACGCGGTCCGCGACGCCCTCGACCCCAAGCTGCGCTGAGGAGGGCCGACGATGGCTACCAGTGTGAGCAGCCGGCAGACCGATCCCCGGGCGGCCGAGTCCGGCCCCGTGGACGCCCCGCTGCTCCGAGTGCGCGACCTGCACGTGGAGTTCCGCACCAGGGACGGCGTGGCCAGGGCGGTCAACGGCGTCGGTTTCAGCGTCCGGGCGGGCGAGACGCTGGCGGTGTTGGGCGAGTCGGGTTCGGGCAAGTCGGTGACCGCGCAGGCCGTCATGGGCATCCTGGACAGCCCACCCGGCTTCGTGACCGGGGGTGAGATCCTCTTCAAGGGCCGGGACCTGCTGAAGATGGGGTCGGACGAGCGGCGGAAGATCCGCGGCTCGCAGCTGGCGATGATCTTCCAGGACGCGCTCTCCGCGCTCAATCCCGTGCACTCGGTGGGCTGGCAGCTCGGCGAGATGTTCCGGGTGCACCGGGGTGCCTCCCGCAAGGAGGCCAGGGCCAGGGCCGTCGAGCTGATGGAGCGGGTGCGGATCCCGGCGGCGAAGGAGCGGGTGAACGACTATCCGCACCAGTTCTCGGGCGGTATGCGTCAGCGCATCATGATCGCGATGGCGCTGGCCCTGGAGCCGGACCTGATCATCGCGGATGAGCCGACCACGGCGCTCGATGTGACGGTGCAGGCGCAGGTGATGGAGTTGCTGGCGGAGCTGCAGGCCGAGTACCGGATGGGTCTGATCCTGATCACCCATGATCTGGGGGTGGTCGCGGACGTGGCCGACAAGATCGCGGTGATGTACGCGGGGCGGATCGTGGAGACCGCCCCCGTACACGAGCTGTACGCGCGCCCGGCGCACCCGTACACCCGAGGTCTGCTGGACTCGATCCCGCGTCTGGACCAGAAGGGCCAGGAGCTGTACGCGATCAAGGGCCTGCCGCCCAACCTGCTGCGGATTCCAGCGGGGTGTGCGTTCAACCCGCGCTGCCCGATGGCGCAGCAGATCTGCCGTCAGGAGGTGCCGAGGCTCTTCTCCGTCACGGAGGAGGACGGGAGTGCGGTGGCCGGGCGGGGCAGTGCCTGCTTCTTCTGGAGGGAGACTCTCCGTGGCTGAGCCGATCCTTGAAGTCCGGGAGTTGGTCAAGCACTTCCCGTTGACGCAGGGCATTCTGTTCAAGAAGCAGATCGGTGCGGTCAAGGCCGTCGATGGCATCTCCTTCGAGCTGCGCAAGGGCGAGACCCTGGGCATCGTCGGTGAGTCCGGCTGCGGGAAGTCGACGCTGGCCAAGGTGCTGATGAACCTCGAGCGGGCGACCTCCGGTG
>NZ_JBSFJU010000153.1:0-5369 GCF_053598215.1 Kitasatospora sp. NPDC001175 | reverse complement strand
CGGGCCGTCCAGGGTGCCGCCGGCGGCGAGGTAGGCGAGCAGGCGGCGGTAGGAGCGGTTCCAGTCCGGCTCCAGGCGCCACAGCTCGTCCAGCGCGTCCAACTTCGCCACCTGGTCGGGGTTGAGGTTGTCGGCCTTGCGCTGGCGGCGCATCCACGCCCCCACCGCGTAGTCGTCCAGCTTCGCGGTCGCCGGGATCGCCAGGTGGCCGTGCTGCTGGTGGAACGCCCGCGCGTAGGCGGCCCCGCGCTCCCACGCGTTCGCGAGCTTCGACCAGATCATGCCGAGCGCGTCCAGTTCGCTGACCCGGGCGGGGTCGAGCAGGCCCTGGCCGCCCAGGTGGCGCTGGCGGGCGAGCCAGGAGATCAGCTCCGCGTGCTTCGCCTTGTCGGTGGGGTCGAGGTGGCCGTGCTCGATGTGGAACCTGGCAGCAACGGCGTGCATCCGCTGCCACTCGATGGCCCTCGGGTTGAACGCCCGCAGCTTCACCGTCTGCAGAATCTGCGCCGCGTGCTGGCGGGCGTTGATCCTCAGCCACTCGATCGGCGACTCCACCGCCGCCGTCGGCTGCTCTCCCTCGCCGCCGGTCTCGCCGCTCTCCTCGGAGGCCGTGGTCGTGGTGGTGTGCTGGGCGCTCTGGGAGCGGCCAGTGCGCAGTTCGGTGATCCGGCCGACCACCCGGGCGTCGTGCGCCGCCAGGGCGCGCAGAACCCGCCAGATCGTGCGGAAGCTGGAGGCCTCGATCTCGGCGTCGGCCTCGGCCTTCACCGCCTCGCCCGGCGTCGTGGACCTCGGACGGGTCCGCGGTCGCCGTGTCGTCGCCGACCTCCGGTGAGGGGAGGTAGACCGGGATGATCACCCAGGACACCTTGCCCTGCCGGTAGGACTGGCGCAGCGCGCGGCCGATGGCTTGGACGATGTCGATGATGCTGGTCTTGGGGTCGGCGAAGACGATCGCGTCGACGGCCGCGATGTCGATGCCTTCCGACAGCAGTCGGCTGTTGGCGAGGATGCCGCATTCCTCGCCGTCCTCGCCGGTGTGGGCGCCGAGCCGGGCAGCGTCGTCGTCCAGGGCGAAGACTTCGCCGGGTGGGGCCGCGCCCAGCAGATCGGCTGGGCCAAGCTCGCCCCGGCGCAGCAGTGGGCGCTGGAGCACGTCCTCGGGCTGGAACCGCTGCCCGCCGAGCAGAAGCCGGCCGGGAAGGTGGCACACGCCGAAAAGGAGCAGCGCACCCTCGCCGCCGCCGCCCAGTATCGGACCCGCGAAGGCCACCTCAACGTCCCCCGCAAACACAAGGAACCCCTCGAGCTGGCCGACGGCACCACCGTCCAAATCAGCCTCGGCCTGTTCATCGCCAACAGCCGCAGCAGGCGCGGCGACATCCCCACCGATCGCGCCAAGCGCCTCACCCAACTCGGCATCCGCTGGGAATAGCGGGAGTAGCAGGTGCGGCTGCGGGCCGTCGGCAGACCGGCGGGCCGCAGCCGGCCAGCCGCCGGGAGCCGGCCGGTGGCGATGCCGGCGGCCGTCTTTCGCGCCCAGCCCTCGGCCGACCACGGGTGCGATCCGATGGCGGGGACGGTGAACGGCCGGGGCGTCCTCGCCCCGGCCGTTCACCGCTCAACTCGGGCTCTGCCGTGCTCCGGTGACGGGCGGCCGGGCGTCCGAGTCCGCTACGCGGCGTCGAGGTCCTGCAGTTGGGCCTGCGCGTCGGCCAGGGTGGTCTGCGGGACGCCGATCAGCACCTGCGGGGAGCCGATCTCCCCGCTCGGGCAGAAGCGGGCGTCCTTGACGGGGATGGGCAGGGTCAGGACTCCCTCGTTGCGGGCCAGGACGAGGAGGTTACCGGTCGTACAGCTCGCGTTCGGGGCGACCGGCGGGGAGGAGAGCCAGGTGACGGGCTGGTAGACCGAACCTCCCACCCGCAGTACGGTGCCGTGCTCCCTGTCGGTGGAGAACGTGCCATCGCCCAGGACGCCGGTGGTCAACTTGGTGAACTCGCCGCCCGTGTGGTCGGTCCGCAGATCGGCGGGCCCGTACATCACGCAGTCCTGCCCCGAGGTGTTGGTGAGCTTGATGACGCCGGTCCACCGGCCACCGGCACTCCCGTCCAGGCCGATCATCTCGGGCGCGATGTCGCTCTCCAACTCCGAGTTGCCACATAGTGCGACGTCCTCGCCACTCGACCGCGCCGCCGACCCGGTGGCACTGGCGGGGCCGCTGAAAGCGGTGAGGGTGAGGACGGTGGTCGCGGCGAGAGCCGCGGTGGTGAACAGACGGCGGTGAGCCGACATGGTGAACCCCCTTTGTCATCCGGCCGTTGGGCGCAGGCGGCCGGGTTCGCGGTTGCTGATATCCCTTTACACGTAGCCCGGGTCCACCCGGTCGCGCCTGTTACAGTCCGGTGACAGGCGGGTTGTGCCATGACGCACCGAAGCCCCCGGCGCCGCCGAGCGCTGACTACGGCGCAGGGACGGGTAGTTCAGCCGCCGCTTCCTCCGGTATCCGCCGCCCGCACGTCACAACGTCGCCACCCGGCGAGCCAACCGGTTGCGTCGGATGCGGTGGCGGAATCGGGCCTGCGAGCCTGGCCACGGCGGCTATCTGGTACTGGTGCCGCGACCGCACAGGTTCGCCGGGTCGCGCCCGCCGCTCGCCTGGGCAGGTGACCAACGGCCGGCCATCAACCGCCGCCTGTAGATCCCCTCGGCGTCGAACCCTGGCGACCGCGAACGCATCCGACGGCCGGGCCACCCCGCCACGGTCGACGCCCGGGTGACCGTACCGCGCGGCCACGTCGAGGAGATCGGGGAAGGCGACGGCGTGGGTCGAAGTGAAGCTCAGGGTGTGGATCTCCAACACCAAAAGTCGCCGGGCCAAGCTCACCGGCGAGCAGCTTGACCGGCTCGCCGCGCTCGGGCTCGACTGCCGCTGACCCGACCGGGCCCGGTGCCCGCCGAGAAGCGACTGAGGTCCCGGCCAGACCGGTATCGCTCTCCTGCAGGCCGGATCACTCGGACGAAAAGGTGTCGAATCACCACATTTCTTGCTATGCCGCTTACGGTGACGCGCGGTGGCCTGTGCTCTTTGAGGTCCTGTCAGCGCGGTGGCGCAGCCGCTGCGGGCCGGTGCGGCGTCAGAGCACGCGGCTGGGGGCACGGGTGGTGGCCGCGGGTGCGGGGCCGGCCCTGGTGGTCGCGTCTGTCGTCACGGCACGGGCCGTCCCGGCCCCAGGGCCTGCGTCGCCACCCTTCCGGTTCTTCGAGCGAGAGGTATGGCGATGCTGGCTTTCAGGAAGCGACGGCTGTGGGGACCGGCTCGGCACGATACGGGCCTGGGCCGGGCCCCGCGGTGGAAGACGTGGCTGCGTGCCTTGGTGGCGGGACCGGTTGTGCTGGGGGTCGTGGCCCTGCCCGTGACGGCGGCCGCCCCGGCTCAGGCCGCGACGTCCGGGACCTTCGCGTACGTCGCCAACGCCAGTAGCAACACGGTGTCGGTGATCAACGCGGCCACCAACACCGTCACCGCCACCATCCCCGTCGGCTCAGGGCCGATCGGGGTGGCGGTCAGCCCGGACGGCACCACCGCCTACGCCACCAACGGCAACGTGAACACCGTGTCGGTGATCAACACCGCGACCAACACCGTCACCGCCACCATCACGGTCGGCTCCAACCCCAACGGGGTGGCCTTCAGCCCGGACGGCACCCGCGCCTACGTCACCAACGACGGCCCGCACAACGTGTCCGTGATCAACACGGCCACCAACACCGTCACCACCACCATCCCCGTCGGCAACGGGCCGATCGGGGTGGCCTTCACTCCGGACGGCACCACCGCCTACGTCACCAACTTCATTGACAACACGGTTTCGGTGATCAACACGGCCACCAGCACCGTCACCACCACCATCCCCGTGGGCACCGGGCCGATCGGGGTGACGGTCAGCCCCGACGGCACCACCGCCTACACCGCCAACCAGAACTCCAACAACGTGTCGGTGATCAACACGGCCACCAACACCGTCACCACCACCATCCCCGTCAACACCCGCCCGCAGACGGTGGCGGTCAGCCCGGACGGCACCACCGCCTACGCCACCAACCTGCTCTCGAACAACGTGTCGGTGATCAATACCGCCACCAACACCGTCACCACCACCATCCCCGTCGGCGCCAACCCCAACGGGGTGGCGTTCAGCCCGGGGGGCACCCGCGTCTACGTCGCCAATGAGGGCTCGAGCAGCGTGTCGGTGATCGATGCCACCACCAACAGCGTCATCACCACCGTCCCCGCCGGTACCAACCCCTTCGGAGTGGCCACCGCCAGGGTCCCGGTCGTGGCCGCCGCCACCTGCCCCACCGGCCATGTGATCACCGGCGGCGGATACCAGCAAAGCGGCGGCGCCGTCCCACCTGTCGAAACCACCAGCCGACCCGTCGGCAACACCTGGCAGGTCCTCGCCGACAACCAGAGCACCAACTACACCAACATCACTCCCTACGCTGTCTGCGCCCCCTGACCCACCGCGGCCCCGCGGCCGCCGTGGCGGCTGCGGGGCCGCAGGGGCACAACCGGGGCGACCGGGCAGGACCCCGCGATCGCCAGTCGCAGCCACACGTCACGCCTGAGTGGGCGTTTAGGAATGGTTTGCGACACTAAGTCGCCTCGGTGACCAGCATCTTCGGGGCGATTCGCACCTTACGTTCGCCTTCGTGGCTGGCGACGGCCTTCCCGGCCTGTTGGTCGTCCTGGTCGGCGATATGGATCCACCTCGTGTCTGTAGCGGCGCGTGGAGGGCATGGGGCAGGGGAGTTAGGGCGATGGCTCCGGAGAAGGGTGCGGCCGGCACGGCGCAGCCCCTGACGACGGGCGTCTGACAGGGGCTGCGGGAGGGTGCCGACGGGGGCCGTTCGGGCGGCCTTCCAGTGCGCGGGGCCTGCGCCCCCGGCGGCGGCCAACGCTGCACCGACTGTCGTCTGCCGCGAGATCGTCAGTGGCCTGCCACGAGATGTCAGTGACGCGTGAAACCGCCCGGGCCGATGTGCCGGACGGTCCTCTTCAGTCTCGGCCTACCCCCAGCCCTCGCCCCTCCGACTGACACCACCCCCTGCCACTTCACGGCAGACCCCACTGCCATCCCCACGACAATCCACAGCAAGCAGGCAGGCGGGGCGCAGCAGCCCCGCCAAGACGCCGCCCGCCCACAGCCCCGGCAGCCGGCGACTCGAACACGCCTCCCGGACCCCTCCCCACAGTGCCACGAGGTGAGTCACGAGCTGCCGACCGTGTTCGGCCGCTCCTGCGACAGCACCGCCTGGGGGCCGCTGAGCGACTTCACCCTCATCGACCGGGCGTCGGGCCAGGC
>NZ_JBSFJU010000152.1:0-5398 GCF_053598215.1 Kitasatospora sp. NPDC001175 | reverse complement strand
CAGCAGCCTCGGCTACCGCAGTCCCGCCGAATACGAGACCGTCCTGGCGGCCTGACCACCACACCAACGGTGTCCGTCAAAGCGGAGCAAGCTCACTGGGGAACTAAGTCGGCCTGGCGTGCCTCGGAGGGCAGGATGACGGGATGGCTTATCTGCTGTGGGACGAACAGGTCGCGTGGCTGCTCGATCCGACTGGTGGGGGCTGCCTCCCCGCCCGGCTCGACGCCGCGCGTTTCTTCCAGCGGAGTTCATACCGACGTTCCGGCCAGACCGGGGATCGGTTCGGGCCAGCTCCGGGCAATCGCGGCTCCCGGACGACGGGACGGTGCTTACCGTCGACAGGACTGTTGGCGCCCGTTGTCGTCAGCCCGCATCGCGTGAAACGTCGAGGTAGGGAGTCCGCACCGTGCCGTCCTTGCTGCACTACGAGATCGTGACGAATCCGACATCGCTCCGAGCGTCGCTCACGGACGAACCGTCCCTGGGGACGATGTACGTGATCGTCTCCAACACCCACCAGTCCCCGGTGGAGTGGGACTACATCGATGTGGCCATGCCACTGCTCGCCCTGTCCTCGAACCTGACGGACGATCCCTCGGCGGTCACCGCGAGCATCGAGCGGACGTACCAGAACGCGCACGACGACGCGCTGGAGTTCGCGTGGGACAGCGGCAACGACTGCTTCCGGGCGCAGCTCTCCCGCACGCAGGTTCACACGCGCGGGAACGCGCTCCTGGACGCCCACGGGGCGCTGGTGCTGAAGCTGGAGAACATCCCGGTCTCCGAGGGCGCGGGCCTGAGCTTGCTGGAGATCCGCGAGCGGGCCGGCGGCGGCGACGACAACGTCTCCATGCGGCACGACCACTACACCACCCACCTCGGCCTGGCGAAGCAGACGCCGCGGGTCCCGCGCAACTTCCGTCCGCAGAAGTCCTTGCTGAACGGTGACGCGAACGAGCCGCTCGTGCTCCAGTGGGACGGGCCCAACGACCTCGATTACGCGATCCTCGACCAGACGGGGGCCGAGGTCCACCGCGAACCGGCGGTGCGGGGCGCGGCTCCGGCCCACCAGGAGTACTCCTGGAGCACCTCCGCCCCGAAGCGCGGCACCACCTACACCCTAGTCGCGAAGGCGCCCGGCGCCGGGCAGCAGCGCGGGTACTTCCTCACCACCACCGTCCATGCAGTCGTCCCCGAGTTCGAGAGCGGGACGCGCACCCCGTGGGTGGAGGGGACGGCGAACAGGGGCCGGGTCACCTTCGCCACGGACGGCGTGGAGGTCCGCGACCCGAAGGGGGACCTGGGCAGGGTGAGAGCCGACAAGGCCGACGTGGACAACGTCACCACCCGTCTGGTCCAGGGGCGCACCGACAGCGCCGGCTGGATCACCTTCCCGGACCGCGGCGTCAACGTCTACCACGGCCACGACAGCACTCCGGGCATCCTCACGGCCGCCCAGGTCGACGCGGAGGGCCTCAACACCAAGTGGGTGGGCAGCCGCGAGGCCGGCCAGGGCTGGATCGAGTTCACCCAGCCCGGCGCCACCCTCCACAAGGACGCCGGGCAGGAGCTCGGCGCCCTCACCGCCGACAAGGTCGACGTCAACGGCCTGAACACCACCTGGGTGGGCGATCGCGACGGCGGCAAGGGCTGGGTGGAGTTCCCGCAGTCCGGCATCAACGTCCGCAAGGACGGCGGCCAGGCCTGGGGCAACGTCGCCGCCGACAAGGCCGACCTCAACGGCATCAACACCAAGTGGGTCCAGGGCCGCGGTACCGGGGACGGCTGGATCGAGTTCCCCACCGAAGGCGTCCGCGTCCTGCGCGACGGTGGTCACGACCTCGGCGCCGTCACCGCCGACAAGGCGAACCTGAACGAGCTGCACACGGTCGAGGCCCGGGTCTCCGGCGAGGCGCACGTGCAAGGGCTGCTGACCGTGGGCGGCGGGATGAAGCTCAGCCACGACGGTGAGCGGATGTTCGTCACCCTGCCGGACCGGATCATCTTCTACGGGATCAACGAGTTCAAGAAGTGGGTGAGCCTGGAGCGGGGCATGGCGGTCTCCTTCCAGACCGGCGGCGTCTCGATGACCAAGGAGAACGGGGTGCTGTTCAGGGGCAGCGACGTCCAGATCCAGCAGGGGCAGCTCTCCATCTCCACCGGCAACCCGCCACAGGTGCGGTTCCTGTAGCGAGTGTTCGACGGCCCGCCCCGTGCAGGGACACTGCGCGGGGCGGGCCGTCCGCTGCGCGGCTGGCCGGACCCGGCGCCCGCCGAGAAGCGCTCCAGGCCGCGCATGCCCGCCGCGTTGGAGGAAACGCGGCGGCCGGGCCCGGCCTTCCTGTCCGCGCCCGGGGAAGTGCCGGGAATCGGGTGTGCTATTTCACGAGTCGTCAACTGTCGCTCTGTGGACCGGTGAGGTTCTTGGTGAGCCACTCCAGGGCCATCGGGATCAGCTTCTCGAAGTCCACGGTCTTGTGCCTGCCGCCGGGCTGCTCGTAGTACTCGACGGTGGTCGGGGGAACGGCCTTGGCGACCCAGCCCTTGACCACGTTGACCTCGTAGGAGACGCCGCCGGCGGCGGTAGCGAGCATCTTGACGTCGGCTTTGCTGGTGGCGATCAGCTTGTCGGAGCCGTTGGCGGCCTGCTCGGCCTCGTGGCCCTTCCAGAGCAAGGAGTCCGCCTTGAAGTCGCCGTCGATCGGTACGGCAGCCTTGTAGATGTCGGGGTGCTGCATGGCCAGCTTGGCGCTGCAGTCCGCACCGCTGGAGGCGCCCATCAGGCCCCAGCTGTCGGGGCCCTTGAGGGTACGGAAGTTGGCGCGGACGAAGTCCGGGATGTCCTGGGACAGCCAGGTGCCCATCCTGGGCTGGCCAGGTATGTCGGAGCAGTCCAGGGACCGGTGCTCGTCGGCCGTCAGGTTCTGCACCGGCATGATCATGATGAAGGGGTGCGCCTTCTGCTCCTGGACGAGCTGGGTGTCGATCTCCTGGATCGGCAGCTGGTTGTCCGTCCAGGTGTTGTAGCCGTTGCTCTGACCGCCTGCGTAGAGGGTGAGCACGGGGAAGCCGAACTTGGCGTACTTCGGGTCACTGTACTGCGGCGGCAGCCAGACCCAGACCTGGGCGGAGACGCCGGACTTCTTACCCGCCAGGGTGGTCATCATGATCGGCCCGGCCTTGGTGTCACGGGACTTCTTCAGGTCGGTGGTCGGACCGGTCGGCATCACGACCTTGGAGTCCTTCGTCGGCGCGCTGCTCGCCGCGGCGGATGGGGTGGACGGGGTGCCCGCCGCCGTGTTGTCGCCCACCTTGGGATCGGCGGCCGGCCTGCTGCCGCTACTGCAGGCCGCCATTGTGGCGGACAGTGCGAGCGCGGTGATACCGACCAGGACCGCACGGGTGCGGGTGGGCTGCGACTGTGGCTGCTGCATGGTGAAAATCTCCGATCGATATCACGCCCGGCCGGACGGAACCGGGCAGTGGTCCCGCGTGAGGCCACTGAGGAGGTCGCGAGCAGTGTTCCGGCGTACCGGCGGCGGGCTGCCGGGGATGCGCTCCTCCCAACCTCAGGACGGCGCCGTCAGCGGGGCGGGATGATCCCGGTCAGCCACTTGAAGGTCGGGACGACCAGCGGCTTCCAGGTCGATGTCAGGTGCGCGCCGGTGGTCTCGAACGGAGTGACGGTGGTCGGGCTCTTCGCCGCCTGCTGGAGGACGGTCGCGTCCTCCAGTCCGTCGCCCCGCTTGCCGGTCACGTAGAGCGCGACGTTCGGCGGGGTCGGGGCGTGGGTGAGGATGTAGAGCGGATTGGCGCTCTCGCGCAGCTTCGGGTCCTTGGCGGTCAGTGAGGCCGGTTCGCCGGCCGGGTCGTTGTAGCCGGACATGCTGATCGCGGCGCGGTACCGGTTCGGGTGGGCGAGCGCGAGGCGCAGGGCGCAATGCGCGCCGGCCGAGTAACCGGACAGGGCCCAGTGGTCCGCCGTGGTGTCGGCCCGGAAGTTGTCCACGATCATCTGCGGGACGTCCCGCGAGAGCCAGGTCTCGGCGTTGACCTTGCCCGGGACGTCGGCGCACCCGGTGTCGGTGTTGCCGAGGATGGTGACGCGCGGTGCGACCAGGATGAACGGCGTCACCTGGCCGGACTTCATCAGCGGTTCGAGCTGCTTCGTCGCCTCCATCGCATCGCCGAACCAGGCGCTGGACGATCCGGGGAACCCGACGAGCAGCTCGACCACCGGGAAGGTCTTGTCCTTGTAGGCCGGGTCGTCGTACTGCGGCGGGGTCCAGACCAGCACCTCGCCGTCGACTCCCGAGAGCCGGCCCTTGAGGTCGGCCTGCTTCACGCTCCTGGGCACCGCGTCCGAGTCGGGTGCGTGGAAGGCCTGCGGCACCTTCGGCGCGGGGGTACCGGACGGGCCGGCGGGGGCGGCATGCCGGTCGCCGGCCAGGCCCTCGTCCTTCGGGGGCACGGGCACGGCCCGGACGTGGCTGGAGTTGCCCAGCAGGTCGCCCCAGCTGTCGTAGAGCTGGTTCTCGTTGTTGACGATCACGAAGACCATGGCCACGGCGGTGAACTGACAGAGGAGCACTGTGCCGAGGTACGAGAGTGCGCGCAGCGGCGTGCGCCGTCGTTGCACGGTCCGTGCCGGCCCGAAGAGGGCTCCTCTGCCCAGCCATTGCGCCATGGCCAGCGCTATGGAGGCCGCGAACAGGGCGACGGTGAGGACGAGGAAGGGAGTACCGGTCAGGTTCATTGCGTTCGTGCCTTGTTTCTGTGCCGTCCGGGCCCGTGTGCCCGGTCTCATGGGGGACAGCTTGGAACAGCCGTTCGATTGCCCTTTTCTGGGAGTTTCCTGGGAGCTGTCGAGGGCGGCGGTTCGATCGTGCGCCCCCGTGCGCGGTGGGGCGCTCCCACGACCCGGACATCGCCGAGGTCGCCTTGGCGGCACTGACCGAAGACCGCCACAGCGGCCGGGTCTACGACCTGACCGGCCCACGGGCGATCAGCTTCGGCGAAGCGGCCGACCTCATCCCCCGCGCCACCGGCCGCACGATCCGTCACGTCGACATCACCCCGGAGGCCTTCGTCGAGCGACAGGTCACCGCCGGCGTCGCACCCGACATCGCCCGACTGCTCACCGGCCTCCTGGTGAACGTGGGCCACGGCGCGGTCGGCGACGGAGTGGAGCAGGCCCTCGGCCGCCCAACCAGGTCGTTCGAGGCATTCGTCACCAAGGCCGCCGCCGCAGGCCACTGGGGCTGAGCCCCGTCCCAACGATCGATCACCGAGCAGACCCGGGCTCGCGGTGGCGGCGCCCCGGCGCCGACGATCACGTAGCTACGTCGCATTGCGAGGGCGTCCACGTGCGCGAGCTGGGACTCCTCGTCCAAGTCGT
>NZ_JBSFJU010000151.1:0-5800 GCF_053598215.1 Kitasatospora sp. NPDC001175 | reverse complement strand
TCCAGCAACGCCGGGTGCAGACCGAACGCAGCCCCGGTGTCGCGCACGTCCTCCGGCAACGCGATCTCGGCGAACACCTCGCCATCGCGCCGCCAGGCCGCCCGCAGCCCCTGGAACACCGGACCGTAACCGAACCCCGCCGCCGCGAACCCCTCGTACAGCCCATCGACCGGTACGGACTCCGCACCCGGCGGCGGCCACTCCACCAGATCGAACGAGGCGGCCTGCTCCTCGGCCGACAGGAAGCCCGTGGCGTGGACGGTCCAAGGACGGTCGGACCAGGCAGTCCCGCCGTCCGTGTCCTCCTGCGGGCGGGAGTAGACGCTCAGCGGGCGGCGTCCGGACCCGTCGGGTGCACCCACCGCGAGGCACAGCCCTATCGCGCCCGCCGCCGGGATGACCAGCGGAGCCTCCAGGGCCAGCTCGTCCACCACTGCGCAGCCGACCTGGTCACCGGCGGCAACCGCCAGGTCCACGAAGGCCGTTCCCGGGAGCAGCACGCTGCCGGCCACGGCGTGGTCGGCCAGCCACGGGTGCGTCTCGACGGAGAGGCGGCCGACGAAGAGGTGCCCCTCCGAGTCCGGCAGGCCGACGACCGCGCCGAGCAGCGGGTGGTCGATCGCACCCAGTCCGGCCGCCGTGACGTCACCGCCCTGGAGCGCGCCGGTGTCCAGCCAGTACCGCTCCCGCTGGAAGGCGTAGGTGGGCAGGTCGACGCGCTGGGCGCCGGTGCCCGCGAACACGGCCTGCCAGTCCACCTTCACGCCACGGACGTGCAGCTGGGCCAGGCCGGTGGTGAAGCTCTCCGCCTCCGCACGGTCGCGGCGCAGGACCGGCGTGAACACCGCGTCCTCGCTCACGCACTCCTGGCCCGTCGCGGAGAGCGTCCCGTCCGGGCCCAACTCCAGGAAGGTACGGACGCCTTCACGCTCCAGGGCCTGGACGGCATCGCGGAAGCGGACGGCCTCGCGGACGTGCCGCACCCAGTAGTCGGCGGTGCTGAGCTCGTCGGTGATGTCACCGGTCAGGGTGGAGACGATCGGGATACTGGGCTCGCCGAAGGTCAGGCCCTTGGCGACGGCCCGGAACTCCGCGAGCATCGGCTCCATCAGCGGCGAGTGGAACGCGTGGCTGACGGTGAGCCGCTTGGTCTTGCGACCGTCGGCGGCCAGCTTCTCCGCGACCTCCAGCACGGCCTGCTCGGCACCCGAGATCACCACCGAGGTCGGACCGTTGACCGCCGCGATCCCCAACTCCTCGGTGAGGAACGGCAGCACCTCGTCCTCGGACGCCTGCACCGCCACCATCGCACCACCAACCGGCAGCGCCTGCATCAGCCGGCCGCGAGCCGCCACCAGAGCGGCGGCATCCGCCAGCGACAGCACACCCGCCACATGCGCGGCAGCCAGCTCACCGATCGAATGCCCCGCCAGGAACTCCGGCCGCACACCCCACGACTCCACCAGCCGGAACAGCGCCACCTCGACCGCGAACAGCGCTGGCTGCGTGTAACCGGTCTGCTCCAGCTCCTCGCCGCCGAACACCACCTCACGCAACGGACGCGCGAGACGCCCGTCCAGCTCCGCGCACACCGCGTCGAAAGCCCCGGCAAAGACCGGGAACGCCTCGTACAACTCGGCACCCATACCGACCCGCTGGCTCCCCTGCCCAGCGAACAGGAACGCCACCCGCCCCGCAGAACCCGCGGCGCCGACCACCGACCGTGCCGCAGACTCGCCGCGCGACAGCGCCGCCAGGCCGGCCAGGGCCTCGGACCGGTCACGGACGAGGAGCGCCGCCCGCTGCTTGAAGGACGCGCGCGAGGTGGCCAGCGAGAAGGCGACATCCGGGACGCCCGCTTCAGGCGCGGCCGTCAGCCAGTCCAGCAACCGCTGCGCCTGTCCCCGCAGCGCCTCCGCAGTCCGCCCGGAGAGCACCCACGGCACGAACGGCGCTGCCGAAGGCGACCCGGCCGCTTCCTCGGCCTCGGCCGCGTCGGCCGCAGGCGCCTGCTCCAGGATGGTGTGCGCGTTGGTGCCGCTGACTCCGAAGGACGAGACCGCCGCCCGCCGCGGCCGCCCGGTCTCGGGCCACGGCCGCGCCTCCGTCAGCAGCTCCACCGCGCCAGCCGACCAGTCCACGTTGTGCGTCGGCCGGTCCACGTGCAGCGTCTGCGGCAGCACACCGTGCCGCATCGCCATCACCATCTTGATGATGCCGCCGACACCCGCCGCCGCCTGGGTGTGGCCGATGTTGGACTTCAGCGAACCGAGCCAGAGCGGCGCGGAGCCGTCGCGGTTCTGCCCGTAGGTCGCCAGCAGGGCCTGCGCCTCGATCGGGTCGCCGAGCGTCGTGCCGGTGCCGTGCGCCTCGACCGTGTCTATCTGACTCGCCGTCAGCCTGGCGGTCGCGAGCGCCTGTCGGATCACCCGCTGCTGGGAGGGCCCGTTGGGGGCGGTGAGCCCACTGCTGGCGCCGTCCTGGTTGACGGCGCTCCCGCGCACGATCGCCAGCACCGGGTGCCCGTTGCGCTGCGCATCCGAGAGACGCTCGACCAGCAGAATGCCGACGCCCTCGCCCCAGCCGGTGCCGTCCGCCGCAGCGGCGAAGGACTTGCAGCGGCCGTCGGCGGCCAGTCCGCGCTGGCGGCTGAAGTCGATGAAGGCATTGGGGGTGGACATCACGGCGACGCCGCCGGCCAGGGCCAGCGAGCACTCGTCCGCGCGCAGCGCCTGGATCGCCCAGTGCAGCGCGACCAGGGAGGAGGAGCAGGCGGTGTCGACGGTGACGGCCGGGCCTTCCAGGCCGAGCGCGTAGGCCACCCGGCCCGAGGCGACACTGCCCGAGTTGCCGTTGCCGAGGTAGCCGGCGACCTCCTCGGGGACGTCCAGCAGGCGGGAGGCGTAGTCGTGGTACATCACACCGGCGAAGACACCGGTCCGGCTGCCCCGGACGGCCTCCGGGTCGATGCCCGCCCGCTCGAACGCCTCCCACGAGGTCTCCAGCAGCAGCCGCTGCTGCGGGTCCATCGCCAGCGCCTCACGCGGCGAGATGCCGAAGAAGTCGGGGTCGAACTGGGCGGCGTCGTGCAGGAACCCGCCCTCGCGGGTGTACGAGGTGCCCGGGTGGTCGGGATCCTCGTGGTGGAGGGTGGCGAGGTCCCAGCCCCGGTCGGTGGGGAAGCCGGAGACGCCGTCGGTGCCGGTGGCCACCAGCTGCCAGAGGTCCTCGGGCGAGGTCACTCCGCCGGGGTAGCGGCAGGCCATGCCGATGATGGCGATCGGTTCCGGCTCCTGCTCCTCCAGCTCGCGCAGCCGCCGACGCGTCTCGCGCAGATCGGCGGTCGCCCGCTTGAGGTAGTCGAGGAGCTTCGCTTCGTTCTCCACGCCTTGTCCGTCCCACCCTTGAACCGGTCGTGAGGGCCGTGCCGGCCGCTTCCGGACGTCCGAGTCGGAACACGTCGTCGGGAAGGTTCGGGCATGACCGCCAATGACTCGCAATGACTCGTGCTTAATGGCCTGCGCCCACAACTCCCCGCCCGTGCGGGAGAAATCCTGCCCAGCAGTATTCGGTCACAATTGCCGGGAAGCGATTGCGGAGAATACTTGCGCCCTTTCAAGCTAGCAGCGGGCCGGGTCGGCACACATCCCCTACTCTGCCCCTACCGCCCCTGTCCGGACTGGGCCGCGCCACCCATGCTATACATGGTCCGGCACAGTTGAGTGTTCATTATCCCTTTCCGTCGGCGCGCATGACGGCGTAACACGACGGCGTTTCAGTATGCGTGTGATCCCTGCCGCGCTTCCATCGTCGCCGTTGTCGCGTCCCGCTCGATTTGCAGGAAGCAATGAATACAGCACGCGCACCGCAGGCCGTGGATTCCGATTCCACCGCCGTCGTCGTCGACCGGCTGGTCAAGAGATATCGCAACCGGCCGACGCCGGCCGTCGACGACCTCAGTTTCACCGTGAGGACCGGTGAGGTGTTCGGCCTGCTCGGCCCGAACGGCGCCGGGAAGTCGACCACCATCGGCATCATGACCACCCGGGTCGCCCCGACCTCGGGCCGGGTGTCCATCCTCGGGGTCGACGTGGTGAGCCGGCCGGCCGCCGCGCACCGGGTGTTCGCGGTGGTCCCACAGCGCAACAACCTCGACCGTTCACTGACCATCCGGCAGAACCTGGTCTTCCACGCCGGCTACCACGGCATGGGCCGGGCCGAGCGCAACCGGCTGGCCGACGAGAGCCTCGACTGGGTGGGCCTCGGTGACCGGGGGAAGGCCAGGGTGGACGAGCTTTCCGGGGGCCAGGCGCAGCGGGTGATGATCGCCCGCGCGCTGATGCACCGGCCCAGGGTGCTCTTCCTGGACGAGCCGGCCACCGGTCTCGACCCGCAAGCCCGGCTCTTCATCCACGAGCGGGTGGCCGAACTGAGCCGCCGGGGCGTCACCGTGGTGATCACCACACACGACATGGACGAGGCCGCCAAGCTCTGCGACCGGGTCGGCATCGTCGACCGCGGCAAGCTGCTGGCACTGGACTCGCCGCAGGCCCTGACCTCCTCACTTAGCGGCACCGGCACCCTCACCTTCACCCTGCGGGCCGCCGGGGCGCCGGCCGAGGAGCGTGAACTCACCGATCTGGTCCGGGTACTGGAGAAGATCGAGACGGTGGAGCGGGTCGAGACCGTCGAGGTCGGTGCCGACGTCCCCGACCGACTGCGGCTCTACACCACCGGCCGGCCCTCGGCCACCCTGCCCGCGGCGGTCAGCGCCCTGAGCGAACTGCACTGCGACATCGAGGACGTGTCGCTGGGCGGGCTGACCCTGGAAGACGTCTTCATCGAACTGACCGGGAGAGAACTCCGTTGAGCGCGACCGCAACCCTTCCGCAGACCGGCAAAGGCGGCTCCGCGGCACGGACCTTCGCCTTCATCCTCTGGCGGGACGTCTTCGTGACGGGACGCGAGCTGATCCCGTTCCTCGCCCAGGTGCTGGTCGAGCCGTTCTTCATCCTGTTCGTGTTCGGCAAGGTCCTCTCCGGCCTCGGCTACACCGGCCACGGTTTCCAGCAGGTGCTGCTGCCGGGCGTGGTGGCGCTCAGCAGCTTCCTGGTCGCGCTGCAGAACACCGCCTTCCCGCTGATCGTCGACTTCTCCTTCACCAAGGAGATCGAGGACCGGCTGCTGTCCCCGATCCCGCTCGCCCTGGTGGCGGTCGAGAAGGTGGTGTTCGGGGCGATCCGCGGTCTGGTGGCCGCCGCGGTGATGATCCCGCTCGGGTTCCTGGTCCTGGACGGTGTGCACTGGCCGGCCTCCAGCGTCCTGCCGGTCGCCGGTGTGCTCGCGCTCGGCTCGCTGGCCGGCGCGACCGTCGGGCTGACCATCGGCACCGCGGTGGAGTCCCGCCACATCAGCATCATGATCGCGGTCGTGCTGACCCCGCTGATGTTCACCGGCGCGACCCAGTTCCCGTGGTACGGCCTGTCCTCGGTGCGGCCGTTCCAGGTGATCTGCGCGCTCAACCCGCTGACGTACGTCAGCGAGGCGATGCGCGCGGTGCTGCTGCCACACGGTGAACCGCGGTCGATCCCGCTCGGGGTCGACCTGGCCGCGCTCGCGGCGGCCTGTGTGCTGTTCGGGCTGCTCGGCATCCGGGGCTTCCGCCGGCGGGCGCTGGACTGACGCGGCGAACAGCGGAGCGGCGGCGCATCATCGATGCGCCCCACGGCCGGGGTGTGGCCTCCGCGCTGCTGGAGCACATCGCGGCGGTCGCCCAGGAGCGCGGCATCCGCCGGTTCAC
>NZ_JBSFJU010000150.1:0-5839 GCF_053598215.1 Kitasatospora sp. NPDC001175 | reverse complement strand
AACGGCTCCCCGATGATGTCGCCCACCGTCATCCGCGGGTTCAACGACGTGTACGGGTCCTGGAACACCATCTGGATGTTCCGCCGCACCGCCTTCAACCCGGCACCGGAGAGCCGCGAGATCGCCTCGCCCTTGAACACCACCTCACCGGAGGTCGCCCGCTCGAGGTTCATCAGCACCTTGGCCAGCGTCGACTTCCCGCAGCCCGACTCACCGACGATGCCCAGGGTCTCGCCCTTGTGCAGCTCGAACGACACCCCGTCCACCGCACGCACCGCACCGATCTGCTTCTTGAACAGAATGCCCTGCGTCAACGGGAAGTGCTTGACCAACTCCCGGACTTCAAGGATCGGCTCAGCCACGGAGGGTCTCCTTCCAGAAGTGGCAGGCGCTGCGGCGGCCCGCCAGGTCGGCGCCGTCCTCGTCCAGCACCGGCTGCAGCAACGGCAGTTCGGTACGGCACCGGTCGGTGGCCGCCTCGCAGCGCGGGTTGAACGCGCAGCCGTCCGGAATGTGCAGCAGGCTCGGCGGCAGGCCCTTGATCGCGTAGAGGTCGCGGCCCTTCTGGTCCAGGCGCGGGATCGACTTCAACAGACCCTTGGTGTACGGGTGCGCCGGGCGCGCGTACAGCTCGTGCACGGGGGCGGTCTCCACGATCCGCCCCGCGTACATCACCGCGATCTTGTCGGCCACGTCCGCGACCACCCCCAGATCATGGGTGATCAGGATCAGACCCATCCGGTACTCGGCCTGCAGCTCCGCCAACAACTCCATCACCTGCGCCTGCACCGTCACATCGAGCGCCGTGGTCGGCTCATCCGCGATGATCAGGTCCGGCTCCAGGGCCAGCGCCATCGCGATCATGATGCGCTGACGCATACCGCCCGAGAACTGGTGCGGATAGTCGTTCACCCGCTCCTTCGCCGCCGGGATCCGCACCCGCTCCATCAGCTCGACGGCCTTCTTCAGCGAGTCCTTCTTGGACATCCCCTCGTGCACCCGGAACATCTCGCCGAGCTGCCAGCCCACCGAGAACACCGGGTTGAGCGCGGAGAGCGCGTCCTGGAAGATCATCGCGATCTTCCGGCCGCGGATCTTCCGCCGCGCCTCCTCGGGCATGGTGAGCAGGTCCTCGCCCCGGTACAGCACCCTGCCGCCGGTGATCCGCCCGGGCGGGGTGTCCAGGATGCCCATGACGGCCTGCGCGGTCACCGACTTGCCCGAGCCCGACTCGCCCAGCACCGCCAGCGTCTCGCCCGCTCCGACGCTGTAACTGACGCCGTTGACCGCCCTGGCCACGCCGTCCCGGGTCACGAACTCCACCTGCAGGTCGTCGACCTGCAGCAGGGGCGCGCCCGTCTCGTTCTGCACCGACTCCGTCATCGCCCTGTCCCTGCCGTCTCCCGCTCCGGTCACATCCGTCAACTCCACGCCGCTCACCGCAGCTTGGGATCGAGCGCGTCGCGCATGCCGTCGCCCAGGAAGATGAAGCCCAGGGAGGTGAGCACCACCGCGAGCGAGGGAAGGGTCCACATGTAGTCGTACACACCGATGAACCCCCGGCCGGCGGCGAGCATGTTGCCCCACTCCGGCACCTCCGGGCTGACGCCGACGCCGAGGTAGGAGAGCGAGGCCTCCGCGACCACGGCGGTACCGACGTTGAACGTGCCGTAGATGATGACCGGCGCGATCGAGTTGGGCAGGATGTGCCGCAGGATGACCCGCAGGTGCCCGGCGCCCAGTGCGCGCGCCGCGTGCACGTAGTCCATCTCCCGGGTGGAGAGCACCGAACTGCGCAGCAGCCGCGCCACGGTGGCCCAGCCGAAGATGGCGAGCGAGAGCACCACCGGCCAGACCCCGCGACCGGTCACGGTGATGATGATGATCGCGCCGATCAGCAGCGGGAAGGCGAAGAACACGTCGGCGACGCGCATCGTCAGCGTGTCGTAGAACCGGCCGAAGTAGGCCGCGATCGCACCGAGCACGATGCCGATGGCCAGCGTCAGCAGGATCGACACCAGGCCGACTATGACCGCGATCCGGGAGCCGTAGATCACCCGGGAGAGCTGGTCACGGCCGAGGATGTCGGTGCCGAACAGGTGGTCGCTGCTCGGGGGCTTGAGCGTGTTCATCAGGTCCTGCTGCAGCGGGTCGTGCGGGGCGATCAGCGGTGCGAAGACTGCGGTGAGGATCAGCACCGCCACCAGCAGCAGGCCCACCAGGGCCAGCCTGTTGGCGGCGAAGCGGTGCCAGACCTCCTGCCACTCCTTGACCACCTTGATGGCCGGCTCGGCCGAGGCCCCGGCCGAAGACGGATCCTTGCGCTGCCCGGGAACGGCCCTGCCCGGTACGGCGGTTGCCTTCGTCTTGTCGTCAGTCATCTCAGCGCCCTCAGCTCAGCCGGATGCGGGGGTCGAGCATCGCGTACAGCAGGTCGACGACCAGGTTGAGCAGCACGAAGATGGCGACACCCCAGGTCGCCACCCCGACCACGACCGGGTTGTTCTGCTGCTGGATCGCGGTGGACATCGCCATACCGACGCCGTCCCAGTTGAAGATGGTCTCGGTGATGATCGCGCCGCCCATCAGGCCGCCGAACGAGATGCCGAGGTAAGTCACCACCGGGATGACCGAGTTGCGCATCACGTGCTTGAGCAGCACCTCACGCCTGGGTACGCCCTTGGCGATCGCGGTCTTCACGTAGTCGGCGCGCAGCACCTCCAGCATGGTGCCGCGCATCAGCCGGGCGACCAGGGCCGCGTCCACGATGGCCAGCGTGATCGCGGGCAGGATGACCTGCAGCGGATCGCTGGGATTACCGATCACCGGCACCCATTTGAGCTGCACCGCGAAGAGGTTGAGCATCAGCATGCCGATCACGAAGGTCGGGAACCCGACCAGGATCGTGGTGATCAGCGTGACCACGGTGTCCACCAGCGAGTACCGTTTGAGCGCCGCCAGCGCGCCGACGGCGGCACCGATCGCCGCGTCGAGGACGATGGCGACGACGGCCAGCTTGGAGGTGTTGACCAGCTTGGGGCCGAGGATGTCGGAGACCTGGCGGCGCTGGGTGTAGTCCTCACCCATGTCTCCGTGCGCCAACTTGCCGATGTACGTGCCGTACTGGACGATCAGCGGCTTGTCGAGCCCGTACCGCTTGTGCAGCTCGGCGATCACGGCGGGGTCGCGGGAGCGCTCGCTGCCGGCCAGCGAGCCGACCGGGTCACCGGGGATGACGAACAGGCAGGCGAAGAGGATCAGCGTCGCGCCGAGCAGCACGATCACCATCTGTCCGAGCCTTCGCAGCAGATACCTACCCATGGCATGTGCCTCTCTATGGGGTCGTGGCAGAGCGGCGTAGCCCTCTCCCCCGTACACCGCCGGGTCCGGCAGGCGACCGGGGGGCCGTCGCCCCCGCCTGATCGAGACGGGGGCGACGGCGTTGTGCTCGGCCCCTTCGGTCAACTGCACTGGGGCACGTACGGATTCAGGAGCGGACCACGCCTGGCGCGAAGGGACGGGCTACTTCTGCGAGACCGTGGCCAGGGTCGGGTTCTCGTTGAAGTCGTAGGTCAGGTTGGCCCACTTCTGGGTGTTGGCGACACGCTGCTGCTGGCGGGTGAAGAGCGGGATCAGCGCCTGGTCCTCACCGATCGCGAGCTTCTCGGCCTGCTGGTAGATCTTGTCGCGCGCGGCCTGGTCCTTGGTGCCGGTGGCCTGCTGCAGCAGGGCGTCGAAGGCCGGGTTGCTGTAGCGGCCCGCGTTGTCGCCCTGGGCGTCGTGGGTGGTCGGGTCCTCGTTGATGGAGGCGGTGGCGAGCAGCGGCGCCAGGTAGTTGCCGGGGGTCGGGTAGTCCGCGCCCCAGGCCGCCCGGTACATACCGGTGGCGTCCGCCGACTTGTCCTTCTTCAGCATGTCCTTGAACGGCATGCCGTCGATCTGGACGTCCAACCCGAGCACGTCCTTGAGCTGCTGGGCGACGGCCTGCACCCAGGCCTCGTGCCCGCCACCGGTGTTGTAGCCGAAGTACAGCTTGGTCCCGGGGGTCAGGCCGGCCTGCGCGGCGAGCGCCTTGGCCTTCTCCTTGTCCTGCTTGACGCAGCTGGCGCAGACGCCCTCCTGGTAGGCGTCCTTGAAGGCCGAGGGCACCAGCGTGGTGGCCTTGTGGCGGAAGCCCTTGAACACGCCGTTGACGATGGCGTCGCGGTCGATCGCGTAGGAGATCGCCTGACGCGCCTCCTTGGACTTCAGCGGGCCCTGGAAGGTCACCGGCAGCAGGTAGTTCATGCCGTTGGACTCCCAGTCGTACCACTCGTTCTTCGGCCCGTAGGTCGCCTTGGCGACGGACAGCTGCTCGGTGGGTATCCGGGCCCAGTCGAACTGGCCCGCCTGGAAGCCCTGGTACTCCAGCTGGTCCGCGTTGGCCGAGTTCAGGATGGAGATCTCGATCCGGTCCAGGTGGGCCTTGGTCAGGCCGTAGCTGTCGTTCCGGACCAGCGTGATCTTGCTGTTGTGCTGCCAGGGCCCTTCCATCTTGAACGGCCCGTTGCCGATCGGCATGTCGTTGAAGGTCTTGTTGGTGGCCGGGCCGGCCACCTTCGGCATCGGGCTGAACGCGGTGTGGAAGGTGCGGAGGTCGAACTCGCAGTCCTTGATGGCCAGCTTGACCACCAGGGTGGTCGCGTCGGGCGCCGACAGGCCCCGGAAGGTGGTGGCCGAGCCGTCCTGGAGCTCCTTGAAGCCGTCGATCTCGTTCATGTGGTACGCCACGTCGGAGGCCGCGTCCTTGGCCGCGACCCGAGCCCAGCCGCGGACGAACGACTCCGCGTCCACCGGCTCACCGTTGGAGAAGGTGGTCCCGCCCTTGATCTTGAACGTCCACTGGCTGCAGTCGTCGTTCGCGGTCCGGCTCTCGGCCAGCGCGTTGCTGACCTTGCCATTGACGTCGACGCTGGTCAGGCCGGTGAACAGGTTCTGGGCGACCAGGGTGCCCTCGGACTCCTGCACGTTGTACGGGTCGATTGCAGTAGGCTCGACAATGCCCAGTCGGAAGGTTCCGCCATCCTTGGCCGGCGCATTGTCGCTCGCCGTCGGCTTTCCGCCGCCGCCGCCCGAGCCACCGCCATTGCTGCAGGCGGCCACCGCCAGGATCGTGGTGGCAGCCACCGCCGTCCAACGCATTGTCTTGGTGAGCCTCATTCAACTGCCTCTCGATTCGGGGCGTGGGAACGAAGGACCCTCCATAGCCCGGCTTTCCAGGCATGGCGGAGGTCAACGTCAGGACGCAGATGCCTAGTTGGCGATGCGACCGTCGACGCGCGCAGAGCAACTATCGAGCCCGCCGACCCCGTTTGGAATCTTCCTCACATCTCTTTTCTGTTACACGGCGCACACAAGCCGGACCATTGACTGACAGAGCGATACATATCGCCCAAGGAATTACTCATTCCATCCTCCGAATAGCGGACATGATTATCCGGATGTCGAGGTTTTATCGGGGAAGAAAGCCCGGAAAAAGATCACCGAAAAAAGATCGTCTCTCGCGCATCGCGTCCCCTGCACCTCGCCGGAAATCGCGCCGCGCTCCACCCGGTCTCGCGCCCTGCCGCGCTCTACCCGATCTCGCGCTCCGCCGCGCTCTACCCGATCTCGCGCTCCGCCGCGAAGTGACATGCGGAGTCATGCGCGGCCGCCCCGGTCAGCCACTCCCTGACGGTCAGCGCGGGCACCTCCACCGCGCACCGCTCCTCGGCCTTCCAGCAGCGGGTGCGGAAGCGGCAGCCCGAGGGCGGGTTGGCCGGCGAGGGGATGTCCCCGGACAGGATGATCCGCTCACGCC
>NZ_JBSFJU010000149.1:0-5842 GCF_053598215.1 Kitasatospora sp. NPDC001175 | reverse complement strand
TTCGTGATCGTGGACGAGGCGCAGTCCCTGGAGCGGAACGTCCTGCTGACCGTCCTGTCCCGGATCGGCCAGGGTTCGCGGGCGGGCCACCACGAAGCTACGGGCCGTACGCCCCCCGGGGCAGTGGCGCGTCCGGCAGATCCGATACCGTTTCCGCCATGCGTGTCGCCGTGCTGGTGCTTGAGGGTGTGTTCGATTCCGGGTTGGCTGCCGTCCTGGACGTGCTGAGTTGCGCGAACGAGCTGCGAGAGCGGCTGCCCAAGCCGCCACCGCCCTGGCAGGTCACCAAGGTCGGTTTCACCGGCACGGTCCGCACCGGTGCCGGGCACCTGGTCGAGGTGGCCCCGGTCGAGCAGGCCGCCGACTGCGACCTGCTGCTCGTCCCGGCGGTGTCCGAACGCCGGCCCGAGGAACTGGTGCGCTGGGCAGCCGGCGACGACACGGCCCGGGCGCGTGAGTTGCTGGCCGACTTCCGTGCCCGACGTACCCCCGTCGCCTCCGCCTGCGCGGGTACCTTCCTGCTCGCGGAGGCCGGCATCCTGGACGGCCTGCGAGCCACCACCACCTGGTGGCTCGCCCCGCTGTTCCGCAGCCGATACCCGAAGGTGACCCTCGACCAGCAGCGCATGGTGACCAGCTGCGACGGCATCACGACCGCAGGTGCGGCCTTCGGGCACGTCGACCTCGCGCTGACCCTGGTCCGCCGGCGCAGCCCGGCCCTGAGCGACCTGGTCGCCAACTACCTCGTCATCGACGAACGCCCCTCCCAGGCAGCCCACACGATGACCGCCACCCTCGCCGAGAGCGACCCGACGGTCGCCGCCTTCGAACGCTGGGTCCGCGACCACCTCCACGAACCCCTGGCCATCAAGGACGCGGCCGATGCCCTCGGTGTCAGTGAACGCACCCTCCAACGCACCACCCGCGCCGTCCTGGGCACCTCACCGGTGCGTTTCGTCCAGGACCTCCGGATCGAACAGGCCGTCCACCTGCTGCGCACCACGGCCCAGCCGATTGACGCCATCGCCCATCGCGTCGGCTACGAGAACGCCAACACCCTGGGCATCCTGCTGCGAGAACGCACCGGCCGCACCGCGGGCCAGCACCGTCGCAGCCACCACCCCTGACCGGGCGACAGCCGGTAGGGGGTGGAGACGGCTGCCCGGCCGGTGGTCGGCCGCCGCCTGTCCGGTGCCGGTAAACGGGGGAGCCTGCCCATCTCCGGCGCCGCACACGTGAGAAAACCGTTGGCAGGCGGCCTACCGCTGGCTGTTGGATCTCCGATGTCGGTACTGCCGCCCGCTGCGGGCGAACGGAGGAGGGGCGGTCGGATGACTGTTGTGTACGAGCGGCTCGACACCGAGGCGGATGCCGGCCAGCTGGTCGCGTTCCTGGCTGGTGAGGTGTGGCCCTTCCATGTGTTCGCCTCGCTGACCGAGGAGACCGTCCGGACGAAGCTGGCGGAGGGGTACTACGACGGCGAGTCGTCCCGGAGCTTCTGGATCGGCGAGGACAGCGAGCGAGTCGGCCTGATCCGGCTGGAGGACCTGGACGACGACGCGCCCGTCTTCGATCTGCGGATCGGCGCCGCGCACCGGGGCCGTGGCGTGGGCGGCCGGGCGCTCCAATGGCTGACCGGGTACGTCTTCTCGGAGTTCGCGGACGTCACGCGGATCGAGGGCACCACGCGCCAGGACAACGAGCCGATGCGGCGGGCGTTCCGCCGCGGCGGCTACGTCAAGGAGGCGCACTACCGCGAGGCCTGGCCCGACCAGGACGGCACGCTGTACGACTCGATCGGCTACGGCATCCTGCGGCGGGACTGGCAAACCGGTTCGCGGACCGAGGTGCGCTGGGACGACGAACCGAACGGTCGCTGAGCGGTCGACCGGCGGACCGGCCGAACGCCTCGATTCGCGAGACGACTTGACTCATGGAACGGATTCACCGCGGTGCGGGCCCTGTACAGCGACAGTTCAGAAGCAACGCCAGGCAACGGTCGTGGTCGAGCCGCAGAGCAAGCTGCCGGCCAACCACCGGCCCTCGGTGGATCGATCTGATGTTGCGTCACTTTCCGAGCGAATCGGTGCCGTTGTAGCCCACCGGCAGGCCGTCGGCGAAGAACACGTCCGCGGTCATGTGGTCGGTGCGCAGTCTGAGGATCGCCTGGTACGCGGGCGAGTCGTACCAGGCGCGTACCTGGTCGCGGTCGGGGAACTCGATGACGATCAGATCGCCGGTCCAACCGCCCTCGACCGCTTCGACATTGCCGCCGTGCACCAGGAAGCGGCCGCCGAACGGTTCCAGGGTGGCGTCGATCCGCTCGAGGTACTCCACGATGTCGGGGCCGAACTCGACCTGGTGGACGATGGCGACGGCGTAGGCGGGCATGACGACCTCCGGTAGTCCTTGGTGATGGGTGGGCCCGGGTGGCGAGAGCGGATCCGCGCTCGTTCCCCGTCACGTCATCGACGGTATGCCTGGGCACCCGAGCGGCGAATCAGTCGCCTATCAGTCGTCGACTCCGGATGTCGACTGCCCGGCCCCACAGCACGGCTTGCCGGGGCTGCGGGCAGGGCTGGTCCGCTTGCTGCCCCCGGCTCTACTCGCGGCCCATGGCTCGTGCAGTTGTTGGCAGAGCCGCGTGGAGCGGGTTGTGGGGCTGGTTCGGGTGCCGTCCTTCACCGGCAGGCTTGCTTGTCCCGCCCGTGTCTTCCGCGCCAACGTCCTGATCGAGCAAGGCGGTTGACCTTCCCGGCCAGGACCGTCGAGCCGGAGGAGGTTCATCGTCCGATGATCCGCCGGAGCCAGCGGGAGCGGGCGTCGCGGGCATCTTGGCTGAGGACGGCCTGCGGTGCGAGTGTGTCGAACCCGTGGAAGGCGCCGGGCCATACGTGCAGTTCGGCCTCGCCGCCGGCCTGCCAGATCGCGTTGGCATAGGCCACGGCCTCGTCCCTGAAGGACTCGGCCGACCCGACCTCGACGTAGGCCGGGGGCAGCTCGGACAGATCCGTGGCGCGAGCAGGGGCCGCGTAGGGCGGCAGGTCAGCAGCCCCGTACAGGTCGCCCAGCAGTGCCTGCCATGCGGTCGCGTTGGAGGTCCGGTCCCAGGTGTCGCGGCCGACCATCTGGTAGCTGGAGAAGGTGTTGTTGCGGTCGTCGAGCATCGGGCTCAGGAGCAGTTGACCGATCGGAACCGGCCCGCCGCGGTCGCGCGTCAGCAGGGCGAGTGCTGCGGCGAGTCCACCGCCGGCACTCTTCCCTCCGACGATGATGCGGTCCGCGTCGACGCCCAGTCGGGCCGCGTGATCAGCCGCCCAGACGAGTCCGGCATAGCAGTCCTCCACGGGTATGGGGTACTGCGCCTGCGGCGCCAGTCGGTACTCGACGGAGATGACGGCCAGTTGCAGCGGGAGAGCCCATTCGCGAAGCAGCCGCGGAACGACGGACCCTGCATTGCCCATGATCATCCCACCGCCGTGCATGTAGTACAGGAGCGGCAGGGGCCCGGCGATCCCGGCGGGACGTGCGCTGACGAGCCTGACCTCGCTCCCGTCCCGTACCGGCGCACGCAACTCCTCCACCTCGAACCGGTCGTCGGCCTGGAGCTCCCGAATCGTCGGTCTGGGCCGGGCCACAGCATCCCGGTTCTGCCTGGCAGCGAGGCCATCCAGGGTGACGGGCTCCTTCGCCTCCTCTCCCATGGCTGCCAGCACGGTCCGCAGCTCCGGGTCGAAGGGAGGTGCGGGCCGAGCCGTCGAGGCAGGGCCGTGCTCAGGCGGCATTCCACCAACACCCACGACAGGACCTCCCCTTGGCGAGGGATGCCAGGCGGCATCCCGACCAGGACATCTTGTCAGTCTGGCCGCGCCCGTGGGGAACGCGATCCCCTCGAGCCACTGCCACGCGCACCGACTCAGGGACGCCCCCGGCGCCGTTCGCTCGCCGCTCAGCCCCCACCCTGCGCATACCGCATCCATCGGCACGCCACGGGGATCACTACCTGTCACCACCCGTCGGCAGGACGAGGCATGGGCAGTGTGCTGTGGTGATCGAAATACCGGAGATATTCGCGCAGAGCACCGTCGCACGGGAGGGCGAGCGCGGCCGGGTCTGGATCGAGTCGCTGCCCGGGCTTCTCGATGAACTACTCCAGCGCTGGAACTGCACGCCCACGACGCCGATCAGGCATGGCCAGGTGGGGGTAGTCGTGCGGGTGCGGCGGGATGACGGGACGTCGGCCGTACTGAAGGTCTCCTTCCCGCATCCTGGCAACGTTCACGAACCCGACGCCTTCGCGGCGTGGGGCGGACGCGGCGCCGTGCTGCTGCACAGACGGGATGACGCCCGGTTCGCCATGCTGCTGGAGCAGGCCGAGGACGGCAGCCTGGCTGATCTCGACGACGTCGACGAGGCCGTCGCCGTGGCCGGGCAGCTCGCCCGTAGACTGGCCGTCCAGGCTCCGCCCGGTCTGCCGCGGCTCTGCGATCAGGCCGAGAACTGGGAGGAGAAGCTCCGGAGCGACGCCGAGCGGCTCCCCTCCCCGTTGCCGCGGCATGTGGTGCACGCCGCGGTCGCGACCGTCCGGGAGCTCGGCAAGGAACAGCCGGACACGCTGGTCCATGGCGACCTCCACTACGGGAACGTGTTGCGGGGCGAGCGGGAACCCTGGCTGGCCATCGATCCCAAGGGATATGTCGGTGACCCGGCCTACGACGCGATCACCCTGCTCCGCAGCCGGTTCGAGGAACTGCTTGCCGCCGACGACCTGAAGGCGGCCCTGCTACGCCGGCTGGCCACCTTCTCCGAGGCTGCCGGGATCGACCGCGAGCGGGCCCGCCGCTGGGCCCAGGCCCGCGCGGTGACGGCCGCTCACTGGGGCCGTGAGTACGGCGAGCCGGCGTGGCTCGTCCAGGCCACCGACCAGCTGGCGGAGATGCTGGCCTGAACGGCCTTGCGCCGGAAGGTCGGTGGTGCGCCCCGCCTCGAAGAGCGGGGCCGCAGGCCGTCTGTCCGTTGCGCAGGTGAGGAGCCGCAACCCCAGTCGGCCAACTCGAGCCGAGCTCCGGTGCGGCGAAGGCACGTACACGGAGGTTGTGTTGGCGAGTATGGATACCAGTCGATACGGGGTGATTCGCGCCGAACCTCCTGCGCGGCGTTCACGTACTTTCCAACGGCGGTGCGGTGGCGATTCGTTCCCGCCGGCGGTGTGACCTTTCGCCGACCGGACAAGCCTTCTCACTGCACCGGCAGAGCCCCATACTCCTGGATCGGGCCTGGTGGCGGCGGGAGCGGCCGCTGGGAGGTTCAAAGGATCAGCGCCCCTGGGGGGGCGCTTCGAAAACCGCGGGGAGTGGTTCAAGGGTGGAGTCAGGTCTGGTTACCGCAGCGGCTTCGGGTACCTGGAAGTTGGGGGACCGGGAAGTCAACCGCCTCGGTTTCGGCGCGATGAGGCTGACCGGGAACGGGATGGCCGGAAATTCCGCCGGAGCCCCGATCGACCGCGATCTCGCGGTCAGGGTCCTGCGGAGCGCGGTCGAGCGCGGTGTGAACCACATCGACACCGCCGCGTTCTACTTCTCACCGCTGCGGTCTGCCAATGAGCTGATCAATCGGGCGTTGGCGCCCTACCCCGACGACCTGGTGATCGTCACCAAGGTGGGACCGGGGCGGGACCCGTCGGGTGAGTGGCTGCCCACGGCCAGGCCCGATCAGCTGCGTGGGCAGGTCGAGGAGAACCTGCGTCAGCTAGGCCCGTACTTCGCGGGTCGTTGAATCGAATGGTTCGGGCCCGGGAACGGTGTCCAAGGCCGCCCCGGTGGCGTTGGATTGGGTGTGTCGA
>NZ_JBSFJU010000148.1:0-6439 GCF_053598215.1 Kitasatospora sp. NPDC001175 | reverse complement strand
ACGATCCGCTCGACGTTCTCGACCTCGTTGTAGGTCGGGATGATCACCAGCACCGGGCCGAGATCGGCGAAGGTGCTCTCCTTGGGGGTCTCCTCGGGGGCAGTCACGTTGTGCCTTTCGAAGCGGCGGGAGTGGCAGCGGGCCGTTACGCGCGCCCTCTTGCGCGCACCAGCAGCGACACCGTCAGCCCGCGCACGTGCCGGACCTCGCTCGGGGTGAACACCGCTCGCAGGGCACCGGCCTGGTCGGCCGGCAGTGCCTGGTACGGGTCGTCGCCAGTGCCGATGGTAACGACCCAGGTACGGCTCACGTCACCGATACAGCGGACCGGAACCGGGCACTCCGACGGGAACAGGTCCTCCGCCCGTGCCGCGGTCTCCGCGATCAGCAGCGGTCTCGGACGGACGCCGTCCGGCAGGTGGTACGCCACTCCGGCGCCCACCATCATCCACGCCTTCTGCCCGGCCACCGCCACGATCCCGTCCCCGGCCCGGTAGCCGGACGCCACCAGGCGCGCCGCGCCCCGGTAGTCGGTCTCGGTCCGCGCGGTCACGTACCGCACCGCCCGCTGCTCCGGCAGCCCGAGCAGTCCGACCACGGCGACCACGGCCAGCGCCGGTGCGGCGGCGAGCCCCGGGGCCGTCCGGAGGCGCGCCGGGGTCCGGGAGGGCGCAGGGAACGGTGCGGCCGCCCCCCTGCGCGAGTTCGTGACCCGCCCGGCACCCTCTGGGGTGCGTGGGGCATTGCGCGACCCGGCGTCCGCGTTGGCGCGGGGGCGCTCGCGCTGTTTTTTGCGCCCTCGGAGCGGTGCGTCCTCGCGAAGCGCCGGCGTCCCCCAGAGTGCCACCCGGACGCCGAGAGCCTGTGCGGCGGCGCGGACCGCCGCGACGCCGCCGCCCGCGAGTGCGGCCCAGGCGGGCAGGGTGAAGAGCAGATAGCGGTCGACGAAGTACGAGGTGCGCCCCTGCGAGACCAGCCAGACCCCGAGCACCGGCAGCACGGCCGCGGCCGCCGCCTGGACCGCCGCCGACCGGTGGCCGCGCCACGCCAGGGCAGCCGCCGCCAGCAGGAGGAAGGCGCACATCACCCCGGACGAGCCGAGGAGCTCCGGCCAGAACGTCCGCAGCCGGTACCGGGTCGCGACGGCGATCCACTCCAGCTGGCGTCCAGACTGCCGCTGCCCCAGCAACATCACGGGCACCGTGGGCAGCAGCGCCGCCAGCACCGCCGGCGGGAACCACCGCAGCGCCCGGGTGTCCCGTCCCGACCGGACGGCCAGGGCCACCACCACGCACTGCCCGGCGAGGCTGCTCAACGAGACCAGGTGGAAAACCCCGGCGAGCGCCGTGCACAGCGCGTACCAGGCCCAGCGCGCCGGGCAGGGCCGCTCCAGGGCCCGCAGCAGGCACCAGGTGCCCGCCGCCACGGCGCAGGTGACGATCGCGTACGAGCGGGCCTCCTGCGCGTACGCCGAGACGTTGGGGAGGTCCGCCAGCAGCAGTCCGGCGGCCACCGCGGCCACCCGGCTGCCGAACCACCGCAGCGCGGCGAGCGCCGTGAAGGCGGCGGCGGCGGCCATCGCCAGTGCGGAGGGCAGCCGCAGGCTGAGCACCGAGTCGCCGAAGACACCGGTCCAGGCGTGCAGCACCAGGTAGTACGCACCGTTGCTGGCGTCGACGTTGCCGAGCATCGCGAACAACTGCGGCAACGGCCGGGTCGCCGCGCTCCAGCTGGAGAACTCGTCGCGCCAGAGCTCGGGAGTGGTGATCCGGTAGAGGCCGAGCAGCAGGGTGACCAGGGCGGGCGATAGCCAGACGCTGCGAAGCGCGCGCCCGGGAGAGCTCAAAGGTTCGATGAGCATGGGAAGTCAAGGCGATCTGTGAAGCTGACTGGAAGTCAGTCCGCAAGGCGGGCCCGGCCAGGATACGGGAGCCGGACGGGCCCGCGAGGCGGTGTCAACCGGCGGTGGTGAGGTCGCCCAGGCGGCGGTTGCGCGCGGCCCGGGCGGCGGCCCGGACCGGCTCCGGCTGGGCGGCCAGTTCGCCGAGTGCGTGGGCGATCGCCCGGCCGGCGCGTTCGCAGAAGGCGTCCGGCTCCGCCGCGGCGTCCGGGAGTTCGGGCAGCACCTGGTCCACCAGACCGGCCGCCGCGAGGTCGTGCGCGCCGATGCCCTGGGTCCGGGCCAGTTCAGCCGCGTGCTCGCCATCCCGGTGGACGATCGCCGAGGCGCCCTCCGGCGGCAGCGGTGCCAGCCAGGCGTGCTGGGCCGCCAGCACCCGGTCGGCGGGCAGCAACGCGAGCGCGCCGCCTCCCGAGCCCTGGCCGAGCAGTACCGCCAGCACCGGGGTGCGCAGGGCGATCAGCGTGTCCAGACAGTGGGCGATCTCCATTGCCACGCCGTCGAGTTCGGCCTGGACGGAGAGTTCGGCCCCCGCGGTGTCCACCACCGTGACCAGGGGGAGTCCGAGCTGTTCGGCGAGAGTGGCCGTGCGCCGGACGCACCTCAGATCGGCGGCGGTGAACGGACGCTCGGTGCCGGGAGTCGCTCGCTGCTGGCCGACCACCACGGCCGGCCGGCCCCCGAACTCGGCCAACGCGCGCACCAGTGCGCCCGCCGCCCGGCCTTCGCGCGGGGTGGGCGCGGTCAGTGGCAGTACGCCCTCGGCGGCCCGCGCGAGCAGCTCCCGCATCCCGGGCCGGCCGGGCTTCCGGGTCAGCCGGACCGACTCCCAGGTGTCGTCCAGCCCGTCCGCCGCGGGCCGGTCCGCCGGCGCCCCGCCCGCCGGCGCCCCGTCCGCCGCCGGATCGCCCCGGCGGTCCAGCATGGCCAGCAACCGCCCGACGAAGGCGGCCAGTTCGTCCGGCGGCACCACCGCGTCCACCAGCCCGCCGGACGCGAGCGTTTCGGCCCGCTGCACCTCCTCCGGCAGCCGGACCCCGCGCAGCTCCTCGTACACCCGGGGCCCGAGGAAGCCCAGCCGCGCTCCGGGCTCGGCCAGCACCGGCTGCCCGAGTGCGCCCCAGGAGGCGAACACCCCACCCATCGTGGGATTGCGCAGATACGTCAAGTACGGCAGCCCGGCGGTCCGGTGGGCCTGGACCGCGGCGGTGATCCGGACCATGCAGAGGAAGGCGGCCGACCCCTCCTGCATCCGGGTGCCGCCGGAGACGGGCAGGGCGAGCAGCGGCAGGCGCTCGGCCGTGGCCCGTTCCACGGCCCGGGTGATCCGCTCGGCCGTGGCGACCCCGATCGAGCCGCCCAGGAAGCCGAACTCCGAGGCCACCACCGCCAGCGGCCGCCCGTCCACCAGCAGCCGCCCGGTGGTCACCGCCTCGTCCAGCCCCGTCCGCGCCCGGGCCCGGGCCAGCGAGGCCGCGTACCCCTCGTCGGCGGGCGCCGCCGTGATCGGGGTGTCCCAGCACTCGAAACTCCCACGGTCGCCCAGCAGATCGATCAGCTGGGCCGCCGTCAGTCCGCTCCTGATGGTCATAGGTCCCCCGATCCCGGCTCCATCGGCGCCTCAGCGTACCCATTCCGCCGCGGCCGCCGGCCGTCCGGCTCCTGCGCCGAGTGGCCGATGGGCACTCAAGTCCGAATGGGCCGCGGTCGAAATGGGCCGGATGGCGATGGTCATTCGACCTGAACGGAGCATCGAATGCGCCTGTTCGCGCGCTGCGCCTCGGGCGCACCACTCCTGCTCGTCCCGCTCTGCGGTGCCACCGGAGCCGTGGCCAAGCCCGCTCCGGAGCCGGACCGGGCCCGCGCCGCTCCACACCTCGTCCACCGCCATCCCGGGCCGCTACATCGTCACCGTGAAGGACGACGTCGACCTGGCGACGGTGACCAGGGCCGCACCCGGCATCACCCCGAGGTTCACCTACTCCCACGTCCTGCACGGCTTCGCCGCCGACCTCAGCCCGTTCCAGCTGGCGGCGGTACGGAACCTGCCGGCCGTGGCGGCACTCGAGCAGGACGGCGTGGTCACGGCGGCCGAGCCCGGGCAGCCCGCTGCGAGGATCACGAGATCCTCTCGGCGAAGCTGGGCGGCGGCACCGCCGGGGCGGCACCTCGATGGCCAGCCCGCACGTGGCCGGCGTCGCGGCGCTCCACAAAGCGGTCCGCCCCTTCGCGAACACGGAGGAGGTCCGGCGCTGGATCGGTGCCCGGGCCACCAAGGACGTGCTCTCGGCGGCCGAAACCTCGCCCAACCGCCTGCTGTTCACCGGCGGCCTCTGAGCCGCCCTCCACGACCGCCCGCCGCCGACCTCCGGGCCCTCCACGACCGCCCGCCGCCGACCTCCGGGCCCTCCACGACCGCCCGCCGGCGCACCACCTGACGATCACACCCCACCAGTCCCACGACATCAGCGCCCGCCCGACCCGCGATCCGGTACCCTGTGGATCGAGCGTCCCGGCGGGCGCTGCACTCTGACCCGTGGAAACCCACGGCCGACGAGCCCGCAGCCCCGGCAGCACGACGCTCGACGCCTTGTCGACAGGCCGACCACGGCTCGGATCCCGAGCTCCGTGCGAGGTCCGGGACAAGCCCCGCCTCAGTAGCTCAGGGGATAGAGCACGGCTCTCCTAAAGCCGGTGTCGCAGGTTCGAATCCTGCCTGGGGCACGCTGACCAGAGCCTCGAACCATGATCGGTTCGGGGCTCTGGTGCTTGATCGGGAAATCGTCGGAGGGGTCGGCCCACGGCGGGCTTCCGGTCGTATCCGGCGTGCTTGCCTGCCATGACGGCCGCGGCCCGATCTGTCGGCCGAGCTGGCTAGGGTGCCGGTGTGCTGACGGAGGACGAACTGAACGCACTGGTCACCGCGGGGTGCGGCGGGGACGAGGACGCGGTGTGGCAGCTGGCGGAGGCCGTGGCGGCGGAGCCCGGGCGGGTGGCGCCCCACCGTGAACGGCTGTTGGACGCGCGGGTTTTCAGCCGGAGCGAGATCTGGCGAGGTGCGGACGGGCCGACCACCAGGGCGCTGGTCGAGCTCGCCGACTCGGCGGACGGGAATCAGTACCTCCTGCGGGAGTGTGTCGCCGAGGGGGATCCGGACGTCGCGCGTGAGGCGTTCGTCCGCTGGCGGGAGTCGGGCGATGTCGGCGCCCACACCCGTGCGGCGGGCTGGGAGCTGGAGCCGTCGGGGGAGCGGCGGGAACTCGTGGCGCGGCAGGCGTTCGAGCTGCTGGCCGTGGACGCGGAGGAGGCCGGGGAAGCGCTCTTCGGCCACGGGTCCGGGCAGCACTGCCCCTGGTGCGGCATGGAGTTGGCGTACGCACTCGACCTGCCGTCCGGCTCGGCGGTCGCGCGGGCGTTGGCACTGCCCACGGACGACCACGTGCAGGTGCTCGCCTGTCCGCGCTGCACGGACTTCGGCACGATCCTCAGTGAGTACGACGGCGCCGGCGGCTGCCGCTGGTCGACGAAGAACGAACGGCCGGAGTGGAACGGCCCGGTGCTGGACGGCTGGGATCCGTACCCGACCCGGCTGGTGCTCGGGCCCGCTCGGCCGGCGGACGGCAGCGGCACGGCCTGGCACGAGGGCGGGTCCACGCTCGGCGGTCGGCCGGAGTGGATCCAGGATCCCGAGTACCCCCACTGCCCGCGCTGCGGAAGGACGATGCGGTTCCTCTCGATGAACGACGGAGCCGACGTGTGGGGCGGCGAGGGCTGTCTCTACGTGTTCGCGGATCCGGAGTGCCGGACCGGGGCGGTGCTGTACCAGCAGAGCTGACGGACAGTTGGGCTCCCATGGCGGCGAACACGCCCGCTCCGCATCGCCCTTGCGGTGCCGCGGGCGTCGACTAGTCCCGGGACGGAAGAGGCGCGGGGGGAAGTCGGCGGGGTCGTGGGTGGCGGGGGTGATGTGGCGGCCCGGACGGACCAGGTGGAGGCCGGCGGGGTAGGGAGCCGGCGCGGTGGGCCGGGATCGCCGTGGGAAGGGACGGAGGTTCGGTGCCGTCGGCACGCAGGGTGAAGTGCGAACCGAACAAGGGGTTCGCCGTTGTCGCCGCCCGGGCCGCGGCGGTGCTGGGGCCCCGGCCGGGCGGGCGGCCGTCGGGGACGTCATGACGTGCGGGTCGGCGGGGCGCTGAGGCAAGCCGGGGATGCCGAACGGCCCGCCGCTCCCTGCGCGGGGGAGTGACGGGCCGTTGATCGGGGGCAGAGCCTGTTAATGGGATGTGGTCCTGCCATGCGTTAGTCGAGGCCCGGCGTGAACCGAGCGGCCGGGCGCCCGGACGACGGGCCCGCCGGTGGAGGATCGCCGGGAGGGTCAGAGGGCGGGCGCGGGTGCGGGTGCGGCGGGCGCGGCCATGGTCGGCTGTACGGGCGGGATCTGCTCCGGGTTCGGCTCCAGCTCGGCTCGTCCGGCCGCGTCGGAGAGTTTGATCAGCACGGCGGTCAGCAGCCAGTTGGCGGTCAGCGACGAGCCGCCGG
>NZ_JBSFJU010000147.1:0-6654 GCF_053598215.1 Kitasatospora sp. NPDC001175 | reverse complement strand
CAACCTCACCAAGCGAATAACGGACGAAAGCACACCAACCTGGCGAGGAACCTACTAGGGCATAAAGGGCAATTCGCCCACACTAAACGCCCTCTCAGATGATCTGGTCCGTATGGAACGTGCTGTCGGAAGTGGCCCCTGCCCGGGCGGCCGTGCTGTCGTCAGCGGGCGAACTTCTCGATGGCCACCGGCGTGACGGGGGTGAAGAAGTTGACGAGGTTGCCGTCGGGGTCACGGAGCAGGAGCGAGCGGTTGCCCCAGGGCATCGTGGTGGGCTCGGTCACGAAGTCGGCGACGAAATCGGCCAGGTTCCGGTACACGCCGTCCACGTCGGCGACGAGGAATTCGATGATCACGGTGTTGTTGTCGGCCGGACGGGCGGAGCCGGGCGCGAACAGTGCCACGGTGCGGGTGCTGCCGATCGCGAGGGTCGCGCTGGCGGTCCGCAGTTCGGCGAAGTCCTCGGTGGACCAGTCCGCCCGCACTCCGGTGGCTCGCTCGTAGAAGTCGACGAGGCGCGCGATGTCGCCGGTGATGATCCGGGTCGAAACGAAGTCCATGGTGCTCTCCTCGGGTTGGTGAAGTCGTTGCACCTCGGACGCTAGAGCAAATAGTGGACAGAATCGGTCCGGTATCAACGCTAGGCTCGTGGACATGGCTCGACCTACCAGCCGCGTGCTCACCCTCCTGGAACTCCTGCAGTCGGGCGGCATCAGAACGGTGGCCGAACTCGCCGACCGGCTCGGCGTCGACGGGCGCACCGTGCGGCGGTACGTGGACCACCTGGTCGACCTCGACATCCCCGTCGAGGCGGTCCGTGGCCGCTATGGCGGGTACCGGCTCGCCCCCGGGTACCGCCTGCCTCCGCTCATGCTCAACGACGACGAGGCGCTCGCCGTGCTGCTCGGCCTCGTCGCCGGCCGCAGGACGGGGTTGCTGACGGCGACTGAGACCGCGGGCGAGACGGCAGCGGCCAAGATCCGCCGGGCACTGCCCGAGCGTCTGGCCCGTCGGCTCGACGCCGTCATGGAATCCCTCGCCTTCACGGCTCCGCCCGGGGAGTTGGCCACCCCGGAGACAGGGGTCCTGCTCGCCATCGCCGATGCGGTACGCCATCGCCGCCCGATCTCGATCAGGTACACCACCCGAGACGGCCGACGAAGCGAACGCACGCTGCACCCGTACGGGATCGTCACCCATACGGGCCGGTGGTACGTCACGGGCACCGATCCCGAGATCGGCGAGGACCGGACTTTCCGGCTCGATCGCATCGCGGACGCGAGGACGCTGCCAGGCTCGTTCGAGCCGCCCGCTGGACTCGATCCGGCACAGCGCGTCCTGTCAGGGCTTGCCAGGGCCGCGTACCGGCACGAAGTGACCCTGCGGATCCATGGGACGGTCGAACAGATCCGCACCCGACTTCCCGCCAGCGTCGCGAGCGTGGAGGGGCCCGCGCCCGCGGAAGGAACAGATCCGCACACCGAGCGTTGGCTCCATGTCGAGTTGAGAGCAGAGCGGCTCGACTGGTTGCCTCCCGTCCTCGCCTCGCTCGACCGGCCGTTCGTCATCGAGCGACCGGACGAACTCCGAGACCTCGTCATCGCGCTCGCCGACCGGCTCACCATCTCTGCCCGCCAAGCCTGACGTCGCCATCTACTGCGAGAATCCCCGCTGCGGGTTCCCAAGCCACTTGGCCTCCGGTCCGCACGGGTCGGGCACCGGGACATCAGGGACGGACCAGATCAACTGAGACAACACCCGACATCCAGGCTTCCGGGACCAGACCACTTGAGATCTTCGGCGGTCCGGCGTCTCGATTGTTCTGGTCGCCGCAGGTCACGGCCCTGGATCCGGACCAGATCAGTTGAGACGGGACACCAAACTTCGGTGAGACGGGTCAATGTCCTGTGACAGCTGATCTTGACCGTTTGCCAAGCGATCTTGACCGCCGGACTATCAGCGGCAGGTCCAGTAGCTGTTGCGGGCTGGCTGCCTGCGTCGCCCATCGGTCGGGCGAGTCACCACAACCGCCGTCCTCGTACGAGACCCGGTCGCCCGCCGCGACGAACACCAGCCTGTCCGTTGGCCAGGCGGGGGCCATGGCTTGGGAGACCGCGGACACCATGCCGAACGGCACAGCCCGGGTGCTCGCGGACTCCGACGGCATGCCGATCGGCACATGGTCCTCTCCCGGCCGTTGGACGAGGCTTGGAGCCGGCAACGCATCCGTACGGGTGCGCCCCACCGCTCGGCCGTACGGTCTCCCGATCGACCTCTCTGGACCGGTACGCGCTCGGCGGCAGCCTTTGACCCACGAGACGACTCCCGCCCAGGGCGGTGAGGGAGAGGACGCCCGCGATGGCCGGAGCAGTCGTTGAAGCGCACCAGGAGGAAAGTCCGACGGCGACCGCGCAGGCCGCTTCCCGGCGCTGGTGGTCCAGGTGGCCCGAGTGGTCCTCATACCTGGCGGTTGCGTGGTCCCTGCTCTACGGGCTGGCCGGACTGTACTGGGCCCTGGGGGGTGAGGGATACCCCTTCCGGAAGACGGCCGACGACCGTGCCTCGGCATCGATCCTCGAACCCAGCAGCGCCTCCGTGGTCGCGCCCGTGATCGCGGTGTTCTGCGCGGTCGGCGCGCTCGTCGGGGCGCTCATGATCCGCGGCTGGGGAACCGCCTGGCAGCGCAAGGCGCTGCTGGCCTACGGATGGCTGTCCGTCTGCGTGCTGACCTTCCTGGTTCCCGACTACTCACTGCTCGGTCTGCTGGTGTTCTCGCCACTGCTGCTGGTGTTCGCCTTCACCGGTGTGCCGGGGAACCAGACCCTGGGCGACATCCTGTACTGGCACCGCGGGAACCCGGTCATCGTCTTCGTCGGCGGTCTGCTGTGGGCCGCGATGACGCTGGCGTACCAGCGGCGCACCAGCGGGCAGTGCGGGCGGTGCGGGCGCGGCGCCGTGGCCGCCGCGCCGTGGACCGAGGCGGCCACCGCGCTGCGCTGGGGGCGCTGGGCGGTGTGGACAGCAGTGATCTCGACCCTCCCCTACGACATCACCCGACTCGCCTGGTACTTCGGCTGGCCGTTGGGGATCAGCGACGCGTTCCTGAAAGACATGCGGGACACGCCGTACATGCTGGAGATCGGCCTGGGGCTGGGGATCGTCTCCACACTGGGCAGTCTCCTGACGCACGGTCTGGTCAGCCGGTGGGGTGAGGTGTGGCCGCGCTGGGTGCCCGTCAAGAGGGGCAAGAGGATCCACCCGGCCACCGCGATCGTTCCAGCCTCGATCGTGTCGGTCGTCCTGATCCCCGGCGGGCTGATGAACATCCGGGGCTACGACGCCGCGATGCCGGGCACCAACGGACCCGGCATGTTCTGGCTGGTGTGGGGAGCGGCACTGGGCGTCGCGACCTACTCGTACTACCTGCGACGCCGTGGCGGGTGCCGGTACTGCGGACAGGGACAGCGCTTGTCCACGCTCTGACAGACGGCACCCCGGCGCCCGCTGTTTCAAGAAGCGATCTCCGCCGGTTCGGGAAACTCTCCAGCGGCCGCCATCCCGCCCTGCTCACCGCCACTCGTGAACGCCCGTACTGGGAGACAGCACTACGCACTCGCCCCGCACGCCGTACGCCAGCGCGGCAACAGCCACCGTTCCCGCATCCCCACCGGTCAAGATCACATGGCAGAAGCCTGGTGGCCGTCAAGATCATCTGACAAACAATCAAGATCATTTGGCGCGGGACAGTAAGGACCCGACGGCATCGCCGTCGGGCCCCAGGCCGCCGCCGAGGCGGACGACTGGCTGGACCGTCCTTGCCCGGTTCGACGGGTCGACGAGGGTCAGGTGGTGGCGAGCAGCACGTCCTCTCCGGTCGACGGGCGAAGGCCGTCGGTGCGATCGGCGAAGTAGCGCCCGGCGTGCGAAGCCCCAGACACGTGTCGGGCGTCCGCGAAACCGGATTCGCGGGCGAGGGCCAGCATCTCCTCCGGGGTGTAGAAGCTGATGAACGGCGTTCCGGACGCTCGCGCACCTTCCCTGCTCGCCCGCAGGCCGGGGCGGTCGGCCTCGTCGAGCAGGTCGGGCGGCAGGAGGAAGGTCATCGCGAGTGTGGAGCCGGGGGCGAGCCCGGCGATCTGGCGCAGGGTGGCCGCGGTGGCGTCCTCGGTGAGGTACATGGTGACGCCGGTGGACGCGATGAACGCCGGCCGACCGGGGTCGAAGCCGACGGCAACCAGCTTCTTCAGCCAGTCCTCGCTCGCCTCGAAGTCGACCGGCACCAGTTGCAGCCAGTCGGGGATGCCGTAGCCCAGTTCGACCAACCGGCGGCGCTTCCACGCCTGCGGGCCGGGCTGGTCGACCTCGAAGACCCGCAGGCGGGAGGCGGTCTCCGGCCTGCGTTGGGCGAAGGTGTCCAGCCCGGCTCCCAGGATGACGTACTGGGTGACGCCGCGGTCGGCCTGCTCGATGACCAGGTCCTCGATGAACCGGGCGCGGGCTGCCATGGCCGCCCGGAACCCGCTGGTGAGGTGCGGGTCCATGTCGGGCCGGTGGCGCCAGTCGCCGTCGGGGGCCGACAGCTCCAGGCCGATCTCGTCCTCGAACACGTGCGGCGGCCGGTCGACCTGGACGTGCATCGCCCGCCAGAGGGCGGTCCGCACCGCGGTGCCGTCCGGCGCCGCGGTCGCTTCGTCTGCCATGGTGTTCCCCTTCTCCGCCGCAGTCAGTTCTTGACCGGAGCCTGGAGGCTCCACAGCCGCCCGTCGGGGTCGCGGACCGTCATCAACCTGGTCCCGAAGTGGGTGTCCTCGAACGGCGTGACCACCTCGACGGACGGATCGGCACGGAACGCGTCCGCGTCCGGCACCTTCAGCACGACCTGCACCTGAGGCTCCCGGTCCTCGGGGACCTCCGCGATGAAGACGTAGGGACCGTCGCCGTTGCGGAGTTGGCCGGAGCTGTGGCCCGTCTCGAACTCCAGGTCGTAGCCCAGCGCCTGGAAGAAACGTGCCGCCTTGCCCCAGTTGTGGGTCTCCAGGAACAGGGCCTCGATTCCCTCGGTCGCCATGTCAGGCCTCCTTCTCGGTCGATTGGCTCTCTTGCCCATGGGCGTCGTCGAGGTAGGCACGCAGCGCCTCGGCGACCAGCGCCGACAGCGACATGCCCGACTCGATGGCGCGGTACTTCACCTGCTTGATCAGCCCGATCGGCAGGTACACGTTGAACTGCTTGACTTCCTCATCGCCCACGAGACCAGGCTAACTCGTTGCTAGCATGCTAGCAAGATAGCCCGACCACCAAGGCCGGGCGCGATCCCGAGGTGCTGCGGCTGGTGCTCCGCGTCAACCCGGTGCTTACCACCGCGCCAGTCCCCGAGGAGCAGGTGCCGCAGCGGGGAAACCTCCGGCAGGTCGCCGGGTGACTGGCCGACGCCGTCCGGGAGCCGGCTGCGGATGCGCGCGGCGGGCGGCGGGCGGCGGCAACGGGCAAGGCACGGCGTGCGGCAGGCCGGTGGCCCGGGTGATCGCCGGCGGCGCACGGTGGAGGCGGTGAGCACGCCCGTACCCGCCTGGCCGCAGCCGGAGCAGCTGCATGTCCGCCACCACGCAGCCTTCGCCTGCGTGGAGGCCGAACTGGCCGACGGCGAAAGCAAGCTGATGCGCCTGCGCTACACCGGCGCCGTCGGCAGATGGGGATCCACCCCCTACTACGCGAGGACTCCCTGGCGCCCACCGGCCAAGCCCCATGGGAGCCGCCGCAGACGCACTCGACTGTGCCTGCCGGCTCCACCTCGCCGTCCCCGACATCTGACCAGACGCCAGCCACAGCCCCACCTCCGCCGTCAACCCCCGAAGGACTTCCGGAGCCGACCACTCAGCGAGACACCGAGGACGAGCATGTCGCGGGCCGCGTCCGCTAACGGTGTCGCCAGTTCCAACTCGCCGCGGTTCAGTCCGCCGATCCGGGCGTCGAGCACCGCATGGGTGCCTGCCTCGGACAAGGTCACGACCCGGGCCTGGGGGAACGCCACAGCACTCCCATCCGGCGCGGTCGGACCGCCGAACGCCTCGCGATTGGCGGGCGTGTCCGGAGTGTCCATGAAGAACCCGTCGACGGCGCCTACCCGCATCCCTCGCCAGAAGGCGCCGGGCGCCCCGTCCGGGGCGACCGGGCTGGTTCCAAGCCGCCGGCGCCCACATCCCTCAGGGCCAACAGGGTCACTCAAGGTTCCGCGAGAAGGGCCGCCCGGTTCCAACATGCGTGGCCAGGTTCCAACTATCGCGTCCCGGCTCAGCACTGACCGCAAGCCGAACGCTCAGGTGGCCAAATCAACCACTCACTGGCCAACTGGTGTGACTGAGCGCTCGACTTGGCCAGTTGAGGAAAGCCCCTGACCAGCGATGATGCCCCCAGCGATTCCCCCGCGGGACGGACAACGGAGCTTCGCGGGTCGCTGACCGGGGAGAACGCCGTTGCTCACCCGGCCACCTCGACCGCGCACTGGCCAAGTCGAGCGCTCAGTCACAACTGAAGCCGAAGCAGCGGTGCGGCGGGAGGGCTACAGCTCGACGTCCATCCAGGCGATGTCGTTCAGCTCGACGTCGAGGCCGCGGGCGCGGCGGCCGCGGTCCTTGAAGTACTCGTCCCGCAGGG
>NZ_JBSFJU010000146.1:0-6971 GCF_053598215.1 Kitasatospora sp. NPDC001175 | reverse complement strand
GCCAACCACGCGACGGCCGAACAAGTGAACCTGAAACCCCGCCAACCCCTTCTGACCAGCTGATCAGCACCTCCCGCACGCCGGGGGAAGCTCAGTGCTGGCGGACCGCCCATCCGTGGATGAGCCGCCAGACGTACGTGTCCAGCGACGTGAAGACCTCCTTGGAGGCGACTCCCCGGTAGTAGGTCGCCCAACCCCTGATGATCGGGTTGAGCTTGCGCAGCAGCGCCTCGGCGTTGACCCCGTACAGGTTCTTCACCTCGTCGCGCAGCCGTTTCCGGATGCGCTTCACTGCTGCCTTGCTCGGCCTGACGATCGCTTTCCCGCTGGAGCTCCTGCGGATGTTGAACCCGAGGAAGTCGAAGCCTTCGGTGAGGTGGACGGCCTTGGTCTTCTCCTCGTTGAAGCGGAGCCCACGGGGCTCCAGCCACTTCGCCAGCTTGTCCTTCGCTGCCAGGGCCTCGGCTTCGGTGTGCGTGAGCACCACGAAGTCGTCCGCGTACCGGATCAGCACCGGGGAGTCGTAGTCGGTCTGCGGGCGGACCCGCTTGCGACACCTCACCCCGGCTGCCGCCTCCATCCCGTTGAGCGCGACGTTCAGCAGCAGAGGGCTGATCACCCCGCCCTGCGGGGTGCCCTCCTCCGTGGGAGCGAACCGCCCGCGGTCCACCACGCCGGCCCGAAGCCAGCGCCAGATCGGCTCACGTCCTGGAAACAGGCCGATCTGCTCCATCAGGCGCTCGTGGTGGATCTTGTCGAACGCCGCCGACAGGTCCGCGTCCAGGACCCAAGCGCGGTGCGCGGACTTGCCGCTCACCACGTTGTAGATGGACCTCTCCGCGTCCTGGCAGCTGCGTCCGGGACGGAACCCGTACGACCTCGGGTCGAACCGGGCCTCCCACTCCGGCTCCATCGCATTCTTGACCCGCGCCTGCATGATGCGGTCTCGAATGACGGGGATGCCGAGCGGGCGCTGCTTGTCGTTGCTCTTCGGGATGTACACGCGCTTGACCGGGCGGGCCTTCCAGGGCTCCGCTGACCGATGGATCTCGGCAGCGACCTCCCCGCGCCTCTTGGGCGTGAGAACGGTCTCCCCGTCCAGTCCGGCCGTCTTGCGTCCAGCACTCACCTGCGTCGCCCGCTTCACGCTCACCAGCGTGTTGCTGTGGCTCCGCAGCATGAGTTTTTGCAGGTTCCGGAGCTTCTTCATGTCCCCGGTCTGCGCGGCCTTGAAGATCCTCTGCCTCAGTCGGCGTACGTTGCCCTCCGTCTCGGCCCAGTCGATGCTGTGCCAATCTACGGCGGTCACGTCCCTTGGTCCGTTCAGCGCCCGAAGCGTGCCACTGACCGCCACACTGCCCCTTTCGCCATCTAACTTGCCCGTAGGTACTGCGTCGTTCGCAGTCTCACTTCAAGGTCCCACCTGATCCACGTCAGCTCCCTTTCGGGCCGGGCACTCGTCCCGTATCCAGCGGGTTATAAGGACGGCTGAGAGACACCGCCCGCTTTCCCCTTGCCTTTCGGCCGCTGGCCTTCGCTTCGTCGCGCACGGTGCGGGCGGCCGGTGGCTGCGCTGCGGGCCGCCACCGGCCCTTCCCCCGGAGGCCGGTGGGGCCCGGGGTCAGGACCGAAGCGTGGCGAGTTCCGCTTCGATGGCCACGGTGCGTGGGTGGTGGGGGCCGAAATGCTCGCGCCAAGCGGTGGCGCAGCGGGTGAGCTGCTCCTCGGCCTCGGCGCGGCGGTTCTGGGCGGCGAGCACGCTGCCGAGGGTCGTGGCGGCTTCTAGGAAGCTGTGATGGATCGGGCTGAGGTTCGGCTCGGCGAGCTCGACCGCGCGGCGGGCCTCGGCCTCGGCGTCCTCCAGCCGTTCGAGGCCGAGCAGGGCCCGGGCGGTGACGGTGGCGATCGGCGCCATGAGGGAGACCCGGACACCCGGGGAGCGCAGGGCTTCCGCTGTGGCCTGCGATGCGACGCGCAGCGCCTCCTCGTGGTGACCGCGGCCGCTGAGGCTGCGCGCGAGCCCGAGGCCCAGAACGACCCGCCAGTCGCCACCCGGTTTGGTGATCCGTGCCTCCTGCTTGAGAGCTTTTCGTGCGGCGGTCTCGGCCTGGTCGTGGCGGCCGAGCCCGTTGAGCGCCAGGATCAAGGCGTTCATGACGGCCAGCCAGAGCTGATCCTGTTTGCCGTGTTGGTCGATGAGCGCGCGGCACTCGCGCTCGGCTGTCTCGTACTCACCCAGGAAGACCAGGTTCTGGACCCGGTCGGCGCCGGCCTTCAGTGTGCGGATGTGGTTCTCGCCGTACACCTGGGCGTTCTGCTCCCGCAGCGTCTGGGCCTCGTCGGCCGCCTCGCGATGACGGCCCTGGGCGGCGTACACCCTGAGCTTGGTACCCCAGGCCATCAGACCGAACTCGTCCGGGGCCGGACGGCAGCGCAGCACGGCCAAGGCGAGCTCCATGGCGTCATCGAGTCGGTTCTTCCTCACCAGGAGATTGGCGAGATCGATCCGCACATCGCTGGTGAGACCGTGGTCCTCGCCCAGCACGGCCGGGCAGCACACCACCAGGTCCCGCAGCTCGGCCTCCGCCTCCTCCCTGCGGCTCAACCCGATCAGCGCGACCGCCAGCCGGCTGCGGGCCTCGAGGGTCAGCCCGGCCTCGGCACCGAGCCGGTCGCAGCGCAGGTCGACCGCCCACCGGAACGCCTGCTCGGCCTTTACCCAGCTTCCCCGCGTCATCAGATGGTCGCCCTCACTGAGAAGCTCGGTGGCAAGCCGAAGATCCCGCTCGTGCTTCCGATCGCGCCAACCTGCGAACATGCCCGTTCCTTCGCTCAGCCCCTGATGCAGCGATGATCGTACTGACGTGCGGATCTGATGCGAGCTGGAGAACAAGCAGGTACCGGGTGCGAGCCGGCCCGGCGGGCGGGAAGCCAGTACCCGAGGCGCGGGAATCGGTCAGTGGCTCGGCCCGACTTCGCCGCAGGTCGTTGACCTTCACTGTGGGGCAAGGCCCAGCATCAGGGGCACCGGGTCCACGGCGGGTCCGGGGCGAGGAGGAGGGAACGTGGCGGAGTTGCTGACCATCGGGGCGTTCGCGCGCCGGGCCGAGCTCACGCCCAAGGCGCTGCGGCTCTACGACGAGCTCGGCCTGCTGCGCCCGGCGCAGGTCGATCCGGCGTCCGGCTACCGGTACTACGAACCGGCCCAGTTGGAACAGGCCCGGCTCGTCTCGCGGCTGCGACTGCTCGGCATGCCGCTGGCCCGGATCACCGCGGTCTGCGTGCTGCCGCCCGCCGCGGCGGCGGCCGCCGTCACCGCCTACTGGGCGCAGGTCGAGCACGACACCGAGTCCCGGCGCCGGCTGGCCCTCTTCCTCGCGGACCACCTCAACGGGAAGGACCCCGCGAACATGACCACTGCATCGTTCACCCTGCGCTCTGCCGCCGCGTCGGACACCGGTCTGGTCCGCGAGACCAACCAGGACACTGCCTACGCCGGCCCCGGCCTGCTGGCCGTCGCCGACGGCTTCGGCCCGGACGGCGCGCGGGCCAGCGTCCTGGCCGTCGACGCGCTGAAGGCTCTGACGGACCGGCCGGCCGCCGACGTGCGCACCGCTCTCGCGGAGTCGGTGGCCGCCGCGAACCTTCGCATGGCGGAGCTGGGCGCCTCCGGCTCGACGCTCACCGCACTGCTGTGGACCGGCTCCGAGCTCACCCTCGTCCACGTCGGCGACTCCCGCGCCTACCTGTTGCGCGCTGGCGAGCTGTTCCGCATCACCACCGACCACTCCCTCGTCCGCACCCTGATCGACGAGGGCCGCCTCACGGAGGACGAGGCGGCGGCGCATCCGCAGCGTGCGCTGCTCACGCGTGCGCTGGACGGCCGGGAGGGCAGCGACGCCGATCTGTCGCTGCGCGAGAGCCGGGCGGGGGACCGCTACCTGCTCTGCTCCGATGGCCTCTCGGCCGTGCTGCCCGACCCGGACATCCGCGCGGCGCTGGTCGCCGCGGACGACCCGGACGTGGCGGTCCGCGATCTGGTCACCCTCGCCCGCCGCGCAGGGGGCCCGGACAACGTCGCCTGCGCCGTGGCTGACGTGGAGTAAGAGCTCCCGCAAATGGGTGTGCTCATCGGCGGTGGTTAGGTCGCTTGTCCCAGCGCTGGGTGGTCCAGGCTCGGCGGATGAGGCTGCGGACCGTGATGATCGTGTCGGCGAGGTCGAAGAAGGCGTTGACGACGGTTTTGCGGCGTTCGTAGCAGCGGGCGAGGCGGTGGAAGGCGTTCTGCCAGGCGTGAGTGCGCTCGACGTACCACCGCTGACTGGCCTGGATCGGTGCCTTCTCGCCCTTGTGCGCGATGCGGCCGTGCAGGTTGCGGGCGGCGAGTTCGGTGCGGGTCTTGTCCGAGTCGTAACCGGCATCCAGATGGACGGTGATGACGTCGGGCAGTGGTCCGAGGTCGTCCAGTAGGTCCAGGGTCGGGGCGAGCAGAGGGGAGTCGTGGCGGTTCGCTCCAGCCAGGACCCTACCGAGCGGGATTCCATAACCATCCGTCATGCCCGAGCGCTTCAGGCCCTGTTTGCCGCGGTCGACCGGTGAGCGCCCGGCGACCTCGCCACCGCCAGGGGCCTTGGTGATGGAGCCGTCGATGGCGATCTGGTCGAGTACGAGCCCGACGACCCGATCGTAGGACTCCAGCGCGACCCGCTTGAGCTGGACGAAGACGCCGAGCGCGATCCACTCGTCGCGGCGGTTGCGGATGGTGGTCGCGGAGCAGGTGGTGTCGGCGATTGCCTCGTAGGAGCAGCCGAACCGCAGTAGCTGCAGGAGCTTGTCGAACACGATCCGGTCGCTGATGCGCGGGCGGTGGCAGCCGAGCGGATGGCGCGGATCGACTGTCGGGCGATCGGGCAGCAGGGCCGCGAATTGGTCCCAGAGCGGCGGTCAGCCATTTAGGGGGCCCGGCCGCAGTAATGCGGCCGGGCTACCCGACACAGGCCCCCAGATGATCACAGAGCGTCGCAACTCCATGATCACCGGAACCTGTGCCCACTTTGCTGCCGGGGCTCCCCGCGCCGCCTACCTGCGCGAGCTCTAACCCAGTGTTACCGGTCACGGAAGTTGAGCCAGAACCGTAGTAGTGACGTCAGGTGTTCACGAGTTTGGGAGTCACTGCGATCCACCGGCGGTTGATGTTCGCGAGTTTCGACGTCACCGCGGTACTTGCCAGGCCAGCATCGGGAGTGCTCTGGGTGGAAGGCCCCGCTCATGCCACAGATGTCGAAGGTCGAGCTGTACGCCGCGATCCGCCAGGCCGTCGTCCACGACGCCAGCGCGCCCGTGTCTTCCACGGCCCCCGCGCGCCTATGAGTAGGGTGCCGCAGGGTCCGGAGGCGGCTTCAGGGGCTGTGGGCCCGGTCCGTGACGTCGGGACGGCTCTGGAGCCACAGGCGTTGGCCTACCCGGAAAACCCGTTCACGGCTCTGCGTTCGAACGATAAGATCTTCACCGAACGCACACTTGTGAGACGAAGTTTCGTAGAGAAGTAGGTCTATGCCCCACCCGCTCGTCATCGTCACCCTCCTCGTCCTCCTCATTAGGCTGGGTCTTTGGCTGAACAAGCACCGCAAGGCCACCGCGGGCCACGATGCGGCCGCAGCGGGCCTGGTGCCGCGCGCCGAACTGGTCGAAGTGGGCAGCGAACCCGCCGACCCGGCGGCGCGGGCCGCGCTGGATGCGGCCAAGGCGGGGGACTGGCGACCTGCCGCCGCCTACCTCTCGGACGGCGACGGTGACTGGAGCACCCGCTACGCCCGGATGAACCCGTTCGGCGACCTCGCGGCCACCGACGACATCTGGCTCTGGCAGTGGCGCAAGGAGCGGCCGGACAGCCCCGAGGCCGCCCAGGTGCACACCGACGCCCTGGTCAAGCGGGCGTGGGAGATTCGCACCGGGAAGTACGCCTCCGAGGTGACCCGCGAGCAGGCTATGGGCTTTCACCAGGTGCTGCAGGAGGCAGTGGGGGTGTCGTACGAGGCGATCCGACTCGCCCCGGCCGGGGACCCGAACGCGTGGGTGGTGCAGCAGCCGATCGCGATGGGTCAGGGCTGGTCGCACGAGCGCTACCGCGCGCTGTGGGCGGAGATCGTGGCCCGCGAGCCCCACCACTTCGGCGCGCACACCGCCGCGCTGCAGTATTGGTGCGAGAAGTGGCTCGGCAGCAACGAGTTGATGCACGAGTTCGCGGACAAGGCGATCGCCGGAGCACCGGGGGGCAGCCTGCTGACGGTGCTGAAGTTGCGGGCGTACTGGGAGCAGGTCCTGCGCGACAAGTCCGCAGCCTCGCTCTACCGGTCCGCCGAATACACGGCCGCCCTGGACGAGGCCCTGGCCGACCTGGCGGCCGCCGACCCTGCCCACCCCGGCATCGTCCCGGCGCGCGGCTGGATCGCCCACGGCCTGATCGAGAACGGCCGCCCGGCGCAGGCCCTGGACCTTTTCCGCGGGATGGGCAGGGAGATCGCCGGCCCGTGGATCTGCTACGGAAACCCGGCCGCCGTCTTCGACGCCGCCCGCACCAAGGCTGCCCGCGCGGCTGCCTGACACGGCCGCGCCGGCTGCTCGCGGGGCGGCCGACGCCTGCCGGACCCGCCGGGAGCGGTACCACCCAGCCACAAAGCCCGCCCTCGTTGGCCTGCGCCCCAGGACCGTTTCCGCACCCGCCCGGTGCTTGGAGACGGGCATGCCGGGTTCGGGAGGCGGCTCGGGGAAACCCACTGGTGGAAACACCAGCAGGGCGCCCCGAGTCGACCTCACCCACGGCGCGATGCCTTTTGAGACGATTGATGCCACATTCGACCGCATGCCGAGCCTTGTAGTCCTCGGCGTCGAACTTGGGCGGCCGGCCGCCGCGAGCGCCGAGTCTCTTGCGGTTGCGAGCCTGGTCGGCCTTGTCCGGGATGGTGCAGCGA
>NZ_JBSFJU010000145.1:0-7043 GCF_053598215.1 Kitasatospora sp. NPDC001175 | reverse complement strand
CCGAGCAGCCAGTGACAGCCGCCCCCGCAAAGCCGCTCGCCGCCACGAACACGCCGACCACCAGGGCTGCTTGACAAACCAGCCTGAATCATAACCTTCTGGCATTGAATCTTGAAGTCAACCGCTGACAGACGATCTACTCCGGAGACTGCCGCCTCCGACCAGCGTGAGAACCTCGGGAGACCGTCACGCCAGCCCTTTGACCTGTGCCTTCAAGTTGGCGGAGGCTCAGTGACGTACTGACCCGACAACCGCCTACCCTCACCCGTCGGAGGACGCCCATCTCCGGTACCTCGCCACCCTGACCGGTCCCGTTCGAAGCTATGGTCTGGGCTACCTCGCCTCCCGTAACCTCGCCGTCGAGTCCGCCTGCCACGACGCCCTTCACGCCGTCCCGCCCGCCGAAGGCCTGCTCGACGCAGCTGCCGGCCGCGACCTGCTCGCGCTCTGCGAGGGCGTCGGCGCAGAGCTGGTGGAGACGCTGCGGTGGCTCAAGACGACCGGTTATTAGTGCTGTGGCCGGGAATGTTCGTCGGGTTGGTCGGGCCACGGTGGGTGTCCGCCCCAAGGGATGTCCTTCCCGACCCGGAGGATGACGTGTTTTCATCGCTAACCTGGCTCCATGACGCAGCAAGTGAGCACGGTTGTGCTGATGTGTGGTCTCCCGGGAGCGGGCAAGACCACCTATGCGATGGAACTGGTGCGACGCGGTTATATTCGGCTCTCGATCGACGAGGTGGTCTGGGAACGCCTCGGGCAGCGCGACGCAGGTCTGGTGCTGGAGGAGGAGGCGTACGACCAGCTCAAGGAGGAGGTCCGCCGCAAGCAGTGGAAGGAACTGGTCGAGCTGATGCTGGCCGGGCGTGACGTAGTGGTGGACTACAGCTTCTGGAGTCGCGCCGCCCGTGATGATTACAAGGCACTGGTTGAGAGCCACGGCTGCCATTGGGAACTGATCCACCTCAAGGCCGACCGGACGACGCTGGAACGTCGCCTCAGGGTCCGGAACGGCGAGGAAGGCGCCAACTCCGTCACCGTGGACGAGAAGCTGTTCAACCGCTACCTGGTCGGCTTCGAGGAACCGAATGGTGAGGGTGAGCAGGTCTTCATGCAATCTTCGACCTGAAGACCTGAAGACCTGAAGACCTGAAGACCTGAAGACCTGAAGACCTGAAGACCTGAAGACCTGAAGCCTTGCGGCGGGGTGGGGCGAAGACATACGGGCGAGCGGGATTCAACCTGCTGAGGAAGCGCGTTCTCAGGGCATTGCCTCTGCCGCCGATTGTCGGCGGCTGGCCGGCGGGCGCTCAGCAGACGCCGTGTGCGGGCGAGTTGGCGTATGTGGCAGCCGGGATGTCCGACGCGCTGCGCGATCGGTGACGGGCCAGGGCCTACGACTGCTGCACGTGCCGGTTGCTGAAGAGCCGATTGTCAGTGGGTCTGGGTATGGTCCGTCTGAAGAGCCCGCACCTCAGGATCCTCAAGGGGGAGAACTGCCATGAGCAGCACCAACAGCAGCACGTACGAGGGATTCACGGCCGAGGAGCGGGCCGCGATGAAGGAACACGCCCGAGAGATGAAGGCGGCCGCGCGTCGTAGCTCGCTCGCGGACAAGGCGGCGGAGGCGGTGCGGGACGTGCTCGCGAAGATCGCCGAGATGCAGGACTCGGACCGGATCATGGCCGAGCGCGTCCACGCCGTCATCACGGCCAGCGCTCCGGTCCTCGCGCCGAAGCTCTGGTACGGGATGCCCGCCTACGCGCTGGACGGCAAGGTCGTCTGCTTCTTCCAGAGCGCGGAGAAATTCAAGGCGCGCTACGCGACGCTCGGGTTCAGCGACCAGGCGAAGCTGGACGACGGCGCGATGTGGGCGGCCGGTTTCGCCCTGACCGAGGTGACGCCAGAGGTGGAGGCGCGGATCGCTGCGCTCGTGAAGAAGGCTGTGGGCTGAGGCGCGCCCGGCGAACGGGCTGGGCCTGAGACTGCTGCACGTGCTCAGCAGCCTGACGTTCTCGGGTCGAACCGGGTTTTCCAGTCGGGGAGTTTGGTTGCGATCGCTCCCGTAGGATCGATGGCTATGGTTGATCTCTATCCTCCGACCAGTCCATACGACAGTGGATTCCTCGACACCGGAGACGGCAACCGCATCTACTACGAACAGCTCGGGAACCCTGAAGGCAAGCCTGCCCTGAACGTCCACGGCGGCCCGGGGTCGGGCGCGCCGCAGCGGCCGACGAGGGCCTGGGACCCCGAGCGCTACCGCGTGATCCGCTTCGACCAGCGCAACTGCGGTCGCAGCATCCCGCACGCCAGCGACCCGGCGGCGGACATGAGCCTGAACACCACACAGCACCTGATCGACGACATGGAAAGGCTGCGCGAACACCTCGGCATCGAGCGGTGGTTGCTGAACGGCGGCTCCTGGGGCGCGACCCTCGTCCTGGCCTATGCGCAGCAGCATCCCGAGCGGGTCAGCGAGATGGTCATTCCGGCGGTGACGATGACCCGCCGCTCCGAGATCGACTGGCTCTACCGGGGCGCCGGGCGGTTCTATCCCGAGGCGTGGGACCGGTTCCGCGACGGCGTCCCGGAGGACGAGCGGGACGGCGACCTGCTCGCGGCCTACGCGCGACTGATGGAGAACCCCGACCGGGCGATCCGGGAGAAGGCCGCTGCCGACTGGCTCGCCTGGGAGGACGCGGTAATCTCGAACGAGCCCAACGGCGTGCCCGGCATGTACAGCGATCGCGAGATCGACGCGCAGATCGCGTTCGTACGGATCTGCGCCCACTTCTTCAGCAACGGAGCGTGGCTGGAGGAGGACCAACTGCTGCGCAACGCCCACAAACTGGCCGGGATCCCGGCGGTGCTGGTCCACGGTCGACACGACATGGGCAGCCCGGTACAGACGCCGTGGGAGCTGGCGAAGGCGTGGCCGGAGGCGCGGCTGTGCATCATCGAGGACTCCGGGCACGCCGGAAGCGACACGATGCAGCAGACGGTCCGGGCGGCCATCGAGGAGTTCAAGAACCGGTGATCCTCAGGGCATGTAGCGGACCTGGAATTCCGGGCTGTCAGGGCCCGGGATTCCGGGATGGTGTGTGACACGGGTTGCGTGCCAGTGCCTCCGGTCGGTCGCGCGGGACGCTATGCGGATGTGGCCAACGCTGGGGTGGGGCGCCACCGATGGCGATCGGCAGGACCAAGCACAGACGAAGAAGGTCGGTGGCTGCTGTCGGCAGTTGCTCCGTGGCCTCAAGTGCGCCGGGCTGCTGGGCGGTTGCTCGCCCGTGAACTGGCGGCGCCCGCACATTGCTGCGGGCGCCGCCCGTTTGCCGACACTTGAGCGTCGAAGGTGCGGTGCCGGGCAAGCGCTCAGCCTGGGATGAGTGCATCCCACTGGTCGCGGGTCGGGCCGTCGTGCTGTGGCGAGAAGTCCGGGCGGGCAGCCAGCCAGGCGGTGACGTGCCGGTCCACCTCGTCGGTGCCGTAGGCGTCCTCGGCCGGTTGCAGGAGATGGCGTACCTGGGCCCGGGCCCTCATGACGACGGGGTCGTCGAAGGCGCAGGCGGCCAGGGCGGCAGCCCGCCGATCCGAGGATGGTGAGCTCTCGGTGAGGCGTTGCTCGTTGGCGCGGTCGGCCGTCACCTGCGCGTCGAACCACGGGCGGAGGGCCTGTGCGGTCCAGGTGTGGTAGCCGTTGGGGTCCGCGGCGATCTGGTCGACATGGGTGGCGATGTGCTGGGCGGCACGCAGGCCCAGGGCCGCGCCGTGGCCCAGGGTGGGGTTGGTGTGGACGAGGCTGTCCCCGGCGTTGACCAGGCCGGCGACGATGGGGCCGTCATCGTCGGCTAGGGCGGTCCAGCGGTTGTCCAGGCCTGCCATCGCCAGGACGGCTGTCTGCGGTTCGGGGTCCAGGTCGAGCCAGGCGGCGGTGGCGGGGAAGCTGCGGGCGGCGGCCTCGAACACGGCGGGGTCGGTGAGCGCGCCGCGGGTCGGATCACCCGTGGAGAGCACCAGGTTCACCGCGAAGGTGTCGTTGTCGGAAGGGAAGACGCCGGCGAGCGCGAACGGTGCGGCCGAGCCGGCCTTCACCCGCCCGGGGTCATGCGGGCCGTCCGCACGCAGACGGTACCAGCGGCACAGGTAAGCGATTCCGGCGCGGTGGCTGTCGACCACGGGCGGGCGGCAGCCGGCCGCGATCAGCCAGGCGGGAACCGGCGAGCGACGACCGGACGCATCGACGACGAGGTCCGCCTGGTGCATCTCCGCATCCGCCTGCACGCCGGTGACCCGGGCAGGACGGCCCTCCCCGAAAGCGAGGGCGCGCACCCGGCAGCCTCGCCGCATCTCAACGGTGCGTTCCCGCCGCACGGCCGCGGTCAACGCGGCCTCCAGCACGATGCGGCGGGTGCGCAGGGTCACCAAGTCCTCATCGCCGGCCCGATGCGGCGGATGCTCACCGAACCAGTCGAAGTCGTGGTACTCCCGGGCTCCGCGTGCCAGTAGGTCCGCGTAGACATCAGGGGCCTCGGTGCGCAACACGGTGCGAACGGGTGCGAGGAACGAGTGGGGCTGGACGGCCTGCGGGACCCGGGGCCTGTCCCAGTGGAAGAAATCCCGGTTCAGGTCCTCTCCGGCCTGCCGCGCGTCCTGCTCGAACAACGTGACCGTGTGGCCCCGTCGGCCGAGCATGAGCGCCGTCCCCAGCCCGCTGATACCCCCACCGATCACCGCAACCCGCGCCACTGGGCTCCCCTTCGCGTCGTGTTGCGGAATGATCTTATCTACTTGGCGATCTCCGGTCGAGAACCGGCCTCGTCCGTCGCGGTACGGGGGCGGGGCACGGTAGCGACGGGCGCCAGGTCGAGCCGCTTGTCCATGGGTGTCGCGGAGATGATCGGCGAGGCTCGCAGTTCAGGTGAGCTGGCGGCTTCCGGTCGTGAGCCTGGATACGTTAGTTGGAACCAGTGAGGTTCGGCGAGCTGGTGGTTTCTGGCCGGTGGGACACGCTTGTTGGCACCAAGTGAACGGTCGTGCCGCTTCCGACGGTACTGGCCAGAATCTCCCGGCTTCGGCCGGGAGAGCGCGTCAAGAGGCTACCGTCCTCGTTGCCGCCATCAACGAGTGGTTGTGACGTACTGGTCCGACGACAACTCGAACACCCGTACTCGCCGACCGCAGGTGGGATTGACGGTCTCACGGACCGGATGCATCCCCAGTTTGGTCATGATCCGTTCGGAGGCGTCGTTGCCCACTTGAGCGATGCTGACGATCCGCTCCAGCCCTCGCTCTTCGAACCCGAACCGTACAGCGGCCGCAGCGGCCTCGGTGGCCAAGCCCTGCCCCCAGTGGGAACGTCCCAGCCGCCAGCCGATCTCAACCGCCGGCAGTACCTCCGGCAAGAAGTCGGGTACCGAAAGCCCGGTGAACCCGGCCAGCTCGCCAGTGGACCGGATCTCCACGGCGAACAGGCCGAAGCCCTGCGACTCCCACTCGCTCTCCCATGCCTGGATCCCGCCGCGAGTCTGCTGTTCGTCGCGGACGCTGCCGTCACGGATCCACCGCATGACCTCGGGGTCGGCATTGACGGCAGCCATGGGCGCAACGTCTTCCTCGCGCCAGCGACGCAGGATCAAACGGGAAGTCTCAAGCGTGACCATCCAATCATTCTGGATCACATATGGGCTCTCCGCCATCCTCACCAGGCACTTTCGATACACGCCTTGATTGGGCGTTTCACGCTTGAAAGAACCAGTTAATCCCGATTTCCGGACCGCCTGGTCAGTGCTCCGGTGGTAACTCCAGGGGTAGTGGTGACGGGAATGCCGCTGGCGTACGAATGTCCGTCGCAACTGTGCACTTCATCCGTTTCATCCCAGGAAGCCGGGCTGGAGCACGATTGTCCCCTGGATCCCGCGCCCACTGACCGAAGGCGAGATTCCGTAGTATGCCGTCGTTATGGCGGATCGTCGAGCGTATCCGAGCGACCTGTCCGACGCCCGCTAGGCCCTGGTCGAACCCAGCCTACGTGCTGTTCAACGTCTCTCCAGTTGTTGGTGTTGGATACCCCGTGGAGGGGTGTCCAGGAGGGCCCGCAACTCATCCAACGAGGACATGAACGACCCCAAGGGTTATCGGCGATGGGGTCTGAGCTGCCACCTTATGAACACTCTCAGAAGCCCGGCTTCGACAGTCGGCGGGCACGCGTCCGCGTCTGATCGGGTGTCATCACTGGTGAGCGGGTTGCGAGTGGCGATGCGCTCCGCGCCCTCGATGGGCGTCTGCACCTCTGGCTCTCCTGCAGCCTGAACTGCGGTCCCGCTCCACCCTCGGTCAGTACAGGCGCTCGGCCTCGGCCGCGCGGGCCCGAAGGGTGTCAGCCTGCTCGTGCTCGCCACGAGCTTCGAGGATCTCCGCCCGGCACTCCATGGCGTACGCAGACCGCACGCCTTGCTCGCGCGCAGATGGAGGCGGCGCCATCGTTGCCATACGAGCTCATTGGCGATTCGTGGCCGAAGCCGCGCACATAGGCCCCGGCGGCCGAGAACACGATGGAGTGCTCGTCTCCCGCTCCGTCGCGCATGGAGCTCCCGCCCAGAGCCTCATGAGCCCTGGCTCCAACATGCGTGGCCAGGTCCCACCTATCGTGTGCCGGCTCAGTGACTGTGACGGGACGCGGTAGTTGGAACCATGGGGGTGTGGTGACCTTGCGATGCGGATCCCCGGGTCACGATGGTTGGAACCAAATGGTCACGCTGCTTGCAACCTGCGGTGAATTGCCATCCATGTTGGAACCAGTAGCGGTGCGGAGCGTTGCCCCAAGCACCGGAGCGTCGGCCGGGGCGGCCGAAGCAGTCGGTGAACCTGTTCGAGACGCGTGGGCGAAGCGGCCTCACCCTGGTGGCTGCGCGGGTGATGACCGCCGTGCACTTCACCAGGGCACTGCGCCGGCGTCCTCGAAGAACTGGCCCGTCGGGCCGTCGTCGGGCAGGGTCGCGAGTTTGATGGCGATGGCCGCGCCCTGTTCGGGGGTGCGCACG
>NZ_JBSFJU010000144.1:0-7332 GCF_053598215.1 Kitasatospora sp. NPDC001175 | reverse complement strand
GCGGGTACTTCTTCGGGGCGGCCATGGCCTCGGGTCCTCTCATGAGGCCCATCTGACCCGCTGTCACCATCCGCCGCATCTCGGGGGAAGCTCACTCCTTGTTATGACGCAGCCTGGGGAGGAGTACTGGCGACCCCAACGAGTGATCCGGACTGAAGCAGGATGCCCCCGGCCTGCACGACCGGGGGCATCCGTTCCTGGCGGCGTGTCAGCCTAGGGGCACACTCACGAGCGGCTCCCACTCGTACATCCGCCGGTCGCGGTGCAACACGATCAGCTCGGCGGTGGCCACCCGGAAGGTGGCCGGGTAGGAGGTGACGGTCTCCAGCGCGGCGGCGGCTGGCGCAGCCGGGCCGTTCGCGTTCGAGTAGGCCACCGAGACGTGCGGGCGGAAGCCGTCCGCTGCTTCCGGGACCTTGCTCCAGAGGTCGCCGATACCGGCACGGATCGCGGTGCGGACGGCGTCGACTTTCGCCGAGGGAGACGCCTTGAGGAGGAGCGCTTCGGGGGTGACGATGGCCGGTCCGAGTGCCAGGTCGAAGGCTGGGACCTTTGCCAGGTGGACTGCGGCCGCAGCCGCGATGGCCCGTGCCTCGCTCTCGCTGACCTCGCCGACGAACCCGATCCCCTGCATGGTCAGGTGCAGCCACGGGTCGGGGATCAGGTCCAGTCCGGCCACGTCGGCGAGCGCGTGGCGATAGTCGGCTGCGAGCTGGTGGACGTCAGGCGCATCCGCGAAGGTCAGGTGCCAGGTGTAGAAGCGCCGGCCGACGGACCAGCCGGGACGCCACCACCAGTGGTCTGCCATGCGCTCGGGAGTGTCAGTCATGTTCTGTGATCCAAGCAGTAGTTGGTGCCCCTGGCGAGAGGGCCAGGGCGGCAGCGGACTCACGGCAGAAGACGTCGACGGCACCCTGCAGGTGCAGCCCTCCCCTGCTGTCGGCCATCGGTGACCTGGCGGCCGCCGAGGCCAGCTCCCGCAGCCGCTGGAGTACGGGTGCGGTGCGGTGGTCGCCGGGCAGCGCCAGCACCGGGGCAATGGCGGCGGCCACTTCGTCCGTGTCGCCGGACAGCAGGAGGGCGCCAGCACGGGTGATGTGCAGCTGGGCCTCGGTGCCATAGGCACGGATGCTCTGGCGGGCGAGCTCGGCCAGGCCGTGGTCGGCGTGCGCGAGCGCGGCCTGAGCCGTGCCGCCGCGCAGGTGAACGGAGGCGCCGTAGTTGGCGTGCCGGGCCGACGCGCAGGAGAACAGGCCGCCGATGTCGTCGTTGGCGGGCTGCGCGAGCTCCTGGTCCCCGGCATCCGCCGCCCGCTGCAGGGCCGATTGCGCTTCGCGGTGGGCGCCGAGCTCCGCCCAGGCATCCGCTTCCTGGCACGTCAGAAGGATGGCTGCGGTGCCGGGCGGCCGGCAGGCTGCTCCGCGCTGGGCGTGCTGGACAGCCTCACGCAGACGACCGGACCAGAACGACACCTTGCTGCGCGTCGAGCACACCCAGCCGCGCAGGCCGGGATGGTCGGCGAGCTCGGCGCACAGCCAGGCCGTGCGGCCGGGATGGTCGGCGAGCTCGGCGCACAGCCAGGCCGTGCGGCCGGGATGGTCGGCGAGCTCGGCGCACAGCCAGGCCGTGCGGCCGTGGGTCTCGGCCTGGGCGCGGTAGCCGAGGTCGCTGCTCATCCAGGCCAGCAGTCCGCAGAGGTATCCGGCGATGACGTACAGGTCCCTGCTCTGGGTGGGGCGCTGATGGCCCTCCAGTAGCCCGAAGACGCGGTCGCGCATGGCTCTGGTCTGGGCTAGCACGAGCATCGGGTCCTCGGTGAGGTAGGCCGCCGCCAGGTACTGGGTGTCGGCCTGGAGTTGCTCCAGCGCGATGTTGCCGATGTTGGATGCTTCCGCCCACTGTGCCCACTGCGCCGATTCACGGGCGGCGACGTCGACCAGCTCCGGGCCGCTCAGCGGCACCGTGACGGTGCTGGGCGTCTGGGGCGGGGTGTCCTGGGGCGTATCGGCCCGGTGCCGCAGAAGGCGCAGGTCGACGTCGGGTAGTGCCCGCCGGTCGTCGAGGTCGAGCAGGTCGTCGAGGTCCGTGCCGTACAGCTCGGCAAGGACGGCCAGTACGGGCAGGGTCGGTCGACGGCCCGAGCTGCCCGGCCACTTCTCCCACTTGCCCACCAGGCTCGCGTCGGCGGCCGGCCCTCCGCCAGGGCGGCTACCGGCGATGTCGTTGAACGCGTCGGCGGCCTGCTGGGTCGTCATGCCGTGCGCGTGCCGCCACGCCTCGCGGGGCCGCAGACCGAATCTGGCGCGCATCTCGGCGGCGATCGCCACGAGCGGGGCGCCGGCGGTGAGCATCTCGGCGCGCAGCGACTCGCGGTCCGCTTTGGACCCGGGCTTGGGGCGAGGGGGCATGAAGGCTCCGGAAAGGGGAGTGCGGAGGTGGCCCGACGCACCCACGGTAGCGACGCGATTACTCCAGCCGGGGCCCCTTGGCTCATCCGGCCTGCTTTCCATGTCCAAGAATCGGTCCGTGATCTGACGTTTCGGCAGGTGATCGGTCTGGACGGCTGCCCGGAAAAGCCGGGCGCCGCTGCCCGTGACCGCTCGCGTCGCAGACGGGACCGTAGGAGCGTTCCCCTTCCCGCCTCTCGATCCGGCAGGCCGCGATGACCCTCGACCACGGGCTCAGCCTCATGACGCCACCCGCCCCCGCCCCGCTGACCGCCCAGGCGCCCGCCGAACCGGGCCGCTCCGGCCAGGACCACCGGGGCCACTCCCGTGGGTCCCGGTCAGACCGGGTGGCCGCGCGAGCGGCGGCACAGCGCAAGGAGGCAACACCGCCCGGCCTCTGGCTCGCCTCGTCGCTCGGTCCGGAACGCGACCGGGCCATGGTGGAGTGGATCGGCCAGCCGGAAGGCCTGCTCCTGTTGCCCTGCGGGGTGGACTGGGACGTGGTCCGCGTCCCGGCCGACATCGGTCTGCCGGTCCTCGACCGGCTGCTGGAGGGACCCGACTTCGTCGGCCCGGTTCTGCACGACGGCCGCGCCGACCTCGTGTACTGGCTCGTGACGCGCGGCCGCGCCGCGTTGTGGAGAGATCACCACCCCGACGTCCGGTTCCTGACCATCGGCAGCCATCTGGCAGCGCCCGCTCCCGAATACGGGCCGTTGAACACCCGGGTCGTCTGGAAGCACTGGCCGCTCACCTGCGGGACGACCGAGCCGGTCCAGCTTGCGGCCGCCCTCGCCGACCGCCTCCGCGAAGCCGCCGGCGACGAGCGGTAGCCACTCCGCCCAGGCCGCCGGAGTCGCTGCGGCGTCCACCGGGCGCCGCCCAAGAACGTCGGCACCCGCCGACTGCTCAACACCACAACCCACAAGGGAGTACGACATGGTCAGCACCTCGAAGAAGACGGCGCCCACGAAGGTCGACCCGAAGCGCGTGGCTGCCCTCCAGGCGAAGGTCAGCCGCTTCGTCGGCACCGGCACCCTGGCCGCCGCCCCGCACAGCTACCACCACTGAGTGACCCCCGGGAGGGGGCGGCCGCTGGACCTGCCGCCCCTCCCGGGCCTGTGACCGGCCCGCGAGAAGAGAGGCAACCCGTGGACACCCGCCTGGAGCTGACGTTCCTGGGCCACCAGACCTGGCTGGTCCAGGGCGGCGGCCACCACGTCCTGATCGACCCCGTCCTGATGCCCGCATTCGGCCTGCCCGGCGCCGAGTGCCGGGTGTGGCCGCCGCGCGACATCGACGCCAGCCTGATGCCCCGGCCCGACGCAGTGGTGCTCACCCACGAGCACCTCGACCATTTCCACCTGCCGTCGCTGGACCTGCTCGCCCGCACCGTGCCCATCTACACCGGACCGCTGCTGCCCGCCCCGGTGGAGGAGGCCATCACGAAGCTCGGGTTCACCGTGCGCCGGCTCGACCACACCGAGCCGATCGCCCTCGGCGACCTGCGCGTGACGCTCTTCCCGGCCGGCGCGCGCACCTTGTGGTGGGAGGACCGAGTCGTCCAGCCGTGCCTGCAGGTCGGCGACGGCCCGTCGGTGTTCATCGCGGTGGACGCCGACATCTCCGACCTCTACATCGAGCAGGTCGCCGAGGGCACCCAGCCGGTGCCGCGGATGGCGGTGATCTCCAACAACTCCCAGATCGTCCCGCCCGGAATGCCCGCCTCCTCCATCAACCTCCTGCCCGGCCTGGACGGAACCCGGCACAAGACCGGCCTGTCGGTACTCAGCCAGCTACTACTGGAGGTCCTCGCCCCGCTGAACGGAGTGCGGGACGTGGCGCTGTGCGGCAACGGCTTCCTCCCGCCGAACAGCCCCCACGGGCCGTTCCTGTACAGCGACCATCCCACGATGGCCACGGCCGCAGGCGGCCTCCAGCACCTGTTCGAAGTCCACGGGCCCCGCCCGGGGGACCGGCTGACCGTCTCCGCCACCGAGAAGGTCCTGCGCGACCAGGTCGGCTGGGTGCGCATCGACGAGGACTTCGAGTACGAGTCCCTCATCGCGCACGCCGCCTTCCTCGCCGACCCCGGCGACATCACGCTCGCGCCGCTGGCTGCCCCGCCGGCCGACTGGGACCAGGCCCTGGCCCAGATCCGGATCGAACTGCCGCGCCTGGGCCGCGAACTGCTGGCCACCGGCACCGGCGCGCTGGCGTGCAGCATCCACGAGTACCTCTCCGGTCCGCTCGGCGCCCACCGAGCCGTCCTGCGCCTGCTGGACGGCCCCGGCGGCCAGCTCCTGCAGTTCGCATGGGACGTCACCACCGCCTCGTTCACCCAGGTCGAGCCGACCAGCCGTGACGAGGCCATGGCGCTCTACCCGTTCGGCGCCGAGCTGCACTTCCAGGACTACGCCGCCCTGCTACGCGGACACCTTCAGGTCTGGGACGTGGCCGGCGGCGCGATGGAGTGCTGGCACATCGGCGCACCCCTCGACAGCCCCGTCTACGCCTTCTTCCGCGTCTACGGTGAGCACCAGCGCCCAGACCTCGCCGCTCTTTCCTACGCGCACCTGGCCAGCGCGATCCCCGCATCGGCGGGCACCCGGTGACCACGGCGCCGGCCACCGCCGCCGAGGCACTGGCGGGCCTGGCCCGCATCCGTCCCGCCGGCTGGCTGGCCACCCCGATGCCAGCCGACCCGGATACCCTCCTCGCCCGGGCCCGCCAGGCGCTGGCCGCCGACCACCCGGGTGTGGACGGGACGCTGCGCTTGGTCAGCGCCCGGTACACCGCCGCAGTGTTCACCGTGCACCAAGCGACCGGCCCACTGACCCTCAAACTCCACGCCGACCCGATCGCCTACGCAGGGGAAACGCTGGCATACGCGCTGCTAACCGGGACAGCGACCATCCCGCACCTGCACGCGGAAGGCGACAGCTCGCTGTCGCTGCTGCTGGAGCATCTGCCCCACCCGACCGACTGGTCCGACGCGGCGACGCCCGCCGTGCTGGCCGAGCGCATCGCCGCCGTCCACACCGCCAGCCTCCGGCTGCCGCAGTACGCCACCGAGGCGATGACAGAGTTCTCCCTCGCCCACCTGGCCCTCGCTCCGGCCCCGGCCTGGATCGCCGATGCGACGGCGTGGAGCGACGTGCTGGCCGCGCACCATGACGCCTACGGCCCCGCCCTGGTACCGCTCGGCCACCTCGACCTCAAACCTGAGCACCTGCGCCTTCGGGCCGACGGCACAGTGGTCCTGCTGGACGTGGAGACCGTACGCCCGGACGTGACCGGGCTGATCGACCTCGTCACTCTCCCCGCCGTCTACCGCCAGGCCGGCCACGAGATGCACCCGGCAAAGGTCATGGACCTCTACCTGAACGCCACCGCCGCGCACGGCGCGAGCTGGACGACCAGCTCGCTGAAGGCCGCGCTGCGCGCATTCACCGCAGCCACCGGGCTTCAAAGCCTGCACGGCCTGGACCAGTAGGCCATCAAACGCCGAGGCGCCCCCGCCAAACCTGTCGGTTCGTCAACGGGGGTGCCTCGGTGTCGGTCTACGGACCGTCGATACCGACGATCGTGCCGAACGGGTCGCGCAGCTGCGCGATGCGGCGGCCCGGCTCGATCTGGAGGGGGCCGCGGTGGTGCTCGCAGCCGGCAGTCAGCAGCCACTCGCGTGCGCGGTCCACGTCGTCCACCGACCAGTAGACGACCGGGCTGCCGCCCCTCGGATTGCGCTCGTCGTCGGCGGGATGGAAGCCGAGCTCGACACCAGCGATCTCCACCCAGGCGTAGACGGCGCCCGTGTCGCTGACGTCCAGCTTCACCGGAACGTCCAGGAGTTCGCCCCACCAGCGGGCCGACGTCTCCGGATCATCGGCGAAGACCATCACCGTACGTACGCTCTTGAACACAGGCCACCTCCAGTGGGGTGCCATCCTATGGTCCAAGCCCATTGGTGGAGAGCCAGACCGAGAGAAGACGATCGGCGGCCTGCCGTGGATGCCACCGCCGGGATCGGCCTTGTAACTCCCCTGGCCGCCCTGGCCGCTACGGCGGCACACGGGTCTGGATGGGCTGGGCAGGCGGCCAGATCGTGTCCCCGAGTTCGCGGCAGTGGGGGGACCTCTTAACGACAAATGGCCTCGCACCCCGGGGATCGGCGGTGCGAGGCCATTGTGGGCGCTCAGGAGCGTCTAGCTCCGGTTGCTGCCCAGCGCCGGTTCACACGGCGATCGGGTTGGGCTGGGTGACGCAGCCCGATCCGAAGACGACCAGTCCTCTGGTGGGGATGTTGGTGCCGGGGAGGAAAGCGGTCCCACCGGCCTCGCTGACTGAGTTGGCGCAGTACTCCTGCAACAGGGCTGATCCGGTTTTGCGCAGGATGATCGGGCCACCGCCAGGGTAGTTGACCACGCCGTGCTCGGCGTCGGTCTGCTCGGGCGTTTGGCACACGACCCCGAGGCGGTTCGGAACTCCGGGCAGGCCCAGTGCCGCAGCAGCGCGCTTGATTGCGTCGATGTCGGTGCCCAACGGCGGCTTGTCAAGGTTGACCACCCCGACGCAGCCCAGGGCCGGTGTGGGCGTATCCGCAGGGGCGGCGCTGGCGGTCGGGGCGAAGGCGAGGCTTGCGGCGAGGGCGAACGAAGCGGCCATTACGGGAAACTTCTTCATGCGACCCAGGATCATCTTCACGTCAGGCGAAGATGCGATCGTTGGCCCTGCTATCAGCCCATCGGGTGAATGCGACCAGGCGCCGATGAGTTCGGCGTCACTCGCCCCTGAACCGCCCCGGGTTCGGTAGAGATCTCAGGTTGTGGCTGTGACCAGGGGTTTCGTGGTCGCCAGGTAGTAGTTGGTCTCGTATTCGGCGGGT
>NZ_JBSFJU010000143.1:0-7743 GCF_053598215.1 Kitasatospora sp. NPDC001175 | reverse complement strand
GGCAGGGCGGTCTGGTCGCGGTCGAGGCCCGGATCTCGCTGCTGGTGGACGGGGACGGTACGCCGTTCCTGCAGGCGGCTGCGCTACGAGCTGGTGAGCGAGCGTCTGAAGAAGGCGGCCGCCGCGATGCGGGACGGCCCGGAGCCATCCCCACTCATTTCCCGGCGCCAGGAAACGGCGGTGGAGGATGCGGTGGCCCCGGGGGGTGTGCCGGTCGCGGGTAAGCCGCTGCCAAATGGCCGGAAAATCTCTGTATGTGACCAGCAAGGAGTTGAGCGATGACGATCTTCGAACCGATCACGGGCCGCTATGTCGCGGTCAACGGTGCACGCACCTACTTCGACGAGGCCGGCGAAGGCGTCCCGATCGTGTGCATTCACCCGGGGGCCACGGACTCTCGGATATACCGGCATTCTTCTGCCGTTGCTTGCTGAACGCGGATATCGCGCGATCGCGCCCGATCTTCCCGGGCACTGCCGTTCCTACCCGGCACAGTGGCAGCCGGGGACATCCATTCACGACCACGCCGAGTTCGTGCACGCGTTCGTGCGCACGGTGCTTCCTGGAATCTCGCCCTTCGTGCTCGGCGCCTCTGTCGGAGGCCTGACGGCACTGGATCTTGCCGCTCACCACGGAGAGAGCTATCGAGGTGTCGTCGCGATGCAAGCAGCATCGTGGACACCGCTGTCGGCCGAGGCCGCCGCGTTGCTGGCAGGTCGGAAAAGCGCGCCCGATGCCGGCTGGACGGATCACCTCGAGTATGCGGCGGTGACCTCGGCGAGCAAGAAGCTGACAGCCGAGCAGGAAACCGAGCTGAGGTGGCTTCAGCGAAGCACCTCCCAGCAGGCCGGTCAGTTCGACGGTCAGGCGTGGGCTTCCCACGATCTGCGCGGCCGGCTCGGCGATGTGCGGTGCCCGGTCCTGCTCGTGCAGGGCACCGACGATTTCTTCGTGCAGGATGAGCTAGTCGATGACACGGTCGCCGAGATGGGCTCGGCGGCGCAGCTGCTGAGGGTGTCTGACATCGGGCATTACCCGCCGCTTGAGAATCCGGAGTGGGTTGCGCAGGTCGCAGACACTTTTGCGAAGCAGCTGACGGCAACGGCGGACTGATCGGTTGCCCTGGCCCCCTGTTTTGCCACCCTCAGGCCGACGGGTTCGATTGCGCCCCCGCGAGGTCCGGCGAGGAAAATGCCGACCGAAGGGCCAGGTAAGACCGGACGGCGGCGGCAACTGCTACGAGGCCCGGGGCTGCCCGGGGCTGTGTCGCCTGTGGGGCTGACGGAACTGGCGGCGGTGACCGGCACGACAGCGTCCACGGTGGCCCGCAGGCTTGCCGAACTGCGGGCGCGCGGCGCATTGTTCTTCGACGTGGACGTGGACCCGGCACTGCTGGGCGTCACGGTTTCGGCACTGTTGTGGATGCAGGTCTCGCCGGCCCACCTGGACGCGGTGGCGAGCGCGCTGGCGGGCCACGAGGAACTGGCGGTGGTCGCAGCGACGACCAGGCCGACGAATCTGGTCGCGCACGCGCTGTGCCGGGATACGGAGGCGCTCCACGCATACCTGACACGGCGCGTGGCGTGGGAGGCGGTGACACGCATCGAAACGGCCCCGGTGCTGCGCACGTACAAGGCGGCGACGACTCTGCGGACACTCTGACCCCCGCGCCACACCCGACCATGCGCCACCGACCTCGCCAAGGCGCGGCCAGTGGCCGGCACTTCGAACTGACTGGGCCCCGGCAACTCACCCTCAAGGGCCGATCTCCGCTGATTCGGCCCACCGGGCCAGAAGACGGCCCGGGAACCTCCGCCCGCCGCCGCCCGCTCCGGCAAGCACCGGCCGTCCCGGCGCCTCGCCGCACCCGGCAACACGCGCCACCAGATCGGCGATCAGCTGACGATCTGCCAGTCGAGGCGCCCTTCCACCGGCACCGGTCGCGAGTGGCGCACGCGGTGCCATCTTCGAATGCGTCGGCCTGGTCGACGATCAGCTGACCGCAGGAGTCCCAATCGCCGAAGTGCGTGCCGTCGCCTTCGTCGAGCAGCCCCACTCGCCCGAAGTTCCCACCCGGGCGGCAGTCCAGGGGCAGCGCCGCCGGGCCGGGTGCAAGCGGTGCGGATCGGCGAGTCGCTGTCGTGGCGTCGAGTGGGTTGGGTCCGGGTGCGGATGAACGTGGCGGGGCAGGAGACGGACGGCGGCTCGCTGCTGCGGCACGGCTCCAGCCCGTGGTGATAGGTGAGGTCATGGCCGGCGCCCAGACGCAGCTGGCCGACGTCCCAGGCAACGATCTCCCAGTCCCACCGCGACCCTTCGGGGAGCCGAATCACCGTCCACCCCGCCATCTGCACCGCGCCGTCAATCACGGCTGAGTGCGAGCCGGCGCCTTGCGGTGCTGGCTCCATACGCTGACGAACTCACCCACCGTGACCATCGGTGTCGTCGCGGAGCGAGGTCGCCTCACCGGCAGCAGCAAGCAGTTGGAACGGGAACTCTGGATCGGCCTGGCCGATGGTCAACGCGAGCCAACGGTCGGCGGACGGCAACTGCCATACCTGCATACTACCGGCGACGTTGCTCGGGAAGGCGAGCGGCTCGGGTGCCGTGTAGTCGGGGACGGGATGGTCGAACCCGAGATACGGCCACAGGTCCACCGACGTCGGGCTGCCCCAGCGGCCGGTCAAAGTCGCAGCCAGTACGGCGAGATCGGACTCCAGTTCTTGCTCCGCCGCCTCGGTGATCTCCTCGCTCCGGTCGTCCCAGAAGTCCTGGCTCTCCCGGGAGCACGGCCAGGTGATAGCCGGGCCCGCTCCAACCGCCTTCCCTCACCAAGTTCTCCTCTTGATGAGGGAACGGCAAGTCAACCAGAGCCTCGATGATCGACAGCTGGCCATCAGCGGAACCTGCCGCCCGGTGTTGACTCGACATGGTCGAAGCCTAATCAGCGGCACCCGCCGCGTTGACAAGGGGCATTGAGAAATCTTGATGCCCGCCCCGCGCCCCCCGGGGGCGGCACCGGCGTGCCGTGTCCGGGTCCGACGCCGGGCCCGGTCTAGGCTGCCTGACCGTGCGGGTGACCGACGCCCGCGCCGCGGAAGGAGTTCGCGTGAGGTACACCACAGCGGCGGCCACGGTGCGCGGCGGCCAGGAGCGTCCGCGACGTCGGCGGCTGCCGAGCCGTACGGCGGTCGCCCTGGCGGCAGCCGCCGTCACCGTGGGCAGCATCGCAGTTCCCGCCTCGGCGGCCACCGCCGGAACCGCCCGGTTGCGCGCTCAGCACTCCGGGACCAGCGGCTGCTTCAACTGGTCCTGGGCCGACGGCTGGACCACCTCGACGCTGTACTTCCACAACACCTGCCGCCGCAAGGAGTGGCTCCACATCGAGTGGAGCAGCGGCGACGGCTTTCTCAGGGGCATCGACGCCGACGCCAAGGGCCATGCCGAGGCGGACGGTTCGGTGCTGTACGTCGAGGACGGGGGCCCGTACAACTGACCGCGAGTGGGCGTCGACGAGGAACGCGAGGTGCGTGCGGACGACGGCGAGCCGGTGCCACAGCGTGAACGTGAAGGCGTCCTTGTCGCCGAGCAGCGTGGGGCGGGGATGTCCGCCAGCTCAGGGAAGGCACCGGCGATCCGGGCACCGTCTTCGGTCAGGAATCCTGCGCCAGTCCCCGAGCATCTGCACCAGCAGGTCGAGCGTGGGCACCGGACCAACACCGTGCCGCGGGGCGGCAGCTTCTGGTCGGCCGCAGCCGCTCGGCGTCGATCCGGTGCACCGGCGCCGACCGGTCGAGCCCTGATGGTGGGCGACGGCTCGTAGAGGCGAGCGGGGCCTCACGCGGGGGGATGCGCACCGGCTTGCGCCGCAGCTCTCGAAGGAGTGAAGTCACCGTCCGACCGCGCATCAGCGGGCAGCCGAGGTCGCGGGCCGTAGGGCGACAGGCCGCGCAGTTCGTCCCGGAGCGGCAGGACGGCGGTCTGTGACGAATCGGCTGACTGGGTTATGCAGGGGAAACCCTTTGGTCCAGGAAGTCCAGCACGAGTGGGCTGACCAGGTCGCGGAACTCCTCGAAGTACGCGTGGCGTGCGCCGGGGATCAGTTGGACCTGCGCACCTGGGATCCGCTCTGCGAGCAGGGCGGCGTTGGCGGTGGGGTTGAACCGGTCGTCGGTGCCGTGCAGCACCAGGGTGGGCGCGAGTATCTGCGGCAGCACGTCCCACGCATCGTGCCTGTTGCTGGCGAGCAGGTGGCCGTGCCGGGCGTGCGGTGGCAAGTCCGGGTCGCCGAGGGTGCGGTGCGGTCCGGGGTTGGCGACCAGCCACTGCGGCGTGTACATCAGGTCGAGCAAGGTGCGCAGGCGCTCGGCCGGGTCTGGCGAGGCGAGCGAGCGGCGTACGGTGCCGTCGCGCTCGAAGGCCCTGGGGCCGCCGGGCGAGGTGCAGCCGAGCACCAGGGAGCGGACCCGCTGCGGATGGCGGACGGCCAGCCACTGGGCGACCCGCCCGCCCATCGAGGTGCCGTAGACGTCGGCCCGTTCGACGCCCAGGTGGTCCAGCACCGCGACCGCGTCCTCGGCGAAGCCCTGGGTGCTGTACGGCCCCTCGGGCTTGTCGCTGTCGCCGGTGCCACGGTAGTCGAGGGTGATGGTGCGGCGGGCCGTGTGGAAGTCGCCGCGGACCGCGTCCCACCAGTGGTGATTGTTTGCCTGGCCGGCAAGCAGCAGCAGCGGGGCGCCCGCGCCCTGGGGCTGGTAGGCGATTCGGATCCCGTCCGCGGTGATGGCGTGTGACACGGCGTCCGTCCTTGTCGACCTGAGTTGGAGACCACCGGCCTCGGCGACCACCCTACGAGGGTCGCCCGGCCGAGCTCGCGTGTGGTGGGGAAGAACTCGGCCGGGGCGCAGTCCTCAGCCCTTGCCGTCCGCCGGCGCCGCCCCTGTACCGGTTCGGCCTTCTCGAAGGCGTACGCGAGTAGGTGGTGGCAGAGCAGGCACGGTTCTCCCCGCTGGTCCAATTTCGCATCGCCGCCGAGCAGCTGCGCGCTCGGCGCCGCGCCCCGGAGAGCTGGACGCGGTGGTTCGTTCCCGGGCAACCCCGGATCATGCCGCGGCTGCGGGGGCACCGCAGCCGCGGCATGATGAGCCTCGGACGAGCGTCAGAGCGGCTTGATGCGGGACTTGAGCAGGCAGAACTCATTGCCCTCGGGGTCGGCCAGGACATGCCACTGCTCGTCCCCGGTCTGGCCGATGTCGGTCCGGCGGGCGCCGAGCTTCAGGAGGCGTTCGAGCTCGGCGTCTTGGTCGCGGTCGGTGGGGTTGAGGTCAATGTGCAGCCGGGACTTTCCCGGCTCCGGCTCGTCCCGGACGCTGAAGAAGATCGTGGGCTGCGGACCGCCGAAACCTTCCGGCGTCCCGATCTCCACGCAGCCCTCCTCGCGGCCGACCACGACGTAGCCCAGGACCTCGCACCAGAACTGCGCCAACAGTTCGGGGTCGCGGCAACCGAGCACAAGCTCACCGATACGACATGCCATAGAGAAACCTGCTCCCAGTCGGCGGGCCGCCAGGGCCACGCGCGCAGCTCATGGGCCACCAGCAGCGAACACAACTCCACGACCGTACCGGACGAGGCGAGCATGGAAAAGATCTTTTCCATGCCCAGGGCCTTTCGGGGTGGCCGACCGGTCGACGTCCTCCAGGCGCGCCCCGGGCAGTTCGCCGTCGCGGGCGCCGGAGTTGACGCAGCAGGCCAGCGGGGCGCGGTCCCGATCGCATCCCATCTGCGCGAACAGCTCGTCCCACAGCCGATCCCACCAAGGGCAACCGGCGTCTGTCATCAGTTCTCGCTTGGTGGCCCGCGCAGCTTCCAGGTCTTCGTCCCGTTCGGCGAACTGCGCGTTGAGGTCGGCGACTTGCTGTTCGTCAGCGCGGGCTTGGGCGAGGGGGCTGGTCGGTGATGGCTGGTGCATGCGTCTCGGTCGAGTCGAAGACTGGCAGCCGGCGGTCTGACTGTAGGCATCCCGAGCTGGACGGTGCGGCTCTTGCGCAGGGTCGCGGTAGCCTCCCGGATCTCCTCGCGGTCCTCCGGCGCCAGGCTTTCGAGGTCGGTCTCGACTCTGCGGACGAGGTGCCGCAACCGGGTGATCTCCTCGTCGGACGGGGTCGCTTCGGCGCGGGCCCAGTTGTCGAGTTCGCCTGCCGCGGCCAGGCGTTCCCGGTTTCGCAGCAGGGTGTCCAGGTAGGTCTCCAGGTCGGGCAGGTAGGACGGGTAATCCGTGCGGAAGTGATCGCAGCCCAGGCGGCGGGACCGGAACGGGCAGGCGTGCCCGCCAGCCCTGACGTTGCCGGGTTCGACGCAGATGCCGAACGGGACGGCGACCTGCCCGATGCGCATTCGGGCGTGCTCGTGGTCCAGCAGGGCCTTGGCCCGGGCCCAGAGCCGGATCAGCACCGCGACCGACGTCTTCGCCGCATCCGCGGCGTCGCTGGAGGTAGCGGCGCCGGCTGTCGGGCCGCATCGCCGCCCTTGCCCTTGTCATCGCCGCAGGCCGCGGTCAGCAGCAGTGCCATCGCACCCGGTTGAAACGGCTGGTGGTACGTGTCGCGGCACCGGTCGTCCGAACAGTCCTCACGGTTGCTCCCTCTCGGTGTTCGTCAGGCGCCGGACTCCCGGTCAGCCCGATCAGTTCTTGAGGCGGACGGAGCACGACAGGTTGCCCTTGGCATCAGGCTTTTGCTGGTCCTTGAGCTTGCCGTCGACGTAGATGCTGCAGACGGTGCCGGGAGCCGCGCCCTTGACCCCCAGGCCGTTGAAGCCGAAACCGACGTTCTGCGTCCTGGTCCAGGGCAACCGCTGCTGCGCCGCGGTTTTTGCGTTGGTTTCGCCGGAGAAGCTGTAGCTGACGTCGGTGGTCCCGGGGCCGGTCACTTCCATCTTCACGTCCCAGCTCTTGCCGAACAGGCCGCAGCCGGTGAGTGACACCGCTGCCATGACCGAAGCACCGGTCACCAGCATCGACTTGACGTACGTACGGGATTCGGGGAACTTCACGGCGCCTCCTGATGACGCGTTGGCCGATTGGTACGCGGTTCATTCTGGGCTGCGTTCGGCAGGTCCGGAGCGGCCGAAAGGCTGCATTCCTGGGAGTGGCATCGGCCGAAAGTACGTATCCTCTTTCCCCGGCCGCTGGGCTCGCGAGCGGTCGTCTATCCTCCTCTCCATGCCCCTGTCGCTCTTGCGCCCCGCACCGGAGGCCGTCGCCGCAGCGTGCGTCGGCGCGCTGCTCCTGGTGCTGGACGCGGGTGTGGTGAGCCGCAGTCGCATCGGGCTCGCGGTCGTCGCCAGCGGCGTCCTGGCGCTGGTCACGGCCGCCGGATCACTGCCGGCGTACCGGGCCGGCCGGAGGTGGACGGCCTGCGCGCTGTCCGTCACCGCGGCGGCCGTCTCGCTGCTGACGACCTCACTGGTGGAGCGCACCGTGCTCCAGCGCACCCCTGGATGGGCCGAACTGATCGGACTCCTGACGCTGTTGTGCGTGGCCTGCCGGTACGGACGGCCGTTGCCGCTCGCCGCGTCGGCGGTGCCGCTGTTCGTGGCGGTGGTGGGCCTTGCCGGCCGCGCTCCGGCGTTGTCGGATCTGCCCGTACTAGGCAGTGTCCTGGCGATCACGAGCGAAGCCAGATGACGAGTGCGGCTGCGGTGACGGTGCCGAGGTAGACGTAGCCGCGCTTGTCGAATCTG
>NZ_JBSFJU010000142.1:0-7908 GCF_053598215.1 Kitasatospora sp. NPDC001175 | reverse complement strand
GCGTCACCAACGCCGCGGCCCTCGACGACGCCGGGCTCGCCCCGTGGATCCGCACGCCCGGACAACTCGCCCCGCGGCTGCGCGAGGCACTCCGCTCCACCCCGGCCCGCCCGGCGGAGGCCGCCGTCCCCGCGGACCACGTGATAGCCGCCCTGGCCGGCGCGACCGCCGCCGCACCCGGCACCCGTACCGCCGTCCCGCCGGCACTCCGCCGCGGCAACACCCGGGAGCTGGCCTCGTGAGCAACCTGATCGACCCCGTGGCCAAGGCCCTGGCCGTCTCCGGTGTGCTGGCGGCCGGCTCCCTGGCGGTCGCCCACGCCGCGCCCGCGCTCAGCGCCCTCAACGCCGTACGGCCCTGGCTCACCCCCGAGTTGTGCGGGTACGGGGACACCGACCATGTCGCCCTGACCTTCGACGACGGCCCCGACCCGGCCTCGACTCCCCACTTCCTGGCGGAACTGGACAGGGCGGGCGTCCGGGCGACCTTCTTCCTGCTCGGCCGGATGCTGGTCCGCGATCCGGGCCTCGGCCGTGAACTGGTCGCGGCGGGCCACGAGATCGCCGTCCACGGCTACCAGCACCGCTGCCTGCTGGCCCGCACGCCGAGCGCCGTCCGCGACGACATCGCCCGGGCCCGCGACGTGATCGCGGATCTGACGGGCACTCAACCCGCTTGGTACCGGCCGCCGTACGGTGTCCTGACCGCCGGAGCCCTGGCCACCGCCCGGGAGTTGGGGCTCACCCCCGTCCTGTGGAGCACCTGGGGCCGCGACTGGACCGCCACCGCCACCCCGGACTCGGTCCACCGCACGGTCACCCGCCGACTGGCCGGCGGCGGCACCGTCCTCCTCCACGACACCGACTGCACCGCCGCCCCCGGTTCCTGGCGTTCCGCCCTCGGTGCCCTCCCCCGCCTCGTCGACACCTGCCGCGCCCGGGGGCTGCGCCTGGGCCCGCTGCGCGAGCACCGCGCCACGGCCGTGGCCCCGGCGTGACCGCTCCGGCCGGTCGAAGTCACGGACACGGACTGGCTCCCGGTGCTACCGTCCGGATCCATGATCACTCGTAGGGAGGACGGGTACCAGGTCAACACCGACCCGGAGCGCCTCGACAAGGACCTGGTCCACCACTGGCTGTCGACCGACGCGTTCTGGGCGCTCGGCCGCTCCCGCGAGACGGTCGAGCGGTCCGTCCGGGCCTCGGTCAACTTCGGTGTCTACGCGGCCGACGGCTCGCAGGTCGGCTACGCCCGGGTGGTCACCGACCTGGCCACCTTCGCCTGGCTCTGCGACGTCTACATCGACCGCGACCACCGGGGCCTGGGCCTCGGCACCTGGCTGGCGGCCGCCGTCCGCGACCACCTCGCCCCCTACGCGCTCAAACGCGTGCTGCTGTCGACCGTCGACGCCCACGAGGTCTACGCCAGGGTCGGCTTCGTCCCGTTCCCCGATCCCGAGAAGCTGATGATCATGAGCTTCGCGCCCTGAGCTCCTCGCAGGGCTGCTCTCCCCAGGGGCCCGCGTCCAGGGTGGAACGGTGGCCGACGGGCCGGCCCGCGCTCAGCGGTACTCGCGCAGCCGGGGCCGGACGGCGAGCACGGTCAGTGCCAGGGCGGCGGCCAGCAGCACCCCGCCGCCGACGGCGAGGCCGGCGCCGAGGTCGCGGTCGGTGGCGGCCACGGCGCCCTCGAAGGACTTCTGGTTGATCGCGATGACCCCGTCCAGCGCGTCGGAGAGCAGGCCGAAGTCGGCGTTGGACTGACCTGGCGCGCTGCCGGTGTCGTAGGTGACCGCCTCCTTCAGCCGCCCCTGGACGGACAGTTGGCGGATCTCCCGGTCGTCCCGCTGGTACTGGCGGTAGTCGGTCAGCACCTTCTCCGCCGCCTCCCCCTCGCCGGGGAAGGTGATGTTGCGCAGTTCGTCGCCGAGGAAGCCGTCGAAGGGCACGGTGCCGTGCGGGTCTGCCCGGTGGGAGTCGACCGCCTGGGCCAGCCGGAGGTCGTACTCGGCGAGGGTGGAGCCGCCGACGCGGGCCATGGACTGGCTCTTGTCGCGGTAGGTCTGCTCGTACGCGGCGGCGCGGGTCGGGTCGGTGAGGTAGCGGCTCTCATCGGCGTTCATGTCGTAGGCGACGGCGCGGGCGCGGCTGAGCGCGATCACCGAGTCGTACGCGTTGCTCTTGGCCACCACCAGGTTGCGGTCGGCGGTGCCCGCGAGGGTGTAGCCGGCGGCGACGGCCACGACGGTGAGCAGGGTGACGCCGGCCAGGGCCGGATTGAGGACCCGGCGGAACCGGACGGCGAGCGTGCGCTGCAGCAGGACCAGGGCGGCGACGGCCGCCAGTCCGGCCGCGAGCAGCCACCAGCGTCCGGCGGCGAGGTCGGCGCGCCGGCTGGCGTAGACGCGGTCGACGATGGTGGCGTTGTCCGAACTCACCCGGTCCGCGGCGGGCAGGAGTTGCTGCCGCAGCAGGTCGGTGGCCTGGCGGTAGGCGGCGAGCGCGTCGGGCGAGGGGCGGCCGGCCGGGGCGTGGGCCTGCTCCTCCAGCAGCCGGGCTCGCGCGACCAGGCTCTCGTACTGGCCGAGGTCGTCGATGACGGTGTGGACGGCCTGCTCGCCGGCGGGGTCCCCGGCGGCGGCCTCGGTGGCGCGCTGGAGGTCCGAGTCGGCCTGGACGCGGCGCTGCTCGTAGGTCTGCTGGGTCTCGGCGCGCAGCTTGGCGTAGTCGGGGTCGGCGCCGGCCAGCAGCAGGTTGGCGGCCTGGGCGTCCATGTCGGCGAGCGCGAAGTAGAGGTCGGCGGCGCGGACGGCCTGCGGGGCCTTGTCGTGGCCGATGGTGTCGGTGCCGGTGCGGGCGCCGTCGAGGACGGTGGCGGCGATGGCGCCTGCAGTGATGAGGGCGGCGAGGCAGAGCGCGGTGAGGGCCCGGACCAGCCGTGGGGTGGTCCAGGAACCCGGCTTCCGGGCAGTGGACTTGAGCACTTCGACGAGCCCGGTCAGGCCTCGCGGGACCGACCGCGGCGGTGAGGTTTCCACGGCCGGTCCCGGAGGTGCTCCATGCGCTTCGGCTGAGGTGCGTGGGACGCGCGGTGCGGGTATCGGACCGGGCTGGCCGTCGTCCGCCGCCCCCGGCGGACTGGTCTCCCCTGCCGGCTTGACCGGTCTGCCCGATACACCCGCTGCCATCGCCGCGCGTCCCCTCCCCATCACCTGGCCGCCGGCTGTCGAACGGTGAAGCTCATCACCGGCGGTGGTCGCGGCCTGTCTCTCCCCCGAGGAACAGCCGCGTCCGTACCGCTGACGCTACGGCGTGCGGAGCCCATACTCGCGCTCCCTGACGCGCCTTTGGCACCTCCGGGACCGATCTTGACACCTTGTTAACGGGCGGCTGGTCCGGGGCGCGGGGAGCCGTGTGGCGGCCGGTGCGCGAGGCCGTACGACGGGCCGGGCCGAGGTGCGAGGTCTGCTCCGCGCGGGCCCGGCGCGTCGGCCGCACACCCGTCCTCGCGCCTCGGCTCCGCGTGCCCTGGACCGGCTACCCGTCAGGGTTCGAAGCGGTAGCCGATGCCCGGTTCGGTGATCAGGTGACGGGGGCGGGTGGGGTTGGGTTCGAGCTTGCGGCGCAGGGCGGCGAGGTAGACGCGCAGGTAGTTGCCGTGCTCCTCGGCCTGCGGGCCCCAGACCTCGCGCAGGATCTGGCGGCCGGGCACCAGCCGGCCCGGGGTGGCGAGCAGCAGGGTCAGGATCTTCCATTCGGTCGGGGTGAGCCGGACCGGTCCGTCCGGGCCGGTCACGGTGCCCGCGGGCATGTCGACCACGTGCCTGCCGATGGTGACCGTGCTCGGGGCGTCCTCGCTGCCGGGCCGGCGCAGCACGGCGCGCAGCCGGGCGAACAGTTCGTCCATGACGAACGGTTTCGTCAGGTAGTCGTCGGCGCCCGCGTCGAGGGCGCTCACCATGTCGGTGGTGGTGCTCCGGCCGGACAGCACGATGATCGGCACCGAGCTCCAGGCGCGCAGGCCGCGGATGATGTCCATCCCGTCCAGGTCGGGCAGGCCGAGGTCGAGCAGGACCGCGTCGGGGGCCAGGCGTCCGGCGGACTCCAGTGCTTCGGCGCCGGTCGCGGCGGTGAGGACGGCGTAGTCGCGGGCGTGCAGGTTGATCCGCAGTGCGCGCAGCAGCTGGGGTTCGTCGTCCACGACCAGGATGTGGTTCATGGCTGGGGTTCTCCCGTTCCGGCGGCAGGCAGGGTGAGGAGCATGGTGGTACCGCCACCGGGGGTGTCCTCGACCTCCAGGGTTCCGCCCATGGCCTCTGCGAGGCCGCGGGAGAGCGCCAGGCCGAGGCCCACGCCGGTGGTGTTGTCGGTGTCGCCGAGGCGCTGGAAGGGCAGGAAGACCCGGTCGCGGTCCTCGGGTGCGATGCCCGGGCCGCGGTCGACGATCCGGACCTCCACCCGGTCCTGGTAGGCGGAGGCGGCGACCAGAACGGGCGCGCCGGGGGCGTTGTGGCGCAGCGCGTTGGTGATCACGTTGGCCAGGACGCGCTCCAGCAGCGGCGGGTCGGCCAGGACGGGCGGTGCGGTGTCCAGGTCGAGCGGCTGGACGGGGGCGTCCGGGTCGGACAGGGAGTCCAGCGCTCGGGGCAGGACCTCCTCCAGGTGGGTGGGCGCCAGGTGGAGGGTGAGCGCGCCGGCCTGGAGCCGGCTCATGTCGAGCAGGTTGTCCACCAGGCGGGTGAGTTTGACCAGGGAGGCGTCCGCCATGCTGAGGAGTTCGGCCTCGTCCTCCGGGGAGAACTCGACGTCGGGGCTGCGCAGCGAGCCGATCGAGGCGAGTGCGGCGGCGAGCGGGGTGCGGAGGTCGTGGCTGACGGCGGCGAGCAGGGCGGTGCGCATCCGGTCGGCGGCCTTGATCGGTTCGACCTCGGCGGCGGCGGTGGCCAGCCGGTCGCGTTCCAGGGCGGCGGCGACATGGGCGGCGAAGGCGGTGAGCACCCGCTGGTCGGCGGCCGGGAGCCGGCGGCCGGTCAGTATCATCACCGCGTCCTTGCCGACCGCGATCTCGGTGATCGCGGGGCTCTCGGCCAAGCCCGCCTCCGTCTCGGCATCGCTTCGGGCCAGTACCTCGCCGCCGGCCCGGTCGAGCAGCGCCACCGAGTCCATCCCGAAGGCCGTCCTGGACTTCTCCAGCAGCGCGGGCACCGCGTCGGCGCCGCGCAGCACGCTGCCGGCCAGGGTGGACAGGGTCTCCGCCTCTGCGGTGGCGCGGGCCGCCCGTGAGGTGAGTCTGGCGGCGTGGTCGACCACGGTGGAGACCGTGAGTGCGACGGCCGCGAAGACCAGCAGCGCTATGACGTTGTTGGGCTCGCCGATGGTGAAGGTGTGGATGGGCGGGATGAAGAAGTAGTTGAGCAGCAGCGAGGCGACCAGCGAGGCGACCAGTGCGGAGACCGCGCCGCCGAGCAACGCGACCGCCACGACGCCGAGTTGGAAGATGAGCGCGTCGGTGGTGAGGTTCACCTGGCTGTGGAACTGGGAGAGCACGAAGGTCAGCAGGCTGGGCACCGCCAGGCCCGAGGCGAAGCCGGCGACGGTGCGCCGCCTGGAGTGGCGCCGGCCGAGCGAGGGCAGCCTGCCGCGGCCGGTGAACTCGTGGGTGACCATGTGGACGTCGATGTCCTCGGAGGCGTCCACGGTGGTCTGTCCGTTCCCCGGTCCGGTGAGGAAGCGGTTGATCCGGCCGCGGCGGCTGGTGCCGAGGACCAGCTGGGTGGCGTCCCGGCCGCGGGCGAAGGCGAGCAGCGCGGTGGGGATGTCGTCGCCGACCACAACGTGGTAGCTGCCGCCGAGGGTCTCCACCAGTTGTCTCTGCTGGGCCAGTGCCCCGGGTGAGGCGCCGGCCAGGCCGTCGCTCCTGGTGACGTGTACGGCGAGCAGCTCGCCGCCGGCGGTGCGGTCGGCGATCCGGGCGGCGCGGCGGATCAGGGTCTCGCCCTCGGGTCCGCCGGTGAGGGCGACCACGACGCGTTCCCGGGTCTCCCAGACCCGGTCGATGTTGTGGCTGGCCCGGTAGTCGCGCAGGCCCTCGTCCACCCGTCCGGCGACCCAGAGCAGGGCGAGTTCGCGCAGCGCGGTCAGGTTGCCGACCCGGAAGTAGTTGGAGAGCGCGGCGTCCACCTTCTCCGCCTTGTAGACGTTGCCGTGCGCCATCCGGCGGCGCAGTGCCTGCGGGGCCATGTCGACCAGTTCGATCTGGTCGGCGCGGCGGACCACCTCGTCGGGGACGGTCTCCCGCTGCGGGATGCCGGTGATCTTCTGGACCACGTCGTTGAGCGATTCCAGGTGCTGGATGTTGACGGTGGTGATGACGTCGATGCCGGCGTTCAGCAGGTCGTCGATGTCCTGCCAGCGCTTGGCGTTGCGCCCGCCGGGGATGTTGGTGTGGGCCAGCTCGTCCACCAGGACCAGGGTCGGCCTGCGCGCGAGCACCGCCTCCAGGTCCATCTCCTGGAACTCGGTCTCCCGGTAGGTGCGGCTCAGTCGCGGGATGAGCTCCAGCCCGTCCAGCATGTTCTCGGTGTGCCGGCGCCCGTGGCACTCGATGTACCCGACCGCCACGTCCGCCCCGCGGTCCCGCCGTCTGCGCGCCTCGTCCAGCATCCGGTACGTCTTGCCGACACCGGGTGCCGAGCCGAGGTACACCCTCAACTGCCCACGGCGGACGGGAGTGCCGGGGTTGAGGTCACGGGACATGAGCGCTGCTCTTTCCATACGGAGGGTGTGCCCGGCCCCGGAGAGGGCCGGGCACACAAGCGGATAGCACACGAGCGGGTACACGGGCGACCGACCCGGGTGCGGGGCGTGGCCCCCGTACCCGGGTCGGTCGGTCACCGATTTGTGGGTGACATTGTCACTTCTCTTCGCTCAACGCCTTGTTGAGCAGGACGACGTTGACTCCACTCTGGCCGAGGAACCCGAGGGAACGGCCGTCGGTGTACTTGTCGATCAGGTGGTTGAGGGTGTCGGCGGACAGGCCGCGGGCCTTGGCGACGCGGTTGACCTGCTCCTTGGCGTAGGCGACCGAGATGTGCGGGTCGAGGCCGGAGCCGGAGGCGGTCAGCGCGTCCACCGGGACGGTGGCCGGGTCGACGCCGTCGAAGGCCGCGACCGACGACCGGCGGTCCTCGACCGCCTTCAGCAGGTCGGCGCTGTTGGGGCCGAGGTTGCTGGCGCCGGAGCTCTTGGCGTCGTAGCCGGTACCCGCGGCGGAGGGGCGCGGCTGGAACCACTTGGGGTCCGGCTGGGCCTGCTCGTTGGGGTCGTCGGGGTTCTTCTTGGGGAGGTTGTAGTTCTGGCCGAGCAGGCTGGAGCCGATCTCCTTGCCGTCGGAGCTGACGATGGAACCGTTGGCCTTGTCGGCGAAGGCGACCTGGCTGATCCCGGTGACCAGCAGCGGGTAGGCGATGCCGAGGATCACGGTCATCACCAGCAGCATCCGCAGCGCGGTCGCGTGCGTACGCACGGCGGTGGGCAGTGGCTTGGACATTTCCTGCTTCTCTCAGCTCAGGCCGGGGATGAACTGCACGACGAGGTCGATCAGCTTGATCCCGATGAACGGGACGATCAGACCGCCGATGCCGTAGACCCCGATGTTCCGGGCCAGCAGCGAACTCGCGTCGGCCGGACGGTACTTCACACCCCTCAGGGCGAGCGGGATCAGCCCGATGATGACCAGCGCGTTGAAGATGATCGCCGAGGTGATCGCCGAGGTCGGGCTGTGCAGCCCCATGATGTTCAGGTGCTTCAGACCGGGGTACACGCCGGCGAACATCGCGGGGATGATCGCGAAGTACTTGGCGACGTCGTTGGCGATCGAGAAGGTGGTGAGCGCACCACGGGTGATCAG